>NZ_CP117881.1:5000-313750 GCF_028736195.1 Novosphingobium sp. KACC 22771 | reverse complement strand
CTCCTCGCCGGTTTTCACCCCGATCATGCCCAGGATGGCATCCGAGGACACGCGCAGCAGCCAGACCAGCGGCGCCGTGGCCCGCGCCATCATGGCCATGGGCGGCGAAGCGATGATCGCGATGCGCTCGGCATGGGCCAGCGCCACCTGCTTGGGGACGAGTTCGCCGATGATCAGGCTGACAAAGGTGGTCAGCCCCAGCACCAGCACGCTGGCCAGACGGTCGGCATAGGCCAGCGGGATGCCCCAATGCGCGATACGTTCGGCCACCGGGGTCGACAGGCTGGCCTCGGAAAAGGCGCCAGTGACCACGGCGACGAGCGTGATGCCGATCTGCGCGGTGGAAAGCAGCTTGCCCGGATCGGCCGTCAAGTCGAGCGCAGCCCTTGCCCCCCGGTTGCCGCGATCGGCCAGCACGCGCAATTTTGCCGTGCGCGCCGAAACAATCGCCAGTTCCGACATGGCAAACACGCCATTGAGGACAACAAGCCCGCCAATGACCAGTACATCTATCCAGGGAAAGGGTGTCACAAGAGCATCCCTAGCAGCTTTGTTCGCAAAGGCGAAGGGGGCGCGCAAAACCATGCGCAAACAAATGCCGATACAAATCTGTTACAAATGCCCCGCCGACGCTTGGCGGAACCTTTCGGCTAATGATAGATTCACATTGTAGCGCTGAAAAGCGATCTATCGGGACCAAATGGCCGACCGATCCGGGCCAGACAATCATGGAGAGATCCCCAATGACCAAGGTACGCCTTGCCACCGCCAGTTTCGCCATCGCCGCGCTGCTGGCCACCTCAGGCTGCGTGACCGACCCCAACACAGGCCAGCAAAAGGTATCGCGCACAGCCATCGGTGCGGGTGCAGGGGCGCTGGGCGGCATGCTGCTGGGGGGGCTGATCGGGGGCGGCACGGGCCGCATCATCGGGGCCGGCATCGGCGGCATCGCCGGCGGCGCCATCGGCTATGAGCGCGACAAGCAGATCAAGCAGCTGCGCGAGCAGACCGCCGGGACCGGGGTGGACATCCGCCCGTCCGATGACGGCCGCTCGATCATGCTCAGCCTGCCCGATGGCGTGACCTTCGACACCGGCTCCTATATGCTCCAGCCCCAGTTCCGTCCCACGCTGGACAAGATCGCGCAGAGCCTGAAGGATTATCCCAACAGCCTGATCGACGTTTACGGCCACACCGATTCGACCGGCAGCGCCCAGTTGAACCAGACCCTGTCGGAAAATCGCGCGCGCACGGTGGGCGATTATCTGGGCATGCAGGGCGTCTCGCAGGCGCGTATCCGCACCCAGGGCTATGGCGCCACCATGCCCGTGGCCACCAACGCCACGCCCGAGGGCCGGGCCAAGAACCGCCGCGTGGAAATCAAGATCGTGCCGATCACCCAGGAACAGGTGAACGCCGCGCGCGGTCAGTAAACGGGAATTGGGGCGGCGGGATTATCCTGCCGCCCGAACCGTTACGTTCAGGCCCGTTTCAGGCGTATAATCCAGCCGGTTATAGCTGGGTCGCGTGGCGCGGGTGCGCTCGGACAGGGTGCCCGCGCCGATGATACGGATCGGGCCATTTTCGGTTTCAAGGTTCAGGTCGAAGGGGTCATGCACATGGCCTGACAGCACCGCCGTCACCCCCGCGCCCGCCAGTGCCGAGAGCGCCCGCCTCCCGCCGCGCGTCGAACCCGTGCCATGCGTATCGGCATCAACCAGAGGATGATGGCAGGCCGCCAGCTTCAGCCCCTGCGCGCCCTCCAGCAGGCGTAGCGCAGCATTAAGGGCAGGCTGTTTGACATAACCCTTCGACCAGTTGATCCGCCATTGCGCAGGCGTCACCGTGGGCAGCGAGGCCAGCGTGACATCGCCCAGCACCAGATCGGAATGCGCCCGCGCCCGCAAGGCCTCAAAACGGGCAAAGGGGCGGCGCAGGCGGCTCACCATCTCCCAATAATAGGGCATGTCATGATTGCCCGGCTCGATGCTGACCGGAACGCCAAGGCCGAGCAGATAATCCCCCGCCGCGTCAAATTCCCGCACCGTGCCGCGCATGGTCAGGTCGCCGGTACAGATCACCGCGTCGGGCTTCTCCTGCGCCACCTCCTGTCTGAACCAGTCGAGCGCGGCGCGGTCCTCGGCGCCGAAATGGAGGTCGGAGATGTGGAACAGGGTGGTCATGGGGGAGGGGATTAGGGGATTATGATGCGAGGGACTAGTCCCTCGCGCTCCATGACTGTCTGCGTGGGCGCCAAGGATTCGGCGTTTGGGGTCGGACGCAACGTTCGCAATGAAAAAGCCTGCGGCGCCTTTATTTAGCGCCGCAGGCTTTCAATTCGTCGCCCGATCCACATCGCTGCAAACCACGCGCAACCCATTAACGGGATTGCAAAGGGACAAGTCCCTTTGCCCGCCGGAGGCAAAAACCCTTAGGCCAACAACCCCTCAGCCGCGATCTTTTCCTTCCACACATTGGGCGCCAGTTGGTGAACGTTCTTGCCCTCGGAATCGACGGCCACGGTCACGGGCATATCCTCGACGGTGAATTCATAGATCGCTTCCATGCCCAGATCGGCAAAGCCCACGACCTTGGATTCCTTGATCGCGCGGGCGACGAGATAGGCCGCGCCGCCGACCGCCATCAGATAGGCCGATTTGTGGTTGGCGATGGATTCGGTGGCCTTGGGGCCGCGCTCGGCCTTGCCCACGCTGGCCAGCAGGCCGAGGTCGAGCATGAGGTCGGAGAAGCTGTCCATGCGGGTGGCGGTGGTGGGTCCGGCGGGGCCGACGACTTCTTCGCGCACCGGATCGACGGGGCCGACGTAATAGATCACGCGGCCCTTGAAATCGACGGGCAGGGGCTCGCCCTTGGCCAGCATGTCCTTGATCCGCTTGTGGGCGGCATCGCGCCCGGTCAGCATCTTGCCGTTCAAGAGCAGGCGGTCGCCCTGCTTCCAGCTCTGCACTTCCTCGGCGGTCAGCATGTCGAGATTGACCTTCTTGGCCGCTGCATCGGGCGCCCAGTGCACCTTGGGCCATTCGTCCAGCTTGGGGGTTTCCAGATACGAAGGCCCGGACCCGTCCAGCGTGAAGTGGGCATGGCGCGTGGCCGCGCAATTGGGGATCATGGCGACCGGCTTGCCCGCCGCGTGGCAGGGGGCGTCCATGATCTTGACGTCGAGGATCGTGGCCAGACCGCCCAGACCCTGCGCGCCGATGCCCAGCGCGTTGACCTTGTCGAAGATCTCGATGCGCAGCGCTTCCAGATCGTTCTGGGGACCGCGCTGCTTGAGCTGGGCCATGTCGATCTGTTCCATCAACGCCTTCTTGGCCAGCAGCACGCAATGTTCGGCCGTGCCGCCGATGCCGATGCCCAGCATGCCCGGCGGGCACCAGCCCGCGCCCATCTGGGGCAGCATTTCCAGCACCCAGTCGACGATCGAATCGGACGGGTTCATCATCTTGAACTTCGACTTGTTTTCGGACCCGCCGCCCTTGGCCGCCACGTCCACATGGATCTTGCTGCCCTTAACCATATCGACATGGAGAACGCAGGGCGTGTTGTCGCGCGTGTTGCGGCGGGTAAAGGCCGGGTCGGCCAGCACCGAGGCGCGCAGCTTGTTGTCGGGGTTGTTGTACGCCCGGCGCACGCCTTCATCGACCACGTCCTGCAGGCTCATCTCGGATTCCAGGATGCAGTTCTGGCCCCACTTGATGAAGACGTTGACGATGCCGGTGTCCTGACAGATCGGGCGGTGGCCTTCGGCGCACATGCGGCTGTTGGTCAGGATCTGGGCGATGGCGTCCTTGGCGGCGGGGCCCTGTTCGGCCTCATAGGCGTCGCCCAAGGCGCGGATATAGTCCATCGGATGATAGTAGCTGATATATTGCAGCGCATCGGCCACGCTGTCGATCAGATCCTGTTCCTTGATGGTCACCAATTCGGCCATGGGGGCGCTCCTTCGCTCTGGGCCTTTGGCCGCAAGGGAAGGGGGCCAAGGCGCATTCGTATGATCGGTTGGCGCGGTCCATAGGCATGATTGCCCCCCTTCGCCAAGGGTAAAGCGCCCGCAACGACAAAAGTCGGTGCCGATTGTGGTGAAATTGCCCGGATTCCCGTGTCAAAGCGCTTGGCTTTGGCGGGGCGTTTGCCCTAGAAGCGCGCGCGATAGAGAACACAGGTCTGGCCTATTGCATTACTGTGTTATGTATGTAATACGGCCTTGGTCAAGGATTGTGATGGCATGAGCGAAATCCAGTACGCACCCCAAGGCGCCGAGGCAGGCACCGCCCGCCGCGCCATGATCGACAGCCAGCTGCGCACTTGCGGCGTGAATGAGCCGTGGGTGCTCTCGGCTCTGGCCAATGTGGCGCGTGAGGATTACGTGCCCGCCGCCAACCGCGCCGCCGCCTATATCGACCGCGCCGTGCCGCTGGGCAATGGCCGCGCGCTGCCCGCGCCGCTGTTCCACGGCAAGGTGCTGGGCGCCGCCGAACCCACCGCGCAGGACAAGGTTCTGGTCGTGACGGCGGGCAGCGATTACCTCGCCGCCGTGGTCGCGCGCCTTGCGGGCAGCGTGGACAAGGTGGATGCCGCAGACCTCGCCAAGGGCCTGCCCGGCACCGGCTATTCGCTGATCCTGATTGATGGCGCGGCGGGCGAAGTGCCTGCTGTGCTGACCGATGCGCTGGCCGCCGATGGCCGTATCGTGACCGGTCTGGTCGAAAAGAATGTCACGCGTCTGGCGCTGGGCCGCAAGGTGGCGGGCGCTGTGTCCTTCCTCACGCTGGCCGATCTTGGCATCCCCGCGATTGCCGAGCTGGCCGCGCCCAAACACTGGAGTTTCTGATGATCGATGGCCGGGTAACGCGCAAGCTTCTGCTTTTGGGATACCCGGCCATGGTTCTTGTGGCGCCGATCGCTCACGCCGAGGATCTGCGCAGCGCGCTGGCCGCAACCTATGCCGGCAATCCGACCCTGATGGCCGCGCGCGAACAATTGCGCGCCGCCGATGCCGGCGTGCCGCTGGCGCGGGCCGATGGTCTGCCCTCGTTGAACGCGACGGCGACCGAAACCGAATATGTCCGCCAAAATCCGGCCTCGACCACCAATATGCCGCGCATGGTCACGGCGGTCGGCACGCTGTCGGTTCCGCTCTACAGCGGGGGCGGGGTGAAGAACGCGATCCGCGCCGCCGATACGCGGGTGGTGGCCGGGCGCAATGATCTGCGCGCGACCGAGGCCGGCGTGTTTACGCAGGCCGTCACGGCCTATCTGGACGTCATCCGCACCGAGGCCATCGTGCGGCTCAACCGGGCGCAGGTGCAGACGCTCTCGACCAACCTGAAGGCCACCAGCGACAGGTTTCAAATCGGCGATGTGACCAAGACCGACGTGGCGCAATCGCAATCGCGTCTGGCCGTGGCGCAGGGCAATCTGCGCAGCGCCGAGGCCAGTCTGGTGCAGGCACGCGAGACCTATATCCAGATCATCGGCCATGAGGCGGGCGAGTTGACCCCGCCGCCGCCGCTGCCCACGCTGCCGGACACGCCCGATGATGCGGTCGGTCTGGCGCTGGAGGCCAACCCCGATCTGGCCGCCGCGCGCGAGCGCAGCAAGGCGGCGGGCTTTGACAGCGATGTGGCCCGCGCCGTACGCCTGCCCAAGGTCAGCATGATCGCCAATGGCAATTATACCGACTATCTGGGCCAACTGGCGCTGCGCGGCGATTTTCCTTTCCCCATCGCGCAATCGGCGGCCACGGCCGATGTCAGCATCCGCGCGACGATTCCGCTCTATCAGGGCGGACGGCCCAGCGCCCAGATCAAGCAGGCGCAGGCCCGCGAGGGGCAGGCGATCGACACCGAAATCGCCACCGAGCGGCAAGTGATCGCCAATGTGCGCGCCTCTTTTTCAAACTATCGCGCCGCCAATGAGATCATTGCGGCCAGCCAGACGGCGGTCGAGGCGGCCGAACTCTCGCTGCGCGGGGTGAAGGCGGAAAACAGTGTGGGCAATCGCACCGTGCTGGATATTCTTAACGCCGAGCAGGAGTTGGTGAACGCGCAGGTGCAATTGGTCACCGCGCGGCGCAATGCCTATGTCGCGGGCTTCTCGCTGCTGTCGGCCATGGGGCGGGTGTCGGGCAAGGATCTGGGGCTGGATGCGGGCGCGCTCTATGATCCGGAGATCCACTATCGCGAGGCGCGCGGAGAATTAACCGACTGGGGCTTAGACAAGGTGCAAGGCGCGGGCAAGCCCACGCGCACCGTTGACACACCTGCCCAGAACGGTTCAACATTCGGCAATTGAGAGCCGTTTTCGGCAATAATGCGAATTTCAGGGGCACATAGAATGCGCGCACAGGGCGAACCTTCGGTCGAGGAAATCCTTGATTCGATTAAAAAAGTGATCGCGCGCGATAATCGTGGCCCCTCCTTCGCGCCGCGTTTGGGTGTGGCCGACTCGCATGAGGATGACGTCCTCGATCTGGCCGAGTCCGATCAGTATTTTCACGAGGAACAGGCCCCCGCCGCTCCGGCCGCCGACCTGATCAGCGAGCCCGCGATCTCCTCCATGCGCGAATCCCTGGCCGCCCTGGCCATGATGTCGCAGCCCAGCAGCCGCCCCCAGATCGTGCGCAGCGGCGAAACCTCGCTCGAAGGGCTGGTGGCCGATCTGCTCAAGCCCGCGCTGCGCGAATGGCTCGATCAAAACCTGCCCGCGATGGTCGAACGCATGGTCGCCGCCGAAATCGCCAGGATCGTCGGCAAGAAGGGTTGATGGGTTTTGTGATTTGGGAAATCGCCTCCGCGATTTCCCGGCGGCACCGGCCCTCTCCCCCGGCCCTACCACCCATTAAGTGTACCCTGTGGGTGGTAGGGCCGGGGGAGAGGGCCGGTGCCGTAAGCTCCGGGCGGAGGCCCGGAGCGCATCAACACAGAGGCGCTAGCCCTCCCGCCTTTGTGCTGATAGGACAAGGGCATGGCCAAACCTGATCCCGCGCTGCTCGATCCCGCCGGTTACCCGCATATTTGCGAGGTGACGACCCGCTATGCCGATCTGGACCCCAACAACCACATCAACAATGTGGCGATGGCGGCGATCATTGAGGACGCCCGCGTGCGTTTCCATATGGCCAGCGGCTTTGCCAAGGCGATCCCGGCGGGCGCGCAGATCATGGTCGTCTCGCTGACCATCGATTATCTGGCGCAGGCGCATTACCCGCATCCGCTGGTGATCCATTCGGGCCTTGCTTCGGTGGGCGAACGCAGCCTGCGCCTGCGTCATCTGCTGGTCCAGAACGGCCGCCCGGTCGCGCTGGCCGAGGCGGTGGCGGTGCATGTAGTGGGCGGCAAGGCTGTACCTCTGCCCGAGACGCTGCGCGGGACGATCGAGGCGTGGAAATGTCGGTAAAGCCGGGCGAAATCGCGCAGGCCGAGGCCGCGCTGGCCAAGGCCGGGGCCAACGCGCCGGGCGGCGTTCAACGTCACATCTTCCTTTGCGCCGAACCGCAAAAGGGCGAATGCTGCACCCATGCCGTGGGCAGCAAGGCATGGTCCTATCTTAAAAAGCGCGTCAAACAACTGGGCCTGACCGAGGCGGGGGTGATGCGGACCAAGGCCGATTGCCTGCGCGTATGCTTTGCCGGGCCGGTGGCGGTGGTCTATCCCGATGGCGTATGGTACCATTCCTGCACCGAGGAGGTGCTCGAACGCATCCTTCAGGAACACATCATCGGCGGTGTGCCGGTGGAGGATTACCGCCTCAAATCCTGATCGTCCTCCAGCGGGGCGGTGACATCCTCGTCATGACCGCTGCCGCTGGAAAGAAACACCAGCCCCATCAGCGCCGACATCAGCAGCATCGCAAAAGACACGCCGATCGCCACGGCAATGTAGAAATGCGGGCTGACCATGCCCTCCTGCTTGTACAGAACGGTCAGCGCGCCGATCACCGTGGTCATCGTCACCAGAAACATCCAGCGCATGATGCGGCGAAACCGCGCCCATGCGGCGGCGGCCGTGGCCGTGTCGGAAAAGGGAGAGCGCTGGGTCATCGCGCGTCTTCATGCGCCTTTGCCCGCCATGTTTCAAGCGGCCAGAGGCAGCGTTGCCCATGGGTGACAGTTAACGCCCCATGCGCCAAAACCCGCGCAATTCCCCACTTTTCATGGGGGGGTGCCTATGTCATACTCATACAAATAGACAAAAGCCCGCCAAAAGGGGGAGATGGAGGAAACATGTCGATTGCTCGTCTGATCGAAGGCCGCGACGTCAATATCGTTGGCTGCACCGTCTCGATGAAAGTGCGCGATGCCATCGCCTTGCTGGCGGAAAAGAGAATCGGCGCGATTCCCGTGCTCGATGGCCATGCCATCGCCGGCATCTTTTCCGAACGCGACGTGATTTCGCGCCTCAATGAACATGGCCCCGCCCTGTTCGACATGCTGGTCGGTCAGGTGATGACATCGCCCGCCATCACGGTGGACCCGGAAACCTCGGCTCTTGAAGCACTTGGCCTGATGACCCGCCGCCGCATCCGCCATCTGCCGGTGCTGCGCGAAGGGCGGATGGTCGATTTCATCTCGATCGGCGACCTTGTGAAATACCGCATCGACCGCATTCAGGGCGAAGCCGACGCCCTGCGCGATTACATCCAGATGGCCTGACCCCTGCCTTCTGGATTGATGGGTGC
This sequence comes from Novosphingobium sp. KACC 22771, assembly GCF_028736195.1. GTDB lineage: Bacteria > Pseudomonadota > Alphaproteobacteria > Sphingomonadales > Sphingomonadaceae > Novosphingobium. The sequence continues at coordinate 305,050 of NZ_CP117881.1, read as the reverse complement.
GCGCCCGCCTTGCGAGTGGGCGGGCGCGCGCCTACATATAGAGCTATGACTGACACCGCCCCCAGCATCACCCTGAGCCCCTCCGCCGCCGCCCGAGTCGCGTGGATCGCGCAGAAACAGGGCAAACCGGCCATGCTGCGCCTTGCCGTCGAAGGGGGCGGATGCTCGGGCTTCCAGTATCGCTATGGCCTGGCCGAAAGCATCGAGGGCGATGACACAGTCGTCGAAACCGATGGCGTCAAGCTGGTCGTCGATTCGGTAAGCCTCGATCTCGTTTCGGGCTGCGTCGTCGATTATGTCGAGTCGCTGGGCGGGGCGGCGTTCAAGGTCGAAAATCCCAATGCTGTGGCCGGGTGTGGGTGTGGGTCTTCGTTTGCGGTTTGAGGTTTGAGGTTAAGGGTTAAGGGTGCCTCCGGCGGGCAAAGCGCGGGGGCCCTTTGCAATCCCATTAATGGGGTGGCGCAGAATCGGCATCGGAGCGCCATGCGGCGAAGCCGCTTTTAATTCTTGCCTCCGGCGGTAAAGAAGGCTGAGTTTGCCACTGGCACTATCCCGGTCATGGGATTGCAAAGGGACGAGTCCCTTTGCCCGCCGGAGGCAAAATAACTTTCTGCCCCAAGGACGCACCCCACCCATGAAAATCGCCAGCTTCAACATCAACGGCATCAAGGCCCGCCTGCCGCGCCTGCTGGAGTGGCTGGAGGAGACGCAGCCTGACGTTGCCTGCCTTCAGGAAATCAAGACGCAGGACGAGGGTTTTCCGGCCGATGAGTTTGAAAAGATCGGCTATCAGGCGATCTGGCACGGCCAGAAGAGCTTTAACGGCGTGGCGATTCTTGGCCGGGGGGTGATGCCGATCGAGACCCAGCGCGGCCTTGCGGGCGAGCCTGAGGACGAAATGAGCCGCTATATCGAGGCCGAGGTGAGGGGGGTGCGGATCGCGGGCATCTATCTGCCCAATGGCAATCCAATAGCGATTTCGAGCGAGGCGGAGCCGAGCGGCTCGGAAATCGCGACAACAAAAACGCGGGGGCCAAAGTTCGATTACAAATTGCGCTGGATGAAGCGACTGCGCGCGCGCATGGCGGAGCTAAAGGCGCTGGAAATCCCCGCCATCGTCACAGGCGACTTCAACGTCATCCCCACCGACGCCGATATCTGGAACCCCAAGGCGATGGCCGACGATGCGCTGATGCAGCCCGAATCCCGCGATGCCTATCTGCGCCTGCTGCATGACGGCTGGACCGATGCGATTGCCACCCATAACCCCAATGGCGGCGTGTGGACCTATTGGGATTATCAGGCGGGCGCGTGGCAAAAGGACCATGGCTTCCGTATCGACCACGCTTTGCTCTCGCCCGAACTGGCGGATCGGCTGGTAGCCTGCGGAGTGGACAAGGCGCATCGCGGCCGGGAAAAGGCCAGCGACCATGCGCCTGTCTGGGTCGAAATCCGCGACTGATTATTGACCGGGCCCTTATTGACCAGGAGCAGGGGGACCGTGCTGCGCGGCCTCTGCCTTGGCCTTTGCTTCGGCCTCCGCCTGCTTCTGCTTGCGGGCGAAATAGGCCTTTTCCTCGTCCTCGACATCGGACTGGGTGCGGGCGGCCTCATCGTCGATCTTGCCAAGGCGCTTTTCGCGCTCGGCCTCGATCATCTTGGAAAACTGCACATCGCTCGACTGCTTGCGCTCGGCATAGGCGTTCTTGATGAATTGCGAGACGCAGCCCGTCTGCCCGCCTGCGCCCACCGGCGAACAGCTCTGCGCGCCCGATGCGCCCACGCGTTCATAGGCGATCACCTTATTGTTCCATGCCTCATTCTTGGGCCCGCCATTGTTGTCACGGAACGGCTCAGGGATGCGATAGCGTTCGCTCTCGGCCTTGCGGGCGCAAACGGTAATCTCATCGCCCTTGCCCTGCGGACAGGCATCGTCGCCAAAGATGATGACCATATTCACCCGCTCGCCCCCCGGCGCGGTAACCTGCGTGCCGGTGGGTTCGGCTGCAAGCGCGGGAGCAGCCATGCCGACAACGGCAGCCAGCGTGAGAATCGGGCGAAACATGGCAACAGGCTCCTCAATGCGTACATCGGCAATATAGGCTGACCCAGCCCTCAGCGATAGCGGGTGAATGCTAGCTTAAATCAGCCGCCGCCCGCTTGCGCCAAAACAAAATCAGATGCGTTCCGACAGTTTAATGGCAAAACGACACCCCAAACGGATCGCGCCCGAGAGCAGCGGATAGGCCGGTGCGCGCTCGGCCCCGTTGGCAAGCGCGGTGTCGCGGTGCTCGCGCTCATCGTCGCGCGCCTTTTCGATCAGGCCCGCCAGCTCCGGGTCCTCATCGCCCAATTCCGCCAATTGCTCGGTGTAATGCTTGTCGATCTCGGTCTCGATGGCGGCGGTGCAGGCCATGGCCGCCTCCGGCCCGATCAGCGCCGTGGCCGCCCCCAGCGCAAAGCCCGCGACATGCCAGATCGGTTGCAGCACCGTGGGCCGCCCCTGCCGCTCGACGATCAGCCGGTCGAACCATGCGCGGTGGTCCACTTCCTGCGCTTCCATCTCGCGGATCTTGGCCGAATGCGGCCCGCGATCGCCCATCACCGCCAATTGCCCGGCGTAAATCCGCACAGCGCCATATTCGCCCGCCTGATCGACGCGCACCATCCGCTTTACGCGCTCTGAAACCGCCATCTTACCGCTCCTTACGCGCCAGCAGCGCGAAAATCACCAAAGCCGCAGCGCCCGAAATCAGGAAATCATACCCGGCCATCGAAATGCCCATCAGTTTCCACTGCACCACATCGCAGCGGATGACAGGTGCGGCCATGATCGCGGCCAAAGGATCGCCACCGTTGGAAAAACTGACCGTGGTGGCGCATTCGGTCAAACCTTTCCACCAGCCATATTCCACGCCTGCGTGATAGCCGCCAATGGCCGCCGCCGCCGCCAAAGCCAGCCCCGACAGTGCCACGAACAGCTTCTTCACCGGCAGCACCAATGCCGCCACCGCCAGCCCCAGCGCGGCAAAATGGGCATAGCGCTGCCACCAGCACATTTCGCAAGGCACGAGGCCACCAATATACTGAAACCCATAGGCCCCGCCCAGCAGCGCCAACGGCACCGCCAGAGCGACAAGATTGGCCTTACCCAGATTTTTCATCTCACTTGCCCTTTGCCGCCAGCGTCGCCGTGCGGTTGATGGTCTGCAGCGCATACCACAGCTGGAAATCCTTGATGCCCTTCGCGGTCAATTCCTCGGCGGTCATTTTAAAGCGCGGATCGGGCGTGTTGTCCTTCTCCAGCTTTTTGTCATCCACGCCCTTTTCATTGACCAAATGGCGGCGCAGATCGCTCTCGCGCAGGGCCTTTTCGCTGCGCTTGCGCGCGTCGGGGTCGGAAATCTGGGGCACGCGGATGTCGGGCTCGATGCCGCCTTCCTGCACGCTGCGGCCCGAAGGCGTGTAATAGCGCGCTGTGGTCAGCTTGACTGCATGGGCGCTGTCGATGGGGATCATCGTCTGCACGCTGCCCTTGCCAAAGCTGCGCTCGCCCATGATCAGCGCGCGGTGCTGATCCTGCAATGCGCCCGCGACGATTTCCGAGGCGCTGGCCGAACCCGCGTCGATCAGGACGATCACCGGCAAACCCTTGACCAGATCGCCGGGGAAGTAGGTTTCGGCGCGATAGACCGCGTTTTCGCCCGCCTGACGCCCACGCTGCGAAACCACCGTGCCGCCGCTCAGGAACAGGTCGGACAGGGCCACCGCCTCGTCCAGTTCGCCGCCCGGATTCGAACGCAGATCCAGCACCACACCGGTCAGGTGGTTGCCCGAAGCCGCGCGCTGCTTCTGGATCTGTTCAAACACCAGGCGGCCCACATCATGGCTGAATTCATTGACCGTGACGACCGCCACATTGCCTTCCAGCTTGCTCGTCACCGGCTCCAGCGTGATCACCGCGCGGGTCAGCGTCAGGTCAAACGGCTCCTCGCGGCCGGGGCGATAGATGGTCAGCTTGATCTGCGTGCCCGCAGGCCCGCGCATCTTGGCCACGGCATCGTCCAGATCGCCATCCACGATGAACTTGCCGTCGAGATGGGTGATATAGTCGCCCGCCTTGACGCCCGCCTGCTCGGCCGGGCTGCCGCGCATCGGGCTGACCACCTTGACCGCGCCATCCTCCTGCACCACCGAAATGCCAAGACCCGCATAGCCCCCGTCGATCATCGTGCGCAGCCGCTCAAGGCTGGCCCCGTCGAGATAGGAGGAATGGGGATCGAGGCTGGAGAGCATGCCGTCAATCGCGCCCTTGACCAGTTTCTCGTCATCGGTCTGATCGACATAATGCGCCTTGATCAGGCTGTAGACCGTATAAAGCCGGGCAAATTGCGGCGCCACGCGCCCATCGACCGCGGCCAGACCCGCCGTGCCCACCGGCACCATCGCCACCGCCCCCAGCATAAGTCCGGCGCGGGCAAGAGTGGCTAAACGTGAACGCATGGGGGGCCTTTCTGGATATTCGTCGGCAAACCTAGCCCGGTTGGGCGCGGATTGCCAGATGGGCTATGATGCATGTTTCAACGGCTGAGTTGATCCAAAGGGTTCACCGGCTTGCCATCTTTTCGCAATTCCAGCGTGATTTGGGGCCGCCCGCCGCCCGCCGCCCCCAACGGCGATCCGGCCACGACATTGTCGCCCACCTGCGCCGAAATCTGGGCAAGGCCGGTGATCAGGCTGGTAAAGCCGCCGGGATGGTCGATGATGATGATCTGGCCATAGCCGGCAAAGGGCCCGGCAAAGGCGATCCGCCCGCCTGATGGCGCCACCACCTGCGCCTGCGCCCGAACGGACAGGGTGATGCCGCGCGCGGCTGTTCCACGTGAAGCATCGCCAAAGCCGGAAACCAGCCGCCCCGCCACCGGCAGCAGGAAGTCGGGCAGAGCCGTGGGCGTCGGGCTGGGCGAGGGGGCATAGGCGGCCTCGGTCACCATCTGTCCCGCCGCCGGGCGCAGCACCGGGCCAGGCAGTGCCGACAGACGGGCGCGCAAAGCGGCGGCCTGCTCCAGCCCTTGCAGCAATCCGCCCAGATCGCGCGCCTTTTCGCCCAGAGCCAGCGCGCGTTCGGCCTCGCGGCTTGCCCCGCCATTGGCCTCACGCGCGGCCTGCCGCTGGCGGGCCTCCATCACGCCCAGATCGCGGCGGCGAGTGCCCAGTGCGGCAATCTCCTCATGGAGCGCGGTTTCCGCCGCCTTGGCCTGTTCCTGCAAGGCGCGCGCGCGGGCCAACTCGCTGCGCAAGGCGGCGGTGCGGCGCTGGACCTGGGGCAACATGCTTTCCAGCAGGGCACGGGTATGCACACTGTCGGCCAGCGAGCCGGGGCGCAGCAGAGCGACCAGCGGCGGGCGGCGCGACAGGCGCTGCAAGGCCCCGGTCAGTTCCACGAGCGGCTTTTGCCTCTGCGCCAATTGCGCACGCAATTCTCGGCGTTGTTGCTCGATAATCCGAATCTGCGCCTCGTCGGCCACAATCTGCGCCTCGGCCTCCTGAATCCGCGCGGCCAGAGCGGCGGCCTCCTTGGCGGCCTTGTCGGCGGCGGCGGTGGCCTGCTGGGCGTCACGCTCCAGCCTTTCGGCCCGCACGCGTGCCTGGCCCGCCTGCGCCTGCGCGGCGGCCAGATCGCGCCTGGTCTGGGCCGGATTCTGGGCCGGATCATCCAACCCCTGCGCCCCTGCGGCCCCCGCCAGCGCAATCGCCATCAGCAAGACCCCAGCGCGCATCGCTCAATTCGCCCGGTGATACGGATGGCCCGACAGGATCGCGGTGGCCCGCCATAATTGTTCGGCCAGCATCGCCCGCGCCATCAGATGCGGCCATGTCATCGCGCCAAAGGCGATCAGCAGATCCGCCCCTGCGCGCCCTTCATCGCCATGCCCATCGGCCGCGCCGATTTCAAAGCGCACCTCGCGCACGCCATCATCGCGCCAACGGCCCAGCATCGCGGCAAATTCTTCGGAAGAAAGCTGGCGCCCGCGCTCGTCGAGCAAAACGCGGCGGGCAGGGGTGGCAAGGGCGGGAATCGTACCGCCCCGATCCGGCAATTCGGTGTGTTTCACCGGCCAGCTAATCCGCTTCAAATAACGGTCCAGCATGTCTCCTTCGGGCGAGCGGGCAATCCGCCCACGGGCCAGTATATGCAACAGCATCGCGCCGACCCGTCCTTTTGCCGCGCCCCCGAAAAGCCTTGTCAGTCCTGCAAATCAGGCCGCGCCGCTGGGTCCGTCAAAGCCCCACATACGTTCCAGATTGTAGAAGTTGCGCACTTCGGGACGGAACAGATGAACGACAATATCGCCGGCATCGATCAAAACCCAATCCGCCGCGGGCAGACCTTCGATGCGGACATGGCCAAAGCCGCCATGCTTGATGCGCTCGGCCAGATGCTGGGCCATCGCGGCCACCTGACGCGTGGAACGGCCCGATGCGATCACCATATGATCGGCCACCGAGGTCTTGCCTTCCAGCGGGATGGAGACAATTTCCTGCGCCTGATCGTCGTCAAGCGATTGCAGGATCAGCGCATGCAGCGAGCCGGGTTCGGATTCGGGCAGCGTTGAAACGGGTTTCGCCGCCGGGATGGCGGGCGAAGGGGTGATAGGATCAGGCATGTAAGTCAGAATAACTCCTCTCTGGTGGCAGGCCCGATCCGGCTGGAGACGGGGTGCCAGAATGATCAATGTGGAACGCTTTAGGCCGCTTCGCGCCGCATCATGCCCGTCCCCACGGGGCAATTTTGCGGCGTGTCAGGCCATCCCGCAGCGATGGTGCGATTGCCCCCTGCGCCCACGCCGGATTGGCCTGCCGGATGGCGGTGGCCGAACGGGGATCGGGGTCAAAACGCAACAGCACCAGCCTTGGCGCGCTCCATCCAGCCGGCTTTTTCAAACTGGCCGCAGGCCGCCGGAATCGGCCCAGCCAGGCCATCGCCGGACTGGCAACAGCGCGGCTATCATAGCCCGGACGCGCCACAACCGCAATCGGCATAGCGCGGGCGATATCGCGCCAGCGCCGCCAGCGATGAAATTGCGCCAAATTGTCGGCGCCCATGATCCACGTGAAACATTTCGTGGGCCAGCGGCGGCGAATCCGCGCCAAAGTATCAACAGTATAGCGCGTGCCCAACTCGCGCTCGATGGCCGAGACGCGGATCGGAGCCCGCCGCGCCTGCGCCCGCGCCGAGGCCACACGCGCGGAAAGGGGGGCCATACCCGCCTGCGGCTTCAACGGATTTCCCGGAGACACCAGCCACCACACCTCATCCAGCCCCAGCGCGGCAAGCGTCATGAGGCTGATGCGGCGATGGCCCCCATGGGCGGGATTGAAGCTCCCGCCCATAAGGCCGATGCGATGCGCAGGCGTTTTCAGGGGCGAACCTGCCCGGTTCCGCGCACCTGCCATTTATAGGTGGTCAGCCCTTCCAGAGCGACCGGGCCGCGCGCGTGCAGACGCCCGGTGGCAATGCCGATTTCCGCGCCCAGACCGAATTCGCCGCCATCGGCAAATTGCGTGCTGGCGTTGACCATGACGATCGCGCTGTCCACACGCTGGAGGAATTCCTCGGCGGCGGCAGCGTCAGCCGTAATGATCGCGTCGGTGTGATGGCTGGAATGGCGGGCGATATGGTCAATCGCCGCCTCCAACCCGTCAACCACGGCCACCGAGAGGATCGCGTCGAGATATTCAGTATCCCAATCGGCCTCGCTGGCGGGCAGGATTCGGGGATCGAGCGCACGGGCGCGGGCATCGCCGCGCAATTCACAGCCCTTGTCGAGCAGCGCCTGAACCACCGCGACCGAGCCGGGGAAGGAAGCATCGAGCAGCAGCGTTTCCATCGAGCCGCAAATGCCGGTGCGGCGCATCTTCGCATTGACTGCGATGGACAGCGCCATGTCGGGATCGGCGCTGCTGTGAACATAGGTGTGGCAGATGCCGTCCAGATGGGCCAGCACGGGGACGCGCGCGTCATCCTGCACCCGCTGCACCAGCGACTTGCCCCCGCGCGGCACGATCATGTCGATCAGCCCCGCCGCCGTCAGCATCGCACCCACTGCGGCGCGGTCCTGCGTAGGCATCAATTGCACCGCCGCCTCGGGCACGCCCGCACTGACCAGACCCTGCACCATCGCGGCATGGATCGCGCGATTGGAATGCACCGCCTCGCTGCCCCCGCGCAGCAGCGCGGCATTGCCCGAACCGATGCAGAGCGCAGCGGCATCCGCCGTCACATTGGGGCGGCTTTCATAAATAATGCCGATCAGGCCAACCGGCACCCGCACCCGCGCCAGAACGAGGCCATTGGGCCGCTCATCCTGCGAAATCACCTCGCCCACGGGATCGGGCAGGCCGGCCACCGCCGCCACCGCATCGGCAATCCCGGTCAGACGGCCCTCGTCCAGCTTCAACCGGTCCAGCATCGCGCCCGACAGGCCGCGCGCCGCGCCCGCCGCCATATCCTTGGCATTGGCCTCCAGAATCGCCGGGGCCGCCGCGCGCAGAGCCTCCGCCGCCGCCAGCAACGCGGCTGCCTTTTGCGGGGTGGTCATCCGGGCCAGCGCAATCTGCGCCGCACGGCCTGCCTTGGCCAGACGCGCCACCAGCGCTTCGGGCGTTTCGGTTTGGGCGGATTCAAGAGTTTGCGTATCAGACATGCGCGGCCCTTTAACAGACTTGCGGCGCCCTGTCAGTATCAGCCTTTGCGCCGCTTTTTCAACGTGGCCAGCAGCGCCCGTTTGGCGCCATCCGACATGGTGGGCCATGCCGCAATTTCATCCCCGCTGCGCCAGCATCCCGCGCAAAGCCCCCGCGCCGGATGGATGCGGCACACGCCATTGCAGGGGGAGGCGGGGGATTTCATGGCCGCGCCCATACAGAAAAACCCCCCGTCGGCAAGGACGGAGGGCTTTTTCGGCGTCATTCCCGAAGGATCAACGATAGAAGATATGGTTCTCGATCTGCGCCACGCGGACCTTGTCCTGCCAGCGCGATCCCAGACGGGCGGCGTGGAAGAACAATGCGCCTTCCGCGCTCGACTTCCAACGGTTGTCATGCGCGATATGGGCAATGGCCAGGGCATTCTGCCACTTGCGCGATTCGGTCTTGATCGCGGGCATGTGGTGGCCATGGATAAAGGAGAACTGCGAAGGCTGATACACCACGCCGCAATAGGACGTGGGGAAACGGCCCGAACGGGTGCGGTTGACGATCACGCGGCCAACGGCAAGCTGGCCATCGAGCGGTTCATTACCGGCTTCAAAATAGATCGCGCCGGCCAGACAATTGATGTCCTGCGACGTTTCCGAGGCGGCGGCTTCCGGCTCTGCGGCGACAAGGTCGGCGAGCGAAGCGGGCGCCTGGGGCGCGGGGATCAGGGCGTTGGACGAGTCCTGCTCGTTGAACACACTGAGAGAGGGTTGCAGTTGGACCGACGACAGGGTCTTGTCCTGTGCGGCCGCGCCCGAACCGGCGGCGCTGTACAGCAGAATAAGAAAACCAGCGGCAACCGAGGCCAGACTGGCGCGTTTCAGAAAGAGAGCCATAAACAATTTCAAATGGGCGGTGAACAGCCTGTCGCAAGGGTGAAGCAGGGTCTTTGGCCATTGCTGGCGCCGAAACTGCCCGACCGCTTGCCGGATGTCCCCCGTCTGCGCGCTTGCCTTTCCGGTGTGACTACCGGACAGACCGCCCTCGCAAGATTAGGTGTCGCGCGCGGTGCCGGACATGGGGTGCCGGGTCAATCAGTCATCTGCCGTTAATCCGATGAACCGTTCACCGCGCGCGATGTCCAGTTCAACAATCCACAGATCATTGTCCTGATCGCTGCGTTTTTTCAGCCATTGCGGGAACTCATCGGGCGATTCGGCGTTATTGCGCCTTGCGCATTGCCAGATGCGGTGGCCCTCGGCGCTGGGCATCCGCTCATAGGCGCGATACTCTCCGCCCCGGTCGCACAAAACCACCATCACCGTGCCTGCGTCAGGATCGCCGCGCGCGATGATCGTGCCAAAGCCGCCCTCGGCCTGAACCTGGCGCAAAAGGGCGGAAACCTCTATTCCTGCGGGCAGGCGCTCGCTCAATGCCCTGCTTAACCGGCGCGGTCGGCAACATTGGCGATCAGCGCATAAATCGCCTCATCGCCCGGCGCTTCCATCAGGGCCGCATGCATCTTGTCATCGCGCATCAGGCGCGAGATGGCCGCCAGCGCATGGAGATGCACCACGCCCGCCGCCTCGGGGCTGAGCAGGCCGAACACCAATTCGACCGGCATATCATCGGCCGCCTCGAACGCCACAGGTGCCGACAGGCGCAAAAACACCGCCACCGGCTTTTCCACCAGCGGCACGCGGGCATGGGGAATCGCCACCCCGCGCCCGAAACCGGTGCTGCCCAGATTTTCGCGTTCAAGGATGCGGTCAAGCACCTGCGCCCGATCAAGCCCGTAAACCGCCGCAAAGCGGTCGGCCAGGCAATCGAGAACAGCCGACTTGCTATCGACTTTTACCGTACTGACGGCATCAGGCAGGAGCGTGAACAGCGCGGTCATCGCCAAAATTCGTTTAAGCCTTCTCTCCCGCGTGCCAGAAGCCAAGCGGGGTCGGCGGGGCCGATAGCGGGTTTTATCGAAACAAGCAAAGAGGTTTGGTTCATCAGCTGTCCGCCTTGACCAAACGCCTCCTTGCCAGTGGTCAAAAACACACCACGGCCCGCGCCAAAGGCACCGGGCCGTGGAGCGCGTTAACGTTTGTCAGGACGGTTCGACCCAGCCGATCGACCCATCACCGCGCCGGTAAACCATATTATGCTTGCCGGTGCCAGCGTTTTTGAACAGCAACGCATTGGTGTTGCGCAGGTCGAGCATCATCACCGCGTCCGAAACAGTGGTCTCGGGCACGTCCACACGCAGCTCGGCAATCACCAGCGGCGCCTCGACGGGGGCTTCTTCCTGCTCGATCTCGGGCTCGACGAAAATCGTATAGGCCGCTTCTTCGGAACGCACCGAATGGGCCGCCTGCTCCTGCCGCGCGCTCAACCGGCGCTTGTAGCGGCGAAGCTGGGTTTCCACCTTGTCCGATGCCTGGTCAAAGGCATGGTGGGCATCGTGGCTGAGGCCGGCGCCCTTCAGGATCAGGCCCTGGCGCACATGCATGACGATGTCGCTGCGGAATGAACCGCCCGGGGCCTTGCTGAAGGTGACAACCGAAGACAGCGCCCGCGCGAAATATTTGTCGATGATCGCCGCCAGGCGCTCCTCAACATGCACGCGCAGTGCATCGCCAGTTTCCATTTGATGACCGGAAACGCGAACGTCCATGGTTGTTACTCCTCTTGTTGTTATCTCTTGATAGTCACTGAAGCCAGAGCGGCTCCTTGATCGATTTCAAAAACGCGCCGTGAGCGTCCAGTTCCTCCTGGCTGGCGGCATGGGGGCGGGCCTCGCGCAGGGGTCGCGTGCGTGGCGCCTGCGTGTGGGTTTGCACTACTGTGTCAGTAATAACAACGCTTTGCGCTGCCAGTTCCATACCAATCTGGCGTCCGCCCAGCAATTCGACATAGACCTGCGCCAGCAGTTCGGTGTCGAGCAAGGCGCCGTGCTTGGTACGGTGGCTGCGATCGATGCCATAGCGGGTGCAAAGCGCATCGAGCGAGTTTTTCGCGCCGGGATGTTTCTGACGTGCGATCTTGACCGTATCGACCATGCGGTCAAGGCTGACCGGCTCGAAACCAGCGGCGGTCAGCTCGGCATTGATAAAGCCGAAGTCGAACCCGGCATTATGCGCCACCATCGGCGCATCGCCGATAAAATCGAGGAATTCCTGCGCCTTTTCCGCAAAGAGCGGCTTGTCCGCCAAAAAGGCTTCGGACAGGCCGTGGACCCGTTCGGCCTCGGCGGGCATGTCGCGCTGGGGGTTGAAATAGGCGTGATAGGTGGCCCCGGTGGCCACGCGATTGACCATTTCGACACAGCCAATTTCCACCAGCCGATCGCCGTTTTTGGGGTCCAGACCTGTGGTTTCGGTGTCGAAGATAATCTCACGCATTGTGATATCTATCCTCCTCGAAACCGGGCTGCACAAGCAAAATTCGCATGCAGGCCAGATTAGGCAGCGTTTCCGTCCAAATGATTAATCCGCTCTAACACTTTTGCCAGAGCCGCGCGGGTTTCCTCCATCGAAGTGCCTGTATCCAAAACATAATCGGCACGCGCACGTTTTTCCGCATCGGGCATTTGCATGGCCAGAATGGCGGCAAATTTTTCCTCGGTCATGCCCGGCCGGGCCATGACTCGTGCCTTTTGCACCGGGGCAGGGGCCGATACCACGATCACCGCATCCATTCCCCCGCGCCCGGTGCGCTCAAACAGCAAGGGAATGTCAAAAACCACCATCGGCGAGTCGCAATGTTGCGCAAGGAATTGCTCGCGCGCAATCGCCACCGCTGGATGCACAATCGCCTCCAGCCGCTCCAGCGCTTGCGGATTGCCAAACACCGCGGCGCCCAATCGGGCCCGGTCCACGCCATCAGCGCCGGTGGTGCCGGGAAATTCCGCCTCAATGGCGGGCAGCAAGGCCCCGCCCGGCCCTTGGAGCGCGCGCACCGTGGCATCGGCGTCAAACACCGGTACGCCCGCCTCGCGCAGCATCGCGGCCACGGTCGATTTGCCCATGCCGATCGAGCCGGTGAGGCCGATGATCTTCATGCCGTCAAAATCGCGCGCAGCGTCAGATCGCCGCGCTCACGCGCAGGGTCCGCGCCAAAGAAGTGCTCAAAGGCAATCCCGGCCTGACCGATCAGCATCGACAGCCCGTCGATGCAGCGCATCCCCTCGGCCCGCGCCGCGGCCAGCAGCGGCGTTTCGAGCGGGGCGGTCACGATATCATAGACAATCGCCGCAGGCCGCCCATGGCGCAGGTCCAGCGCCAGCGGCGGATTGCCCACCATGCCCAGCGGGCTGGCATTGACGATCATGCCGAATTCGCCATCGCCGCCATCGGCAAAATCATCCATCACCGCCGCGCGATGGCGCGGGCCATAGGGCGTGGCGGGCGCCAGTTCATCGAGCAATTCCTGAGCCTTGCCCGCATCGCGCGCGGCCAGTGTGATAGCCATCCCCGCGTCGGCCAGCGCTACAACAATCGCCCGCGCCGCGCCGCCCGCCCCCATCACCAGCGCATTTTCCGGCGCCAGTTCATCGCGCAGCACCGGCAGCAAAGGTTCGATAAAGCCGGGCGCATCGGTGTTGAAACCGATCAAGCGCCCATCGGCCGCCACCGCCACCGTGTTGACCGCGCCAATCCGCGACGCCAGCGGGTCCAGCCCGTCGAGCAGCGGGATGATCGTCTCCTTGTGCGGCATGGTGACATTGCAGCCGCGCCACAAAGGCTCAGCCCGGCGCGCAGCCATGTAGGCGGGCAGATCACCGGGCAGCACATGGGCGCGGCCATAATCGGCCTCCAGCCCCAGCCGTTCGAGCCAATGGCCATGGATCGCGGGCGATTTGGATTGAGCAATGGGATCGCCGATCACTTCGGCAAAGGGCCGCGTGGGCGCTGTCATCTCGGTCACTTCAAGCCTCTCAACGCCCCCAGCACCGCCAAGAGCGGCATGCCCAGCACCGTAAAATGGCTGCCCTCGATGCTGTCGAACAATTGCACGCCGCGCGCCTCGATGCGGAACACCCCGACACAAGCGGCCACTTCGGGCCATTCGGCGTCCAGATAGGCGGAAATAAAGCCCTCGTCGAGCGGGCGGACCGACAGGCGCGCGCATTCGGCATGGGCCCACACCACCGCCCCATTGCGGGCCAGCGCGGCGGCGGAATGCAGCTCCATCACGCGCCCCGAAAAGAAGCGCAAATGCTCGGCGGCATCCTCCCGGCTTGCGGGTTTGTCGAAACGGCGGCCATCGACCACCACGAGGGAATCGCTGCCCAGCACCAGCGCGCCGGGCGCAGCCGGGCAAACCGCCAGCGCCTTGGCCCGCGCCAGCGCGAGCGCGACTTCATCGGGCGCGGCGCCCGACAGGCTGGCCTCCAGCGCGCGCTCGTCGATGCGCGCGGGGATCGCGCGATGGGCCACGCCGGCAGCATCGAGCATTGCCCGGCGCGATGCGCTCTGGCTGGCAAGAACAAGGTCAGGGAAAGTCATCAGATCGGCTTGGCTCCGGATTGATTGTCCTGGCCCGTCTGTCGCTCCTTGATCAGATTGATGATCGCGGCGGCGGTTTCCTCGATCGAGCGGCGGGTGACGTCGATCACCGGCCAGCCATTATCGGCAAACATGCGGCGGGCAAATTGCAGTTCGGCGCCCACGCGATCATTGTCGACATAGGCGGTGTCGGGCGACTGATTAAGCGTGAGCAGGCGGTTGCGGCGAACCTGGATCAGACGCTCGGGCGCGGTGGTCAGACCGACCACCAGCGGGCGCTTGAGATCATAGAGCAGGCGCGGCGGCGGGCTTTCGACCACCACCGGGATATTGGCGACCTTGAACCCGCGATTGGCCAGATAGATGCTGGTGGGCGTTTTGGACGTGCGCGAGACGCCCGCCAGCACGATATCGGCCTCTTCCCAATCCTCCCACGCCACGCCGTCATCATGGGCGATGGTGAACTGGATCGCCTCGACGCGGGCGAAATAGGCTGCGTCCAGCGTGTGCTGGCGGCCGGGGCGGCCCTTGGCCTCCTGACCCAGCGCGGCCTCGAGCGAGTCAATCACCGCATCGAGCGCAGGCACCGCGGGCAGACCCAAAGTACGACAGCGATCCTCCAATGCCTTGCGGATATCGTGGCTGACCATGGTATAAACCACCAGACCGGGGTTGGCAGCGATATCGCCGATGATACGATCCAGATGCGCTTGCGAGCGCACCATCGGCCAGAAGTGGCGCACGACATCGGTATCGTCGAATTGCGAGAGCGCGGCCTTGGCGATCATTTCCAGCGTTTCGCCGGTGGAATCCGAGAGCAAATGGAGATGGAGCCGCGTCATTCGTGAATATACCTGAACCCGTGTCGCCTTGTGGATAAGCCTGCCCATAAACCACGGCAAAGGTCTGGTGACAATCTCGGGTATAGGTTTGATCCCCGATAGGAGGAATCCTTTGCGCGACTTGTGGACATGTGCATAGGGTTACCCACAGGCTGGGGATAAGGGGGAAAAGGAATCCTTGACCCTGACTCTCGGGGAGTCGCAAAGCGCCTTGGCCTGTTCATTTCGGGATAAATCGGGCAAGGAACCGGTATGCCCGCTATCCACAGGCCAACAACCTACTAGAACCCTTTAATAAGAATCTATTTTTTTGGATTGGACTCTCTCGATGCCCGGTTTGCTCCTCGATACGTTGCGCGGTTCCAATGGTGATCAACGCCCGATCTGGCTCATGCGTCAGGCCGGACGTTACCTTCCGGAATATCGTGCGCTGCGGGCCGAAAAGGGGGGCTTTCTCGCGCTGGTCTATGACAGCGAGGCGGCGGCCGAGATCACGGTCCAGCCGCTGCGCCGTTTCGGCTTTGACGGGGCGATCCTGTTTTCCGACATTCTGATCGTGCCCTACGCCATGGGTCAGGATCTGCAGTTTCTGGTGGGCGAGGGGCCGCACCTTTCTCCCCGGCTTGTCGATCATGCCCTAGGATCGCTTCAGGCGGTCCCTGAGCGCCTTGCGCCCATCTATGAGACCGTGAGGCAGGTCGTGGCCCAGATCAGCCCACAGACCACCATGCTGGGCTTTGCAGGCAGCCCCTGGACCATCGCCACCTATATGGTGAATGGCGAGGGCAGCCGCGATCAGCATGAGACCCGCGCCTATGCCTATCGCGATCCGGCCGCCTTTCAGGCGATCATCGACGGGATTGTGGACGTGACGGTCGAATATCTCGATGGTCAGATCAAGGCCGGGGCCGAGGCGATCCAGTTGTTCGACAGTTGGGCTGGGTCGCTGGCTCCGCGTGAGTTCGAGAAATGGGTTATCGCGCCCAATGCGGCCATTGTCCGGGCGGTCAAGGCGCTGCATCCCACCGTGCCCATCATCGGCTTTCCCAAGGGCTCCGGCGAGAAACTGGCGGCCTATGCGCGCGAGACGGGCGTGGATGCGGTGGGTGTCGATGAAACTGTCGATCCCATCTGGGCCGCGCGTGAATTGCCCGCGAATATGCCGGTGCAGGGCAATCTCGATCCGCTGCTGCTGCTGGCCGGCGGGCCGGAACTGGAGGCGCGCGCCATCGGCGTGCTCGAAGCCTTTGCCGACCGCCCCCATGTGTTCAATCTGGGCCATGGCATCGGGCAGACCACGCCCATCGCCCATGTTGAGCAATTGCTCAACGTCGTGCGCGGCTGGAAACGGTAAAGCGCGCATAAGGCACTGGTCTGCCGGTTTTGCGTGGTCATCCTGTTGACAGCGCAGCATCGGATACCAACTTTTCAACCATGCTAAACCATGGTGCAGTGATGGAATGGGTGCTTTCGATGACCTATCTCTGGCTCAAGGCGGGCCATATCATCTTTGTGATCTTCTGGATGGCGGGGCTGTTCATGCTGCCGCGCTATTTCGTCTATCATCAGGAAAGCGAGCCGGGCAGCGCGGAAGAAGCCCGCTGGATCGACCGTGAGGCCAAGCTGCGCAAGATCATCCTGACGCCCGCGATCATCGTCGTTTGGCTGCTGGGGCTGCTGCTGGCGCACACGATCGGGGCGTTTTCGCAAGGGTGGTTCCATATCAAACTGGCCGCCGTGCTGGGGCTTTCGGCCTATCACATGTGGCTGGTGGGCTATTCCAAGGCGCTGGCGCGCGGGGAGCGGCGGCTGAGCGGCAAGAAGCTGCGGATGCTCAATGAAGTGCCGGGGCTGGCGGCGGCGGTGATTGTGGTGATGGTGGTATTGAAGCCATTTTGAGGGGTTTTTGCCTCCGGCGGGCAAAGGGCGGGGGCCCTTTGCAATCCCGTTAATGGGGTGCGCCTTGGTTCGCAGGAATGTGGATGGGGCGATGTTTTTAAAGCCTGCGGCGCTGATGGCGAGCGCCGCAGGCTTTGTCGTTTCTGACGCTGCGTCCGTTGCACCTTCGTCGATCCCGTGGCGCAACGCAGACAGTAACGGGAGCGCGAGGGTCTGGACCCTCGCATCAAACCCCTTCTTTCCTTGATTTCCCCGCCCCAATCTCCTATCTCCCCACGCAACCGGCACCGCCACGCAGCGTTAAGACGTGGCACATCTTTGGTCTTGCATTCTCCATGCCCGATAGACCCGCCGGCCGAACCTCATAGGAATACCTTGATATGCATTTGAAAGAATTGAAGAAAAAGACTTCGGCCGAGCTGGTCGAGATGGCTGAGGAATATGGCGTGGAAAGCGCCAGCACGCTTCGCCGTCAGGATCTGATGTATGCGATCCTGAAGGAAGTGGCCGAGGATGGCGAAGAGATCATCGGGCAGGGCACGATCGAAGTGCTGCCCGACGGCTTCGGCTTCCTGCGCAATCCGGAGGCCAATTATCTGGCCGGGCCGGACGACATTTATGTCTCGCCCAATCAGGTCCGTAAATGGGGCCTGCGCACGGGCGACACGGTGGAAGGCGAAATCCGCGCGCCCAAGGATGGCGAACGCTATTTCGCGATCACCAAGCTGGTCAGCGTCAATTTCGACAATCCCGAAGCGGTGCGCCATCGCGTCAACTTCGATAACCTGACCCCGCTCTATCCCAACGAGCGTTTGAAGCTCGACACGCTTGACCCCACGGTCAAGGACAAGTCGGCCCGCGTGATCGACCTGATCTCGCCTCAGGGCAAGGGCCAGCGCGCGCTGATCGTCGCCCCGCCGCGCACGGGTAAGACCGTGCTGCTGCAGAACATCGCCAAGGCGATCACCGACAACCACCCCGAAGTGTTCCTGTTGGTGCTGCTGGTCGACGAACGCCCCGAAGAAGTCACCGACATGCAGCGCAGCGTGAAGGGCGAGGTCATCTCCTCGACCTTTGACGAACCAGCGCAGCGCCACGTTCAGGTGGCCGAAATGGTCATCGAAAAGGCCAAGCGCCTGGTCGAACACAAGCGCGATGTCGTCATCCTGCTCGACTCGATCACCCGCCTTGGCCGCGCCTACAACACCGTCGTTCCTTCCTCCGGCAAGGTGCTGACCGGCGGTGTGGACGCCAACGCGCTGCAGCGCCCCAAGCGCTTCTTCGGCGCCGCGCGCAACATCGAGGAGGGCGGCTCGCTCTCCATCATCGCCACCGCGCTGATCGATACGGGCAGCCGCATGGACGAAGTGATCTTTGAAGAATTCAAGGGCACCGGCAACAGCGAAATCGTTCTCGACCGCAAGGTCGCCGACAAGCGCATCTTCCCCGCCCTCGACGTGGGCAAGAGCGGCACCCGCAAGGAAGAACTCCTGGTCGAAAAGGGCAACCTCTCGAAGATGTGGGTCCTGCGCCGCATCCTCATGCAGATGGGCACCGTCGATGCGATGGAATTCCTGCTCGACAAGATGAAGGACTCCAAGACCAACGAGGACTTCTTCGCCACGATGAACCAGTAAGAAGGTTTGCCTCCGGCGGGCAAAGGGACTGGTCCCTTTGCAATCCCGTTAATGGGGTGGTGCTTGGGTTCGCACGTTTGTGGATCTGGGCGATGGGTTTAAAGCCTGCGGCGCTGATAATAGGCGCCGCAGGCTTTATCATTTCTGACGTTGCGTCTTGTGCGCGGTGGTTGAACCCGATGCGCCACGCAGGCAGTAACGGGAGCGCGAGGGACGAGTTCCTCGCATCAAGCCCTTCTTCCTTTCTAAAATCTAGACTTCCCCCCCCCACTGTGTCTTTATCCATTCCGGTTTGCGCCCATAAGGAGATGCGCGATGAAGATGAATTTCGAGGTGGATTGCACACCGGAGGAAGCGCGTCGCTTTCTGGGCCTGCCCGATGTGACGCGGGCGAATGAGGCCTATGTCGATGCGGTGATGAAGGCAATGCAGGGCGCTGGCTCGCTCGAGCAGATCCAGGAATTCACCAAGCAGTTCGCGCCGATGGGCCAGTTGGGCATGAAGATGTTCCAGAACATTCTTGAGGCGGGCGCGAGTATGGCGACTGGCGGCAAGAAGTAAGATCAGCCTTTCATGACCGACACGATTTTTGCCTGCTCCAGCGGGATGCCCCCGGCTGCGATTGCGGTGATCCGGATCAGCGGGCCGCAGGCGGGCGCGGCCTTGATCGCACTGGGCGGACGCTTGCCCGTGGAGCGGCGGGCCAGCCTGATGGTGCTGCGCGACGGCGCGGGGGTGGAACTGGACCGCGCACTGGTCCTGTGGTTCCCCGGCAAGCGCACGGCAACGGGCGAAGACCTGGCCGAGATCCATTGTCATGGTGGACGCGCGGTGATTGCCGCTCTCGAGCATGCGCTGTCGGCGCTGCCGGGTCTGCGTCGGGCGGAGGCGGGGGAGTTCACGCGGCGTGCATTCTTGAACGGCCGCATGGATCTGGCCGAGGCCGAAGGGTTGGGCGATCTGCTCTCGGCCGAAACCGAGATGCAGCGTCAGGCAGCCGTGGCGATGGCTGGTGGCGCTTTGTCGGCGGTGGTCAAGGGCTGGCGCGAGCGGGTGCTGATGCTCTCGGCGCAGGTCGAGGCGGTGCTGGATTTTGGCGATGAGGACGATGTGGGTGCATTGCCCGCTTCCTTCGCTTCCACGCTGTCGATGTTTCACGTGGAACTTTCCGACTGGCTGGCCCGCCCTCGTGCCGAGGCGCTGCGCGAAGGATTTCGCGTGGTGATCGCAGGGCCGCCCAATGCGGGCAAGAGCACTTTGTTCAACGCTCTGGTCGAGGATGATGCGGCGATCATCACCCCGCTGGCGGGAACCACGCGCGACATTTTGATGCGGCCGGTGGCGCTGGGCGGCGTGCCGTTTCAGTTCCTCGATACTGCGGGCCTGCGCGATGATGGCGCCGATGTTGTGGAAAGCATCGGCATTGAGCGCGCCCGCGAAGTCATGGCGCGGGCCGATCTCGTCCTCTGGCTGGGGCCGGAGGGCGAAGGGCCGCAGGGCGCGTGGGAGATTGAGTCGCGGATCGACGCCGCCGTGAGGATGGCCAAATCCGCCCCCCGTCATCGTCTCTCCGGCAAGACAGGGGAGGGCGTTGATGCCCTGCGCCAAGATCTGATCGACACGGCGCGGAGGGCTATGCCTAAGCCCGGACAGGTGGCGCTGAATGCCCGCCAGCACGGCCTGCTTTCCGAAGCGGCGACGGCCTTGGCCGCCATTCGCCCCGATGGTGATCTCCTGCTGACCGCCGAAGACCTGCGCGCGGCCCGCTCCGCTTTCGACCGTTTACTGGGCGGGGCGGGGACAGAGGATATGCTCGATGCTCTGTTCGGACGCTTCTGCATCGGAAAATGAGGGGTGTTTCACGTGAAACACACCGCAGCTTTTGACCCGCCCGTCCGCTTAGGGTAGGGGCAGAGCCATGCAGCATTTTGACATCATCGTGGTCGGCGGCGGCCATGCCGGCGTGGAGGCCGCCGCCGTTGCCGCGCGTATGGGCGCACGTGTGGCGCTCGTGTCGTTTGACCTGAACGCCATCGGCGCCATGAGTTGTAACCCGGCCATCGGTGGCTTGGGCAAGGGCCACCTCGTGCGCGAGGTCGATGCCTTTGACGGGCTGATGGGGCGGGCTGCGGATGCGGCCTCGATCCACTATCGCATGCTCAACCGCAGCAAGGGCAGCGCGGTGCAGGGCCCCCGTATTCAGGCGGACCGCAAGCTGTTCAAGGCCGCGATCCAGCGGATGCTGCCGCAGCAAGGTGACCTGACGCAGGCGGCCGGAGAGGTCGCAGCGCTGGTGATGGAAGGCGGTCGGGCGACGGGCGTTGATCTGGCCGATGGGATTCGGCTGAACGCAGCCGCGGTGATCCTTTGCACCGGCACCTTCCTTGGCGGCACGCTGTTTCGCGGGGAAGAGCGGATGATCGGCGGACGTATTGGCGAGGCCGCCGCGCATCGTCTGGCGGCCCAGATGCGCGAGGCGGACCTGCCGATGGCGCGTCTGAAAACCGGCACGCCGCCGCGTCTCGATGGCCGGACCATCGATTGGGTGCGGCTGGAGGAGCAGCCCAGTGATGCCGAGCATTGGTGCATGTCGGCGCTGGAAACGCGCCGGGCGAACCCGCAACTGGCCTGCGCGATCACGCGGACCAACGCTGCAGTCCATGAAACGATCCAGGCGAACCTCCATCGATCGCCACTGTTCAGCGGGGCGATCGGGGCGAGGGGGCCGCGCTATTGCCCCAGCATCGAGGACAAGATCCACCGCTTTGCCGACCGCGATGGCCATCAGATTTTCCTCGAACCCGAGGGCCTCTCGACCCATCTCGTCTATCCCAACGGCATCTCGACCAGCCTGCCCGCCGATGTGCAATTGACCATGCTGCGCCACATGGAAGGGCTGGAGCAGGTCGAGATGGTGGTGCCGGGCTATGCGGTGGAGTATGACCATATTGACCCGCGCGCGCTGCGGACTTCTCTCGAACTGCGGGCGATCCCCGGCCTCTATTGCGCGGGGCAGATCAACGGCACGACCGGCTATGAAGAAGCGGCGGCGCAGGGGCTGATCGCGGGGATGCATGCGGCGGCATCGGTGCTCGGGTGGGATGCTCCGGCGATTGACCGGGCCAATTCCTATCTGGCGGTGATGGTCGATGACCTGACGCTCCACGGGGTGAGCGAGCCTTACCGGATGCTGACGGCGCGGGCCGAGTACCGCCTGCGTCTGAGGGCCAACAATGCCACCTCGCGCTTGACGGCATTGGCGGCGGCGGCGGGGTGTTTGGGCGCGGAACGTTCCGCATGGTTTACGCAGAGGCAGGACGACAAGGCGGCGCTGGAAGGCGGGCTGGAGCAGGGCGTGACGGCGCAGGATCTGGCCACGGTCGGGATCACCGCCAAGGCCGATGCGGGGCGTTTGCCTCTGCGCGAATGGCTGCGTTTTGATGGCGTGTCCATCGACCGGCTGCGCCCATGGCTGGGCGAGGCGTTGGACGTGGACGCGACCTTGATTGAGGAAGTGGCCGAGGACGCTTTCTATGCCCCCTATCTGGCGCGGCAGGAGAGGGAGCTTTCCGACCTGCGCTCGAACGAGCATCTGCTTTTGGCCGAGGACTTTCCCTATGGGCAGATCGCCGGGCTTTCCAGCGAGATGGTGGAGCGCCTGACGCGGGCGCGTCCGGAAAATCTGGCGGCGGCGGGGCGCGTGGCGGGGGTGACCCCGGCGGCTCTGGCGGCGCTGTTGGTGCATGCAAGGAAGCTGGCCTGAGATGATTGGTAATGAGCAACAGGCCCGCGACTGGCTGGCTTCGCGATGGGTAATGACGCCCGAGGCGATGGAGCGGCTGGAGAAGCTGGTCGCCATGTTGGCCGAGGAAAATGAGCGGCAGAACCTTGTGGCCGCCGCGACGATTCCGATGGTGTGGCAGCGGCATATCGTCGATTCTGCGCAATTGCTCGCCCATGTTCCACGTGAAACATGGAACGGGAGCAAGGGGGCATGGCTCGACCTTGGCACAGGGGCGGGTTTTCCGGGGCTGGTGATTGCGGCGATGCGGCCGGGGCACGAGGTGCTGATGGTCGAATCACGCGCTCGCCGAGTCGAATGGCTCAATCGCGTGATCGAGGAACTGGCGCTGCCCAAGGCGCAGGTGTTGGGGCAGCGACTGGAGATGGTGGAGACACGCACCTTTGCGGTGATTTCCGCCCGAGCCTTTGCACCGCTCGACAAGCTTCTGAAAATCTCCGCACGCTTTTCCACAAGGGACACGATCTGGCTGTTGCCCAAGGGGCGGTCGGCAGGGCAAGAGTTAGAGGCACTCAAAGCATCGGTGCGCGCAGGGTTCCACGTGGAACAATCGCTGACTGATGAGGACGCCGGGCTGATTGTCGGCCATCTCAATCCCAAGGGAGTGAAGCTGTGATCCGCATTGCCATTGCCAATCAGAAAGGCGGCGTGGGCAAAACCACATCCGCGATCAATCTGGCCACAGCCTTTGCCGCCGCCGGATGGCGCACGCTGCTGATCGACCTTGACCCACAGGGCAATGCCTCGACCGGGGTTGGGGTGCCCGCATCCGCGCGCGAGTATTCCTCGTATGACCTGCTGCTGGGCGAGGCCACGCTGGCCGAATGCGCGATGGAAACCAGCATTCCGGGGCTGCATCTGCTGGCGGCGACCGTCGATCTGTCGGGGGCCGAGGTAGAGCTGGTCTCGGTCGATGGCCGCACTGACAAATTGCGCAAGGGGCTGGCACGTGGAGCCGAGCGCTATGACATCTGCTTCATCGACTGCCCGCCCTCGCTGGGCCTGTTGACGCTCAACGCGCTCAGCGCTGCCGACACGGTGCTGGTGCCGCTGCAATGCGAGTTCTTCGCGCTCGAAGGCTTGAGCCAATTGTTGCAGACGGTCGAGCGGGTGCAGCAGCGTTTCAACGCGGACCTTGGCATTATCGGCATCGCGCTGACCATGTTCGACCGTCGCAACCGCCTGACCGATCAGGTCTCGGACGATGTGCGCTCGTGCCTGGGCAAGCTGGTGTTCGACACCGAAATCCCGCGCAACGTGCGTCTCTCCGAAGCACCCAGCCACGGCCTGCCCGCGCTGATCTATGACCAGCATTGCAGCGGCAGCCGCGCCTATCTCGCGCTGGCCCGCGAATTGATTTCACGTTTGCCTGAAAACAGGAAAGCCGCATGACCGACGAAACCTCGACCCAGAACCCGCTTTCCGCCGCGCTGGCCGGGCCCGCCGCGCCGCGCCGCAAGGCTGCGCTGGGGCGGGGGCTTCAGGCGCTGCTGGGCGAAACGCGGCGCGAGGAGCCGGTGGCCTCGGGCGGCGGCGGCAATGGCCCGGTGATGGTGGAGAGCGGTCTGGCCTCGCTGCTGGTGTCCAGCATCGAGCCCGATCCCGATCAGCCGCGCCGTCAGTTTGATGAATCGGCGCTCGATGAACTGGCCGCCTCGATTGCCGCGCGCGGCGTGTTGCAGCCGGTGATCGTCGTGCCGCTGGGCGACGGGCATTATCGGCTGGTGGCGGGCGAACGCCGCTGGCGTGCGGCGCAGCGGGCTAAGGTCCATGAAATCCCCGCATTGGTGCGCAAGCTGACCCAGCGCGAGGTGATGGCGATTGCGCTCATTGAAAACCTTCAGCGCGAAGACCTCAACCCCATCGAAGAAGCGCGCGCCTATCAGCGTCTGGCCGAGAGCGAGAGCATGACGCAGGCCGAGATCGCCAAGATGGTCGACAAGAGCCGTAGCCATGTCGCCAACATCCAGCGCCTGCTTGCGCTGCCTGATCCGGTGACCAAGATGGTCGAGGCGGGCGAATTGTCGATGGGCCATGCCCGCGCGCTGATCGGCGTGGAGGATGCGGAAGGCCTGGCGCAGCAGGCGGCGGCCAAGGGCCTGTCCGTGCGCGAGGTGGAGCAGATGGTGCGCCGCCAGTCGGGCCGTGAAACCGCCGCGCCGCGCCGTGCGCGCAATGAATTCAAATCCGCCGAATCCGCCGACATTCAGGCGATGCAGGCGCATCTGGAGGAATTCCTCGGCCTGTCGGTCAAGATCAGCGTGGATGCCGATCCGCGTTCGGGCGCCGTCACGATCCGCTATCGCACACTTGATCAGCTAGATCTCATTTGCCAGCGTTTGACGGGCGAGGGGATATAAGAAAAGGGGGCCCCGCAAAGCCCCCTTTTTCCTATCTTTAGGTCACACCGGGATGCGCTTGTCGCGCACAATTTTATGGCGGATTATCCGGCGCTGGATGACGCGCTTTTCGATGACCTGCTCGGGGCAATCTTCCTTCACGTTTTCCGTCACGCTGATCGGGATGGCATAGCCATAGGTGGGATGGGGCGCGCCGCCGCCCTGGTAATAGGCCCACCAATCGATACAGGCGCTTGTCGATTGCGAGGCATCGGCGCCCGGCACCGCGTTAAGCCGCCTTTCGCATTCGGCCAGCCAAGGCCCGCGCTGCATCCCGCCCGGTTGCAGCCCGGCAGCAGGCGGCGGCGTATAGGCGACCGAGGCGGAAGGAACCGCGGCTTGGCTATAGCTGGCCCCGGCCTGCGCGGGCGGTTGCGCCGGGGCGCTTTGAGCAAAAGCGGGGGCCGAAACGAATGCGGCGGCAATCAGCAGGGCGCGGATGGACATGGGCTTGACACCTTCATGACGACTGGCTCGTTCATAAAGGTTAATAACAGAAACCAACGCTGCGCCCAAGCAAAAGGTTAACGCCGTTTTACGCGGTTAACGCCCCGGCGACAGCGGAGGCGATGGCGGCGGCCAGTGCCTCGATCCCGGCCGCATCCTCCTGGTCAAACCGTGCCTTGATCGGGCTGTCGAGGTCGATCACCGCCACCACGCGCCCATCGACCACCACCGGCACAACCAGTTCCGAGGCGCTGGCCCCGTCACAGGCGATATGGCCGGGAAAGGCATGGACATCGGCCACCAATTGCGTTGCCGCGCTGGCCGCCGCAGTGCCGCACACGCCGCGGCCAAAGGGAATGCGGATGCAGGCCGGTTTGCCCACGAAAGGCCCCAGCACCAGTTCATCGCCGACGGTGCGGTAAAATCCCGCCCAGTTGAGATCAGGCAGGAATTGCCAGATCAGCGCGGCGATATTGGCCATGTTGGCCACGCCGTCGCTCTCGCCGCTGGTGATGGCCAGCGCGGCCTCGCGCAGGTCGTGATAGATTTCGGATTTGGGCGCGTCGGCGCCGGGGGCAAAGTCAAACATGGGCGTTGATGTAGTATGCCAAACCGCGCGCGCCAAGAGGTGCCATTCCGGGCTTGTGGGCCACGCGGCAAATCCCTATCTCATCGCGCATGAGCCCTACTTTGCGCAAATCGCTGATCGCCCTTGGTGCCGTCGTTCTGGTTGGCGGGGGCGGCTTTGCCTATCTGTCGCATGGCAATGTGTCGAAATTGCCGATCGAGCAGATGGAGGGCCGCAAGCCCAAGCTGGTCGATCCCGAGCCGGAGACTTTTCCCACGGTGGGTCTGGTCAAATCGGTGGGCTGGGCCACGAATGAGGCGCCCACCGCCGCGCAGGGGCTGAGCGTCAGCCGTTTCGCCACCGGCTTGCAGCATCCGCGCACGATCATCACGCTGCCCAATGGCGACGTGCTGGTGGCCGAAACCGGCGCGCCCAAGGACAATGGGCCGGGCGGGATCACCGGGTTTTTCCAGAATATTTTCATGGGCTTCGTCGGCGCGGGTGATCCCAGCCCGAACCGTATCGTCCTGCTGCGCGATTCCAAGGGCACCGGCGTTGCCGATCAGCGCTTCGTCCTGCGCGAGGGGCTCTCCTCGCCTTCGGGCATGGCCTATGGCGATGGCAAGCTTTACATCGCCAACCATGACGCGGTGCTGACCTTTGATTTTCAACCCGGCGCAACCAGCCTGACGGGCGCACCCAAAAAGCTGATGGACCTGCCGCCGGCGGGCAATCACTGGATGCGCAATCTGGTGCTCAGCCCTGACGGCAAGCATCTCTATGTCGCCATCGGTTCGGCCTCGAACATTGGCGAACGCGGGCCCAAGGCCGAGGAAGGCCGCGCCGCGATCTATGAAATCGACATCGCCAGCGGCCATGCGCGCCGCTATGCGATGGGCCTGCGCAATGCCAACGGCATGGCGTGGAACCCCTCGACGCAGGAACTGTGGACGGTGGTCAATGAGCGCGATCAGCTCGGCCCCGATCTGGTGCCCGACTATCTGACCAATGTGCCGGTCGGCTCGCATTATGGCTGGCCGTGGTTCTATTGGGGCAAGAATGAGGACAATCGCGTCTATCAGAACACGCCCGAATTCCAGATGCCTGAATTCCTGATCGATTATGTCCGCAAGCCCGAATATGCGCTGGGGCCGCATGTGGCGGCGCTTGGGCTGGCCTTTGTAAAGGGCGGCGAGAAGATGGGCGCGCATTATGCCAATGGTGCCTTCATCGCGCGCCACGGTTCGTGGAACCGCAAGCCCGCCGTTGGCTATGATGTTGTTTTTGTGCGCTTCGATGCCAATGGCAATCCGCAGGGCCTGCCGGAAAAGGTGCTGACGGGCTTCCTCAAGCCGGATGGCGATACCCATGGGCGGCCCACCTGGTTGAACTTCGCTCAGGACGGTGCGCTGCTCGTCTCGGATGATACGGGTGGGATCATCTGGCGCGTGGTGGCGCCGGGCGCTGCCCCCGCTGCCGAAATCAAGCCGGTCGTGGTCAAGCATCTGCCGCCGCAGAAGGATCTCAATGGCGATCCTGAAATCCAGTACCGTCTGAAGTTCAAGGACGATCAGAAGGTGCGGGAGAATTGATTGGTTAGGTTTTGAGGGGGTTTGATGCCTCCGGCGGGCAAAGGGCGGGGGCCCTTTGCAATCCCGTTAATGGGGTGGCGTTCAGGTTCGCAGGTTGGTGGGTTTTGGCGACAATAGAAAGCCTGCGGCGCTGGTATGGGGCGCCGCAGGCTTTAGTATTTCAGGCGGTGCGTCCGATATCTGTCGCCGAACCCTTGGCGCAACGCAGACAGTAATGGGAACGCGAGGGTCTAGACCCTCGCATCTAAACTCCCCTTAAAACTTAAATCCGCATCCCGGCCCGCCCGGCCAATTCATGCACATAATGCCACGCGATCCGCCCCGACCGGCTGCTCCGCCGCTTGGACCATTCCAGCGCATCGCCCACCTCGAAACTCAGCCCCAATTCCTGCGCGTATCCGGAAATGATGGCGAGATAATCGTCCTGAGAGCAGGCGTGGAAGCCGATGGAGAGGCCGAAGCGGTCGGCCAGCGCCAGCTTGTCATCTACCACATCGCGCGGGTTGATAGGGTCGTCCTGCTCGCCCAAACTGCGCCCGACGATGGCGCGGCGGTTCGATGTGACGGCAAGGCGGACATTGGCCGGGCGCGCCTCGACCCCGCCTTCCAGCCATGAGCGCAGCGCGCGCGGGCCGGACAGGTCGCCTTCCTCAAAGCCGAGGTCGTCAATGAAGGTGAGAAATTGCCGTTCGACCCGCCCCAGCATGGCAAACAGCGCCGAGAGCGAGGAGAGCGCATCGGGGGCCACCTGAACCAGCGCGATGGCGCCGGGGTGGGTTTGAGCGGCGGCCAGCACGCTGGCGCGCACCAGCGCCGATTTGCCCATGCCCCGCGAACCCCAGAGCAGCATATCGTGCGAGGCATGGCCCGCCGCCAGCCTGGCGACATTGCCCGCCACGGCGTCCTTTTGCAGGTCGATCCCCTGAAGCAGGCGCAATTCGGGCGCGTCGAGCCGCGCCACGCCGCGCGCCGCGCGCCCGTCCCAGACATAGGCGGGATATTCCAGCCACTGCGCCGCCGCCGGGGGAGGGGGGCTTAACCGCTCCAGAGCATCGGCAATACGGGCCAGAGGATCGCCCTGATCGGCCATAAATTCTTTCCTTATGCTTGGCTTTGCTGCTCTTGCGCTATAGCGGGAGGGCTATGGCTGACAATAATCTTCCCCGGGATCTTCCCCGTATTGTGACCACTTCGCCCGATGATCTGGCGCTGGCGGCGCGCGCGCTACGCGATGGGGCGATTGTCGCGGTGCCGACCGAGACGGTTTACGGGCTGGCGGCGCGGGCGGACAGTGTAGAGGCAGTGGCCGCGATCTATCGGGCCAAGGGACGGCCGGATTTCAACCCCTTGATTGTGCATGTCCCCGATCTGGCCGGGGCCGAGGCGCTGGCGGTGCTGGATGATCGCGCGCGGGCGCTGGCGGCGGCGTTCTGGCCGGGGCCTTTGACGATGGTTTTGCCGCGCCGGGATGATGCGCCCTTGGCGGCGGCGGTGACGGCGGGCCTGCCCACGGTGGCGATTCGCTGTCCGGCGCATCCGGTGATGCGGTCGATCCTGCGCGAATCCGGCCTGCCGCTGGCCGCGCCCTCGGCCAATCGCAGCGGCGGGGTCAGCCCGACCACGGCGAGCCATGTTGCGGCCTCGCTGGGCGGGCGGGTGCCGGTGATCGTCGATGGCGGGGCATGCGAGGCGGGGATTGAATCGACGATTGTCGCCCTGCGCGCCGATGGCGGATGGCAGGTGCTGCGCCCCGGCCCGATCACCTCGGCGGATCTGGCGGCGGTACTGGGGCAGGGCGAGGCGCATGAGGATCGCGGCATCGAGGCACCGGGACAAATGACCAGCCATTATGCGCCGGGCAAGCCGGTGCGCCTGAATGCCGCTGAGAAGGCCGCTGACGAGTTTTACATCACTTTTGGTGCGGGTGATGGCGAGGCCTCGCTTTCGCGCTCAGGTGACCTTGCAGAGGCCGCAGCGCGGCTCTACGCGGCGCTGCATGAGGCGGCCAGCGCCGCGCAGCCCAAGGTGGCCATCGCCCCGATCCCGGACGAAGGCATTGGCGCGGCGATCAACGACCGCCTGCGCCGCGCGGCGGCGCCGATTTAAAACCTGCCGGGCAGCGGCGCCGGTTTAGGGCTCGCAGACCAGCTTGCCCGAACCCATCGCGCTGACCTCGCATTTCGCGCGGCCCTTTACGTGGACTGATCCCGAACCCATCATCGAGGCCTTCACGGTCCCGTCGGATGCCAATTGCGCCCCGCCCGAACCAAGGATCGAAATATCGGCCTTGTCGGCTTTCAGCGGCGCCATTTCGGCGCTGCCGCTGCCCGCGATATTGACTTTGAGGTCGGCGATAGAGCCCGCGCCGCGATATGTGCCCGAACCGCCGATCGAGATGTCCAGCTTGTCGCCCTCGACCTTGGGCGTATCAATATCGCCCGAACCCACGATGTTGATCTGCGCCTCGCGCGCCAGTTCGGCCGCGGTGATGCGCCCCGATCCGGTCATGGTCAGCGATTTGGGCGCGGGCATCGTGACCAGCACCGAAACCGGGCCGCCGGTGTTGTCCCAGCCCTTTGTGTCGCGCATCACGCCAAGCGTGCCGTCCTTCAGGGTGAAACGCAGGTGATTGGCCTGCGTCGGATCGCCCTCGACCTTGATGGCCAGCTTTTCCCCTGGCTCGATCCTGACCGCATCGGGGCCCAGCACCACCACGCCGCTGGGCGCGGGGCCGGACAGGTCCAGTTCGGCCAGCGGCTTGCCTGCGCCATGCAGCGAAATCTCGCCATTGTGGCATCCGGAAAGCGCGGCGGCCATGCCAACGGCGATCATCGGGGCCAAGGTGGATGTGATCTTGCGAAAGTCCATGGGGCTGCTCCCTGACATAGTGCGTATTGGTGTTGTAATACACCACGCACCCAAAGGGAAGCCCCAAAGAAAAAGGGGCCGCCCCGGCGGGCAGCCCCTCTTTGCAAACCCATACGGGGCCCGCGCCGATCAAACGGCGGCGGCAGCGGCCTCGTAATACTTGGGCGCATACTCGTTCAGGATCGCGAGGATCTTCTTCAGAGCAGCCGGTTCGTCCGTCTTTTCCATCGCGGCCAGTTCGCGCGCAAGGCGGCTGGAGGCGGCTTCAAAGATCTGGCGTTCCGAATAGGACTGCTCGGGCTGATCGTCGGCGCGGAACAGGTCGCGGGTCACTTCGGCGATCGACACCAGATCGCCCGAATTGATCTTCGCTTCATATTCCTGAGCGCGGCGCGACCACATGGTGCGCTTCACCTTGGGCTTGCCCTTGAGCGTGTCCATCGCTTCGCGCAGGGTCTTGTCCGAGGACAGCTTGCGCATGCCGATGGCTTCGACCTTGTTAACCGGAACGCGCAGCGTCATGCGTTCTTTTTCAAACCGCAACACATACAGTTCAAGCTTCATCCCCGCGATCTCCTGCTCGAGCAGTTCGATCACCCGGCCAACGCCGTGCTTGGGGTATACGACGTAATCTCCGACATCGAAGGCGTGCGCCTTGGCGGTCATCTATCGTCCTTTCACTCGGCCCGGTGCAACATGGAGAGGATCACGGCGAATATTGCGCATGCCCGGGCAAAAGTGATGAGCTTTTGCTGCGGTATGATGCGAAACATCAACCGAGTGCTGCAACGACGCCTTTCATGGTCAGGGGGTTCGACCCGGTTTTTTGCGATGACGACAGGCCAGACATAGGGACAGCCTGTCGCGACTGTCCTATTATATAGCACGCCTGTAACAAAATTGCCAGAGGCCAGCGGTGCGTTTATCGCAACCCCAGCCTCTGGCAGCAAAATTTTATCGTTCAGGCATGTGAAATGCCTTCCGGGGGTGATTCGTTCCCCGGTAGAATCTCTTAGTCGCCTTCACCCGGCGCTTCGGAGAACAGCTTTTCGAACTTGCCTTCCACGCCCTTGAATTCGTCGGCGTCGGCGGGCGAATCCTTCTTGGTGGTGATGTTGGGCCATTCGGCGCTGTACTTGGTGTTCAGCTCGAGCCACTGCTCCAGACCGCTTTCGGTGTCGGGCAGAATGGCTTCGGCCGGGCATTCCGGTTCGCAAACGCCGCAATCGATGCATTCGCTCGGATTGATCACCAGCATGTTTTCGCCTTCGTAAAAGGCGTCAACCGGGCACACTTCCACGCAATCCATGTATTTGCAGCGGATGCAGGCGTCGGTAACGACATAGGTCATGGCTGCAAATCCCCTTTCGATGAAGAACAAACTTTCCCCGCTGCTAGTGGGGAAGGGGCGGTCTCGTCAAGCGCCTCATAACAGCTTTGTGCCTCATTTGGCGGTCCGCGCCGATTTGGCATCGCAATCAGGCGGATGATCCGCACCCCCGAAGGCACCGGCAGCACCAGCACATCGCCCACCGCCACCGAGGCCGAGCAGCGTTCGATGCGCGTGCCGTTGCGACGGATATGGCCCGCCTCCACCCATTCCTTCGCCGCCCCGCGGGTTTTGACCAGCCGCAAAAACCAGAGGAGCTTGTCGATCCGCATCAGGCCACCAGCGCGGCCAGAGCGGCAAACGGGCTGTCGGCATCCATCGCGCCGGGCTGGCGGGCGGCGGCTTCGGCCTCGCGCCGCGGCGGTTGCCAGCGCCAGACCAGCGGGGCGGGCGGCCCATAGGTTTCGGCCGGCAGCGCGCGCGGCATGATCGGGCGAAACCCGCCCAGCCGCAGCAGATGCGCATAGGCCCGCGTCGAAAGGCCGATCTTCACCGCCTCGGCCGGATCGAGCGAGAAGCTGGCCTGCCCGCCCTTGCCGTTTTTGCCGACCTTTCCGCCCGCCGCCTTGCGCCGCCCATGGGCCTCGCGCAGCAACCGGTCGGCCCGGTCGATGCGCAGCGCCTCCTGACCCAACCGGCGATAGGCGCGCGGCACCGGCTTGTCGCCCAACTTGACCACCGGGGCCATGGGCTGGGCAATGACGCCTTTGGCCCCCACCGCCGATTGCCACAATTGCAGCGGCGCGGCCTTGACCATCGCGGGGTGAAACAGATCGAGCGGCCCGATCCGCACGCCCAGCCGCCGCAGCACATCGCGCTGGGGCGGCGAGAGTTTTTCCACCCCCGAGGCGGCGCGATCCACCATCCCGCCCCCCTCGATCATGCGGATCAGCAGCGCGCGCAGGTCCGACCCGCTCTCGGGATCAAGGCTGGCCGCCTCCATCGCCGCCAGCGGGGCCAGTGGTTTCCAGCGCCGCGCCAGCCATTGCCCCAGCGCCGCGATCAGATCGGCGCGCAAGGGCGCGGCCATCCGGTCGAGCAAGGGCGCCGCGATCAGCGTAGGGGTGAGCAGCGCCCGCCCCCGCGCAATCCGGGCCAGAGGATGGCCATGCCAGGTGATGCTCTCGCCCTGCATCGCCACATCGGCCTCATCGGCATGGAGCGCCGCGATCAATTCGCCCGCGCGCCGGGCCAGCAGTTCGGGCAGATGCTTTTCCGCCGCCGCCTGCAATAACCGCGCATCCTCATGCCGCGCCGAGGGATCAACGCGAAAGGCAAAACCGCTCAACGTGCCGATCTTCTCGCCCTCGACCAGCACATCATCGCCCTCCATCGCCACGGAAAGCAGGCCCGCATCCGGCCCCAGCTTGCGCATCAGCACGGTGGTGCGCCGGTTGACGAAACGCTCGGTCAGGCGGGCATGGAGCGCATCGGACAGGCGCGATTCGACCTCACGCGCGCGGGCGGCCATTTCATCGCGGGCCAGCACCCAATCGGGCCGCTGGCAGATATAGGACCACGAACGCACCGCCGAAATCCGGCCCTGCAGCGTGTCAATGTCGCCCTGTGTGTTGTCCAATTGCGCGATGGCGCGCGGGGCGGTGTCGGCGCCCAGCGGCCCGTGGCGCAATTCCTCCCACAGGCGGGCGACAAAGCGGGCATGGGTTTCGGCCCCCTGTTGGCGAAAATCGGGCAGCGAGCAGGCCTCCCAAAAGCGGCGCACCAGCCCTGTGCCGCGCACGCCGGGGGCAATATCGGGGTCTTCGGCCAGGCGCTTGAGCACGGCCAGATCGATGGCTTGGGGCGCTGCGATCAGTTCAGCCTTGGCCGGGGGCCGTTCGAGCGAATCGATCAGCCGCGCCACCGAATCGAAGGACAGATCGCTTTCGCGCCAGAACAGGCGGGTCAGCGGCGCGAAGCGATGCTCCTCGATCGCATAGATTTCCTCATCGGTAAATTCCGCGTCATGGCCACCGGTCCCGGCCAGTGTGCCAAAGGTGCCGTCGCGCTGATGCCGCCCGGCGCGCCCGGCGATTTGCGCCATTTCGGTGGGCAGCAGGCGGCGTTGGCGCACCCCGTCATATTTCGACAGCCCGGCGAAAGCCACATGAGTGATGTCGAGGTTCAGCCCCATGCCGATGGCATCGGTGGCGACCAGATAATCGACCTCGCCCGATTGATAGAGTTCGACTTGCCGGTTGCGGGTTTCGGGGGAAAGCGCCCCCATCACCACCGCCGCACCGCCGCGAAACCGGCGCAGCATTTCGGCCACGGCATAGACCTGCTCGGCCGAAAAGGCGACGATGGCGCTGCGCGGCGGCACGCGCGAGAGCTTCTTGGCTCCCGAATGGCTCAGCGTGGAAAAACGCGGACGGCTCACGATTTCGGCCTCGGGCACGAGCGACTTGACCAGCGGTTCCATCACCGATGAGCCAAGCAGCATCGTCTCATCGCGCCCGCGCGCATGCAGCAGGCGGTCGGTGAAAATATGCCCCCGGTCGCGGTCGCCGCAGAGCTGAATTTCATCGATGGCGACAAAGGACAGGTCGGTGAAGCGGGCATTGGCCCCTTGCTTCGAGCCTCCCCTCACCGGCATCGCCTCGACCGTACACAGCAGCCAACGCGCATTCGGCGGCTCGATCCGCTCCTCGCCGGTGATCAGCGCGACATGCTCGGCCCCCTTGATCGCGCAGACCTTTTCATAGACCTCGCGCGCCAGCAGGCGCAGCGGAAAGCCGATGGCGCCCGAGGAATGGGCGCAGAGCCGCTCGATGGCCAGATGGGTCTTGCCCGTGTTGGTAGGGCCAAGCACGGCCTTCACCCGGCCATCATGGGATTGTTGCGGGCGAAACGAAGCGCGCAAGTTGGGGGTGTGAACCATTACCCCCTGAATGTGGCAAAGCAGACCCGGCCCCGCAAGGGGCGCTTTGTCGCATTCGGCCTTCATTGGTCCAATAAGCCACAGGTTTAGCGATGGCTTAACCATCGTGATGCAAGGAGAGAGGGGTAGAAATCTCCTTTGCAAAGGCCGTCATGGCAAGCCGCGATTTTTCCGCCCCTGTTGCTCTACCCCATGCGCTGGCCGCAAGGATGCAGCGCGCCTTGCGCGGCTTCGACATGGCCACCGATCTGGCCGAGGACATCGGCACGGCGCGCTGGTTTCGCGGGCTGGGGGTGATGCTGGGCGGGATCGGTCTGGCGGTGGCGCTGTGGCCGGGGCAGGCCGCCGCGCCCGCGATCCCCTCAACGCCGATGGACGCCGCCACGCGTGAGGAATGGCGCAGCCAGACCGTCCAGCCGCTGCTCTATGGCGGCGATACCGGGCGCCGGATGGGGCCGACCGCGCGCCTTGTCCCGCTGGCGCAGGCGCCCGAGCGACCCAGCCTCGATCTCTCGGTCATGCTGGCGCAGGAGGACAGCATCGAGGCCATGTTGAACCGGGCCGGGGTCTCGGCGGCGGACAATGGCGCGGTGCGCAGCGCGCTGGCCTCGGCGGTGGCGCTGGAGGATATTGCGCCGGGCACGCGCTTTGCCCTGCATCTGGGGCAGGCGGCAGGCGCAGGGGCGGCGCGCCGGCTCGAAAGCCTTTCGCTGCGTGCGCGTTTTGATCTTGATCTCACGCTGACCCGTTCGGGCGCCGGTTTTGTCGTGGCCCGTCATGTCCTGCCGGTTGATTCAACCCCTTTGCGTATTCGCGGCGTGGCCGGGACCAGCGTCTATCGCGCAGCGCGGGCCGCCGGCGCACCGATGAAGGCGATTCAGCAATTCCTTGCCGCTATCGATGCCCATCTCAGCCTGGATCAGGTGCATCAGGGCGATGTGTTCGACATGGTGGTCGATTATAAACGCGCGCCCGATGGTCAGGTCGAGGTGGGCGATCTGGAATATGCCGCCATCGAGTCGGGCGGCCATATGGCCAAGCAATTGCTGCGCTGGGGCCGGGGCCGCGATGCGCAATTCTATGACGCATCGGACATGGCCGAACAACGCGCGACGCAGGCGCTGGTGATGCCGGTGGCCGGGGCGCGGATCAGTTCGGGCTTTGGCCTGCGGCTGCATCCCATCCTGGGCTTTGCGCGGATGCATGCGGGCACCGATCTGGCCGCGCCATGGGGCGCCCCGGTCTATGCGGTGGCCGATGCGCTGGTCAATTTCGTCGGGCCGCATGGCGGGCATGGCAATTACATCCGCCTCGATCATGGCGGGGCGGTCTCCACCGGCTATGGCCACCTATCCCGCTTTGCCGTTGCGCCGGGGATGCGGGTGCGCGCCGGGCAGGTGATCGGCTATGTCGGCTCGACCGGCCTGTCGACAGGCGCGCATCTGCATTATGAAGTGTTTCGCGGCGGGCAGGCGGTGGATCCGATGTCGGTGGGCTTTACCGTGCGCGCCGGGGTGGACCGGGCCGAACTGGCCGCCTTTCGCGCGCGACTGGGGCAAATGCTTCACGTGAAACCTTCGGGCGGGCTGGGGCCTGTGGTGACGCATATGGCGATGGGTTCGCTGCCCCGCGCGGCCTATTGATTGGCGTCAAAGCCTGCCGGGCTGGCGCATGGCAGCGAGGTTTGATAGACCCGTTGCATAAGGAAGCCCCCGCGTGAATGATACGAGTGATCAGGTGCAGGCCGAGGAAACCGCCCGCAAGACGCCCTATGAGCGGCTGGGCGGGCGCGAGGTGATCGCGGCCATTGCCAACCGCTTCTATGATCTGATGGAAAGCGACCCGGCCTATGCAAAGCTGCGTGCGATGCATGCCGCCGATCTGGGGCCGATGCGCGAAAGCCTGACCGGGTTTCTGACCGGATGGTCGGGCGGGCCGCGTGACTGGTTCGCCTCGGGCAAATGCATGATGAGCATGCATCGCGGATTGCCCATCGCCCGCGAGACGGCCGATCAATGGGCCGCCGCCATGGCCCGCGCGATTGCCGATGTGGCCCCGGCGGATCGGGTGATGGCCGATGCGATGGCGGGCGTGCTGGAGGAAATCGCCGGTTCGATGGTCCCGGTTCAGGCGCCAGCAGACTGAATGCACAGGCTCGACCGCTCCCGACGCAGCCTTGCCATCGCTCTTTCGGCGCTGGCGGGCTTTGTCGATGCCAGCGGGTTTGTTGCCAATGGCGGCTATTTCATCTCGTTCATGTCGGGCAATTCGACGCGCATGGCGGTCGATCTGGTCACCGCGCCTTATCGTGCGCTGGTGCCTGCCGGACTGATCCTCGGCTTTGTGCTGGGCGTGGCGCTGGGAACGGCGGTGGCGGCGCGGGCCGGATTATGGCGCAAGGTGGCGGTGCTGGGCATGGTCTGCGCGCTGTTGACGCTGGGCGCGCTGGGGCATGGGACGGTGGTGGCCCAGGGGGCGCTGGTGCTGGCCATGGGAGCGCTCAACGCCACGTTTCAGCGTGAGGGCGAGGGAACGCTGGCGCTGACCTATGTAACCGGCGCGCTGGTCAAGGCGGGGCAGGCGCTGGGCATGGCGGCGCAGGGCCAGCGCGTGACCGGCGCCGGGGCCAGTCTGGCGCTGTGGCTGGGACTGGTGCTGGGCGGGATCGGCGGGGCGGCGATGGGGCTGCACTATCCCGCAGCGGGGCTGTGGCTGGGGGCGGCTTGGGCGCTGGCCGCGATGATCGCGGCCATACGCATCACTCGCCAATAGAGAGCAATTTTTCGCGCGAGGTGGCCCCGCGCAGCAAAGTGACCCGGCTTGCCCCCAGACCCAGCGCGGCGGCCACCAGCTCGATCACCGCCTCGGTGGCTTTGCCGTCCTCCGGCTTGGCGCGGACCTTGACCAGCAGGCGGCCTTGCGCAATCTCGACCGCCTCGCTGCGTGCGCCCGGCGTCACCTTCACTGCCAGCCTGCCCTCGCCATCCACCAGCGCGCGGATCGCCTCGGGCGCGGGCAGGGCGATTTTAGGCCGCGCCATGCAGCAGCATATCGTCCAGCGCCGCCTTATGATCGCGCCCGTTGCGGACATAGGCGGCGACATTGCGCGCCATATCGGCCAATTGGGCATCGTCCATCTCGCGGGCATAGCGCGCGGGTTGGCCGATCCACATCTGGCGGCTGGGAATGCGCTTGCCGGGGCTGAGCAGTGCGCCCGCGGCCAGCATCCCGTCCTCTTCGATCACGCAGCCATCCATGACGATGGCGCCCAGCCCGACAAAGGCGCGGTCCATCAGCGTGCAGCCATGCACCATCGCCATATGGCCGATCAGCACATCCTCGCCGATAATGGTGGGAAATCCTTCGGGACGGCCCGGTTTGGGGCTGTCGCAATGGATGACGCTGCCATCCTGGATATTGCTGCGTGCGCCGATGCGGATGGAATGCGCGTCGCCGCGGATGACGCAATTGTACCAGACGCTGACATCCGGGCCGATTTCGACATCGCCGATGATCCGGCAACCGGGCGCAATAAAGGCGCTGTCATGAATACGGGGCCAGATGCCCTTGAACGGGGCGATGGTGATGTCTGAACGCATGATGTCCTCTCAGCCTTTGGGCCGTGCAATGCGATAGAGAACATGGGGACGCAAGCGGTCAGTTTCCAGAAGGGCGGGATGATCGAAATCTTCGTGGGGCGCATGGGCCATGCCGATGCGCCCCATCAGCGCGCGGCTCTTGGCATTTTCGCGCGTGGTGATGGCAACGATGGTGGCCATATCGCGATGCGCCCATGACCAATCCAGCACCGCGCGGGCGCTCTCCGTGCCATACCCTTGCCCCCACGCCTCGCGGGCCAGACGCCAGCCAATCTCATATTCCACCAGCGGCGGGCGGGGCGGGCAAAATCCGCACATGCCCAGGAATTGCCCATCGCGGCGCCCATCTCCGGGCCGCTCCATCACCCAGAAGGTATGGCCATGCTGCGCCTGCATCGCCATCATCCGGTCGATCATCGCATCGCTGCCCTCGCGGGTCAGCGGGGGGAGGTAGCGCATCACCTCGGGGTCCTGCGCCATGGCCCATGCGGCGTCGCGGTCGCGATCCTCCCACGGGCGCAGGATCAGGCGAGGGGTGATGATGGGCAGAGCGTCAGCCATTGAGCAGGCGCGCGGCATGCAGCGCATGATAGGTCAACACCCCGCTACAGCCCGCCCGCTTGAAGGCCAGCAGGGTTTCGAGCACCATCGTGTCGCGGTCGGCGGCGCCTGCGGCCACGGCGGCCTCGATCATCGCATATTCGCCCGACACCTGATAGGCAAAGACCGGCACGCCGAATTGCTGCTTCACGCGGATGGCAATGTCCAGATAGGGCAGGCCGGGTTTGACCATCACGCTGTCCGCGCCCTCGGCCAAATCGACGGCGACCTCGCGCAGCGCTTCCTCGGCATTGGCCGGGTCCATCTGATAGGTCTTCTTGTTGCCCTTCAGCAGCCCGCGCGATCCCACCGCATCGCGGAAGGGGCCGTAAAAGGCGCTGGCATATTTGGCGGCATAGGACATGATCTGGACGTTATGGTGGTTTTCGGCCTCCAGCGCCTGGCGGATCGTGCCGATGCGGCCGTCCATCATATCCGAAGGGGCAATGATATCCGCGCCCGCCGCCGCCTGATTGAGCGACTGGCCTACCAGCACCTCGACCGTGGCGTCATTCAGCACATAGCCCTCGCCGTCGATCAGCCCGTCCTGGCCATGGCTGGTATAGGGATCAAGCGCGACATCGGTGAGCACGCCAATATCATCGCCGCAGGCATCCTTGATCGCCCGGATCGCGCGGCACATCAGATTGTCGGGGTTCAGCGCCTCGGCGCCATCCTCGCTGCGGCGTTCGGGCTGGGTATTGGGGAACAGCGCCAGCACGGGAATACCCTGCGCCACGGCTTCCTTGGCGCGCGCCACGATGCCGTCCACGCTCCAGCGCGAGACGCCCGGCAGCGAGGGGATCGGTTCCTCAACGCCTGTGCCCTCGGTCACGAACAGCGGCCAGATGAGATCGGCAGGGGTCAGGATATGTTCGCGATGAAGCGCGCGCGACCAGCCGGTGGCTCGGGTGCGGCGCAGGCGAAGCGCCGGAAAGGGCGCGGGGATGGTCTGGGTCATGGGCGCAGGGTCTAAACCCGTTGCGCCGCCGGGAAAAGCGGCAATTGGCGGGCGGGACTATTTGCCCCACCCGCCAATCGCCTGATTTATCGACTTATTCGCTGTCGCCTTCGTTTTCGCCGCCGTTTTCGGACGATTCAGATGCGGCGTTCGACTTCTTCTTGCCCTTGGGCGTCTTTTTCGCGTCCAGTTTCGGCGCGGCCGGCACGAGCAGGAAGGTCAGCTCGCTCTTGCCGTTCTCGCCTTCCTTGACCGTGACATTGACCTCGCCGCCATGGGCCAGCTTGCCGAACAGCAGTTCCTCGGCCAGCGGCTGCTTGACCTTGTCCTGTATCAGGCGCGACATCGGCCGCGCGCCATAAAGCCGGTCATAGCCGCGATCACCCAGCCATTCGCGGGCCGCCGCGTCGAACTGGATATGCACGTTCTGATCGGCCAGCTGCAGTTCGAGCTGGAGGATGAACTTGTCCACCACGCGGCTGACCACTTCCTTGCCCAGATAGGCGAAGGGCACGATGGCATCCAGACGGTTGCGGAATTCCGGCGTGAACAGGTTCTTGACCGCCTCATCGCCCGCATCCGCCTTGGAAATGTCGCCAAAGCCGATGCCGCTGCGCGCCATGTCGGATGCGCCCGCATTGGTGGTCATGATCAGGATCACGTTGCGGAAATCGACCGTCTTGCCGTGGTGATCGGTCAGGCGGCCATTGTCCATCACCTGCAGCAGGATGTTGAACAGATCCGGGTGGGCCTTTTCGATTTCGTCGAGCAGCAGTACGCAATGGGGCTGTTGATCGATGGCATCGGTGAGCAGACCGCCCTGATCAAAGCCGACATAGCCCGGAGGGGCGCCGATCAGGCGCGAGACCGAATGGCGCTCCATATATTCCGACATGTCGAAACGCTGGAGCGGGATGCCCATGATTTCCGACAGGCGCTTGGCCACCTCGGTCTTGCCGACGCCGGTGGGGCCGGAAAAGAGGAAGCAGCCGATCGGCTTGTCGGGATCGCGCAGGCCCGCCCGGCTCAGCTTCATGGCCGAGGAGAGCACTTCGATAGCCTTGTCCTGACCGAACACCTGACGCTTGAGGTCGCGCTCCAGATGGCCCAGCACCGCGCGGTCGTCCTTGCTGACGGACTTGGGCGGGATGCGCGCCATCGTGGCGATCACGGCCTCGATCTCGCGTTCGGTGATGGTCTTCTTGCGCTTGGACGGCGGCACCAGCATCTGCATCGCGCCCACTTCGTCGATCACGTCGATCGCCTTGTCGGGCAGTTTGCGGTCGTTGATATAGCGCGCCGAGAGCTCCACCGCCGACTTGATGGCAGCGGGCGTGTATTTCACCTTGTGGTGATCCTCGAACGCGGTGCGCAGACCCTTGAGGATCTTGATCGTATCCTCGATGCTCGGCTCGTTCACGTCGATCTTCTGGAACCGGCGCAGCAGGGCGCGGTCCTTTTCGAAGTGATTGCGGAACTCTTTGTAGGTGGTCGAGCCGATGCAGCGGATCGACCCGCCCGACAGCGCAGGCTTGAGCAGGTTGGAGGCATCCATCGCCCCGCCGCTGGTCGCGCCAGCGCCGATCACGGTGTGGATCTCGTCGATGAAGAGGATCGCGTGCGGCATCTTTTCCAGCTCGGAAACGACCTGCTTCAACCGCTCCTCGAAATCGCCGCGATAGCGCGTGCCCGCCAACAGCGAGCCCATGTCGAGCGAATAGATCACCGCATTGGCCAACACCTCGGGCACTTCGCCCTCGACGATCTTGCGCGCAAGGCCCTCGGCAATCGCGGTTTTACCCACGCCGGGATCGCCCACATAGAGCGGGTTGTTCTTGGACCGGCGGCACAGGATCTGGATCGTGCGGTCCACCTCGGGCCCGCGCCCGATCAGCGGGTCGACCTTGCCGCCCAGCGCCTTGTCATTGAGATTGACGCAGAACTGGTCAAGCGCCGAATCCTTCTTGTTGG
Source organism: Novosphingobium sp. KACC 22771 (assembly GCF_028736195.1). GTDB lineage: Bacteria > Pseudomonadota > Alphaproteobacteria > Sphingomonadales > Sphingomonadaceae > Novosphingobium. The sequence continues at coordinate 263,393 of NZ_CP117881.1, read as the reverse complement.
CGTTGTTCGACGACTTGGTTTCCTGCTTTTCTTCCTGACGCGGTTCTTCGGCTTCGGCGCCCTTGGGGCTCTTGTCCTCGATCTTCTTGCCGCCCTTGCCGATGCCGTGGCTGATAAAGCTGACGGCATCCAGACGGCTCATGTCCTGCTGCTGCAGGAAATAGACCGCATAGGAATCGCGTTCGGAGAACAGGGCGACCAGCACATTGGCGCCGGTGACCGTATCCTTGCCGCTGGACTGGACATGCAGGATGGCGCGCTGGATCACGCGCTGGAAACCGGCGGTCGGGGCCGGATCGCCCTTTTCCTTGGTTTTCAGGCTTTGATATTCCTGATCCAGATATTGCTTCACCGCCTCGGCCAGATCGCCCAGATCCACGCCGCAGGCGATCATCACCTGCGATGCATCGGGATCGTCGATCAACGCCAGCAGGAGATGCTCCAGCGTTGCATATTCATGGCTGCGCTCCGACGCCTGGCTGAGAGCCGCGTGGAGGGTCTTTTCGAGACTTTGGGCGAAACTGGGCATTGATCGCGCTTTCGCTACTAAGAGGGCAGGGGGCTGGAGGGGCGGGATGGGCGAGCAAGCCGGGATTTTACCCCGGCAGGATATGCGACAACAGGTGTGATAAAGACCATATGGCGATCCCCTGGACAATTACGAGGGGGCACGCGCATCAGCTTGTCGCACCGGATGGGGTTGGGCCCGATGAAGATGGACCGGGCAAGTGGGGAGTACGAAACAGCGCCTCGGCGGCAAGGCGGTTGGCGGCGCTGCGGGCCTTGTGCGCGCGCACCCGCGCAATCTCGGCCTCCAGCAGAATCACCCGCGCGTCCAGTTCGTCGATCGAATAAGGCTCAAGGCTCTCCAAAGAGAGGGAGGCCGCAGCGTCCTTGCGACCGCTTGCCAAAGCATGGGGGCGATCTTCATCTTCCATTGGCCACAGCATCGGTCCGCTTTCGCTTGCTGTCAACAGGGCGTGAGGCTAGGGATTACAGTTAAATAGTGTATTGCAGCATGACGGGGCGATCATGGGGTCTGTGCTTCCCGAATTTATGAAGGCGGTGACATTCGATCAGCCGGGGCCGGTACAGGTTCTGAAACTGTCTGATCTGGCCATTCCCATGCCTGCTGCGGGGCAGGTTCTGGTCAAGGTGGCCGCCGCCGGGGTCAATCGCCCCGATGTGATTCAACGGCTTGGCCAATATCCCGCGCCCAAGGGTCATTCCCCCATTCTTGGCCTGGAAATCGCGGGCGAGGTGGTCGCGCTGGGCGCCGGGGTCGATCCGACCTTGCTGGGCCAGAACGTCTGCGCGCTGGTCAATGGCGGGGGATACGCACAATACTGTATTGCCGAGGCGGGCATGTGTCTGCCCGTGCCCGACGGCCTGTCGATGGCCGAGGCCGCCGCCATCCCCGAAACGCTGTTTACCGTTTGGCACAATGTGTTCGAACGCGGCTGGGCCTGCGAGGGCGAACGCGTGCTGGTCCATGGCGGCACCAGCGGGATCGGCACGATGGCCATTGCGCTGGGCAAGGTTTTCGGGCTGGAGGTGATCGTCACCTGCGGCAGCGATGAGAAATGCGCGCGCGCGATCGAACTGGGCGCGGCCCATGCGATCAATTACCGCAGCCATGATTTCGTCGAAGAGGTCAAACGCATCACCGATGGCGAGGGCGTACATCTGGTGCTCGACATGGTGGCGGGCGATTATGTTGCGCGCAATCTGAAATGTCTGGCCGAGGACGGGCGCCATGTCACCATCGCGGTGCAGGGCGGGGCCAAGGCGGAAATCCCGATGTGGCAGGTCATGGCGCGCCGTCTGACGCTGACGGGATCGACGCTGCGCGCACGTTCGAATGCGTTCAAGGCCCTGCTGGCGCAGGAGATCGAGGCCAATGTCTGGCCGCTGGTCGATGAGGGCGAGGTGCGGCCGGTGATGGCCCGCACCTATCGGCTGGAACAGGCTGCACAGGCCCACGCCCAGATGGAATCGGGCGATCTGGTCGGCAAGATTGTGCTGGAGGTGCTATGAGCTATCCGTTGCTGCGCCTGAGCGATGACCGGGCATGGGTGGAAATCCGCAAAGGGCGCGGCGCGGTGACGTGGAATGATATGGAGCGCGTCTTTGCAGGCGCGGCCAAGGCCGGGCAGGAATGGCGCGGCGAAGAGGGCGGCAAGCTTTCGGGGCGTTGCTGCATCGCGCCCGCCTATGTCGATTCCACGCTCAGCCTGCCCTATGCCGTGCATGGTCAGGACGGGGTGAATGAGGGGCAGGCCGTCGAACTGGACTTTCCCGATGACATGATCTGGAAAGCGTCGCTGCATGGGCAGGCTTTTGTCCTGCATGAAGATCCGATTTCGGCCAATTGCTACAAGATCCGGCTGACGGCGGCCCTGCTGGGCCTGCCTCTGTCGCGCCGGGCCTATGACATCCGCAAGGGCGAGACGCGGACGCCGGAATTTCTGGCGCGGGTCAATGCCAATGGGCGCATCCCGGTGCTGGAAATCGCCGGGGCCGCCGGCATCCGCTTTCTGCCCGAAAGCAACGCTGCCTGCTGGTATCTGGCCAGCGGCTCGCGGCTGATCCCGACCGATCGTTTTGCGCAGGCCGACATGCTGCGCTGGATGTTCTTTGAACAATATAACCATGAGCCGAATGTGGCCACGCTGCGTTTCTGGCTGGCCTATATCGGCGAGGAGAACCTGAGCGAGGCGCAAAAGGGACAATTGGCCGCCAAGCGCAGCGCGGGCGAGGCGGCGCTGGGCCTGATGGAGGAGCATCTGGCCCGCCATGACTGGTTCGTGGGCGATGGCGTCTCGCTGGCCGATATCGCGCTTTTTGCCTATACCCATGTGGCCGAGGAAGGCCGCTTCGTTCTGGATGATTTTCCCGCCATCAAGCGCTGGATCGCACGGGTTGCGGCGCTGCCGGGCTTTGTGCCGCTGAATTAGGCTGCAAATCCGCGCGAATTTGCGGCAAAACGCTTGCCCAGAATCAATCCCGCGCTTATGGGGAAAAGGTTAGGCCGCTCCGTGAAGGGGCGGCCCTTCTATTTTGTGCCCGGTTTTGGCGGGTTTTCCCGCCTCGAAAACGCTCGGAGATGACCCGTGACCCAGCCCACCCCGCTGATGCCGCATGCAACGGCCTCGTGGCTTGTCGACAATACCGCGCTCACGTTTGAGCAGATCGCAGACTTCTGCGGACTGCACATTCTTGAAGTGCAGGCGATGGCCGACGATCTGACCAGCGCCAAGTATATGGGCCGCGATCCGCTGCGCGCGGGCGAATTGACCGCCATCGAAATCGAACGCGGCCAGAATGACCCCAATTATCGCCTGAAAATGTTCAAGGCGCCCGTCACCGTCAGCCGCACCAAGGGTCCGCGCTATACGCCCGTGTCCAAGCGTCAGGACAAGCCCGACGGCATCGCCTGGATCCTGCGCAACCATCCCGAAGTGTCGGATGCCCAGATCAGCAAGCTGATCGGCACCACGCGCACCACCATCGCTGCGATCCGTGATCGTTCGCACTGGAACATCGGCAACATCACCGCCAAGGATCCGGTAACGCTGGGCCTGTGCTCGCAGCGCGAACTGGACGCGATGGTGGCCAAGGCCGCCAAGGGCCGCAGCGCCGAGGATGACGAGGCCGACGTCCAGCGTCTGGGCAGTGACCGCGATGCGCTGATCGAAGAACTGCGCGCCGCCCGCGAGGCACAGGCCAAGGCCGCCAGCGAAGCAGCGCAGGAAGCCGAAGCCGCCGCATGGCTCGCCGCCAAGCGCGCCGCAGAGGCCGAAGGGCGCGAATAAGCGTTTCGGTTTGTTGTTGTGAAAAAGGGGGCTGCCTTTGGGTGGCCCTTTTTTTGGTTTTGCAGGGAGGGGAGGTTTGCCTCCGGCGGGCAAAGGGCGGGGGCCCTTTGCAATCCCGTTAATGGGGTTGCGCGATGGTTCGTAGGGGAGTGGGTGGGGCCTAGGTGTTAAAGCCTGCGGCGCGGAGAGGTCATGCTGGAAAGCGCCGCAGGCTTTCAAATTCCAAACGGCGCGTCCGACACAAAACGCCGAACCCATGGCGCCACGCATACAGTAATGGGAGCGCGAGGGTTATGACCCTCGCATTCATCCTTCCTTTTTCAAACCCCCGATCAAGCCCCACCCCATTGCCCGATCCTCGGATCCATCGCCACCGCCTGCCGCCGCAAGGCCGCCCGCGCCAAGCGCTCCACCTCGACCTTGCGCCGCGCCGCCGCCAAAGGCATCAACGGCGCGGGGCGCAGGATTTCGGCATCATAGCCATCGGCCACGATCAACCCGCACTGGTCGGGGCGAAAGGCCTCGCTTTCCATGCAGGCGCGGTCGAGATGGCTGGCCAGCCCCCAGAAGAAGCGGTCGCAATGGTCGAGATAGTCGGTCCATTTGCCGTCGCCAATCAGGTCGGCGCGCGCCACCTTGATTTCGACGATGATGACCTGCCCCTTGGCGTCGATCCCCATCAGGTCGGCCCGTCGCCCGTTGCGCAGCGGCATTTCGGCCATGCACCAGATATCGTTGCGGGCAAACAGGCGGGAAATCCCCCGTGCAACCGCCAGAGCGTCGGCGGGCATGCCATCGGGAATCAGCGAATCAGGCGAATTATCCATCCTGCCATTTTAGGAACAGAACGCGAACTTACAAGCCCTGATCACCGCCCGGCGGGGCCAGCGCCAGCAATCCGCGCCGTGCCGAGGTGAATTCCTGCCAGAGTGCGCGCGCCGCCGGCACGACATCGCCCCCGCGTTCATGCACCGAGAGCAGCGCCGCCACGCCCGGCTCCATAATGGCCACCAGATCGCCGATGGATTGCTCGATAAGGCGCGCCCGGCGCGGATCGGCCCCGCGCAAGCCCGCCGGAAAGGCCAGAAGCGCGGCCACTTCCTCGGCCGAATTTTCCCCCGCCAGCGCGGCAATCGCCCGCGCCGCTTCGCGCAGCGCGCCCCAGCGCACGCCCAACGGATCGACATTGTCGCCGGGCAAGGCCGCCGAATGGGCCAAAGCATCGGGAGAAAAAGGTACAGGTTCCATGATCCTACAGCGTAAACCGTTAGCCTTGCCAAAATCCTAAAGCACCAAACTTTTTTTGCGTATAGCGAAAATCTCTGGCCACGGCGGCCAAGCGCTGCTAACCGCGCAATCATCCGGTGCGCATCCGTAGCTCAGCTGGATAGAGTACTGCCCTCCGAAGGCAGGGGTCACAGGTTCGAATCCTGTCGGATGCACCATTTTCCCAACATCGCTGGACGCTCGGATTTCCATTCGCATGGGTGGATAATTGCGCGGCGCGCAAAGCGTTGAAACACGGGCCGGTATAAGGCGAAAGCTCCCCCACGGATAAAAGGTTGATTGCGTCGCGCCGGGTCGCTCTGCGCGCGAAATGCGCTGCCTTGCGTGCGCCTGCCGCCGTCCGGCGCAGCTTTCGGAAACGCGCGCCCCGCCCGCTTGCCCCAAGCCTTGCGGTCCGTTCTCAGGCAATACGCCAATCTGCGCTGGCCCCCTGTTTGACACCCTGCGGCCAGTGTGAAACTTTTTGGACAAGTGTGAAGGATTGAGCGGTTATCGACCCGTTCGGCCCCCTTTGCATGGCGGAGAGGATGCCCCCGCAAGGCAGGCAAAGCGACCAGCAACGCACAACAGGGGGACATATGGAGCAAGCACCAACCGGCCGCGATCCGCGGCAAAGACGCGCTCTTGCCGCACCGGCTCTTGGCCTTGGCGGTATGAATAGTTTCAATAAATCCGCGCCGATTACGCATTAGAGCCGAGCGCTGCTGCGCGTTTACCTCGCCCGACGGGCCATTGGCTTCCATCCGCCAGATCAAAGCGCCGCGCCTGCCCGCGGCAACAGGGGACACATCCATGAAGACTCGCGCCATGACAACCCGCAACGGGCGCAAACTTGCCCTTACCGCATCCTGCGCGCTGGCCGCCTTGGCCGCTCCGGCGCTGGCCGCCGAGGGCGAGCCCGCCAACAGAGAACCGGATGCGGGCACGATCATCGTCACCGGCACGCGTCAGGTGGCCCGCAGCGCCACCCAAAGCCTCGCCCCCATCGACGTGCTTTCCGTCAAGGACCTGCAGGCCAGCGGCAAGCAGTCGGTGCGCGATCTGCTGGGCACGCTGGTCCCTTCGATCAACGTGTCGAACAGCGGCGCGGGCGCCAGCTTCGCGGTCAAGACGCTTTCGCTGCGCGGCCTTGCGGGCGATCACGTGCTGATCCTGGTCAACGGCAAGCGCCGCCACAACACCGCCACGATGTTCATCAACGGCACCACCCAGAACGGCCAGTCGCCCGCCGATCTTGACCTCATCCCCTCCAACGCCATCGCGCGGGTCGAGGTGCTGCGCGACGGCGCTTCGGCGCAATATGGCTCGGACGCGATTGCGGGCGTGGTCAATGTCATCCTGAAAGAAGACACTTCGGGCACGGCCACGATGCTGGGCGGCACGACCAAGGATGGCGGGGGCGAGAGCGGGCGCATCTCGTTCGACAAGGGCTTCAAGCTGGGCGAGGCCTCGCTCCACCTTTCGGCGGAAAGCTGGCTCCAGGCGCGCACGATCCGCTCGGCCCCCAATCCGGGGCAATTCTACGCCCGCGTGGGCCAGCTCTACAGCGCCACCACCGGCACGCTCGACCCGCGCGAGGCCACCGTCAACCGCAATGTCAACAAGGCGGGCCAACCGGCCAGCGAAGGCTTCAACCTTGGCTATGATCTCAACATCCCGGTCGGTGCGGTCAAGCTCTACAGCTTTGGCACCTTCAGCCACCGTAACAATGACGCATGGCTGACCTATCGTTTCCCCGATGCGCCCAACAATATTCCCGAGATCTATCCCGACGGCTATTCGCCCCATCTGCATATCAGCGACCATGACTATCAGGTGACGGCGGGCATCAAGAGCCAACCGGGCGGGGCGATCAATTTCGACCTTTCCTCCTCTTATGGGGTCAGCCTCGTCTCGCTGGTCGAAACCACCGCGCTCAACGCCTCGATGGGGCCGAACAGCCCGACCACCTTCTATATCGGGCGCACGAAAAGCACCGAATGGACCAACAATCTCGACCTGCAAAAAGACGTCAATCTGGGCCTGTACCAGCCGCTCTCGGTGGCCGTTGGCGCGGAATACCGGCAAAGCACCTATGGCATCGAGGCGGGCGAACCGGCGTCCTACATCGATGGCGGCTACAAATCGACCAGCGGGGCCAATGCGGGCGTGCTGCGCACCAGCGGCTCGCAGGGTGTGACCGGCTTTGCCCCCAGCATGGCGGGCAGTTGGAAGCGCCGGGCATGGAGCGCCTATGTCAACCTTGAGCAAAAGATCCTGCCCGGCGTCGAGGTCGCGCTGGCCGGTCGGCACGAGGATTATTCCGATTTTGGCAAGACCGACACCGGCAAGGTTTCGGCCCGCATCGAGCCGACCAAGGGCTTTGCCCTGCGCGGCACGGCCAGCACGGGTTTTCGCGCGCCCACGTTGCAGCAGCAGCATTATTCCTCGGCCAGCACGATCAATGTCAGCGGCGTGCTGCTGCCGGTTTCGGCGCTGCCGGTGGATTCGCCCGCGGGCATTGCGCTGGGGGCCAAACCGCTCAAGCCCGAGCGCTCGACCAACTATTCGCTGGGCTTTGTGTTCAACGCCATTCCCCGCTTCAACCTGACGGTGGACGCCTATCAGATCAAGCTGAAGGACCGCATCCTGCTTTCCTCCACGTTGCAGGGCGCGGTGGTGCGTTCCGTGCTGGCCTCGGCCGGGATCACCTCGTCGGCGGGCGGGTTCTATTTCTCGAACTCGACCGACACGCGCACCCGCGGCATTGATATCGTCGGCACCTATCGCGCCGATCTTGGCGAAATGGGCAATGCCAATTTCAGCCTTTCGGCCAATTTTTCCGAGACGGTGTTTACCCGCGTGGATTCGGTCCCGGCGGTGCTGTCCTCGGCGGGCCTCGTGCTAATCGGGCGCGATCGTCAGGGCGACTTTACCGTCGGCACCCCGCGCAACAAGTTCATCGCCAATGTGGCCTGGGAAAAAGGCCCCGCCGCGATCAACCTGCGCGCCACCCGGTATGGCAGCGTGACCCAAGTGAACGCCAGCGCTGCCGGGCCTGATGCACGGATCGACCCCAAGGTGATCTTCGACCTCGACGCCAGCTATAAATTGACCAGCGGCATCAAGATCGGCGTGGGCGCGAACAATATGTTCAACATCTATCCCAACACTTTGCCCGCCTCGCTGCAGGGCAACGGCTTTTCGCTCTACAACGCCTATTCGCCCTATGGGGTCAGCGGCGGCTTCTATTACGCCCGTCTCAGCTTCGGTTTCTGATGCCATGTCCTGGGGGCCGCGCTTTGTGGCGGTCCCCGCTTTTTCCGCGTGGAGTATGCCATGAGTTTTGCCCAGCGCCCCTTCCTTCTGGCTTCGCATGTTGCGCTGGCCCTTGCGCTGTCCGGGGCGCCCGCGATGGCCGCGCCCGCCAATCTGCCCCCGCCGGGTGGCGAAGTGCCGCAAGCCTTCGATGTCCATGCGGGCACCTCCTATGCGGTCGCCGCTTCGCCCGATGGGCAATGGTTGGCCTTCGACCTTCAGGGCAGCCTCTGGACCATCCCGGCCAAGGGGGGCGAGGCCAAACGCATCACCGATTATTTCAACGACGCGCATCTGCCGACATGGTCGCCGGACGGATCGCGGATTGCCTATTACGCCTATCGCGATGGCGATTATGACCTGTGGACCGCGCGCGCCGATGGCAGCGATGCGCGCCAGTTGACTCATGGCGAATTTGACGACCGCGAACCAAGCTGGTCGCCCGATGGCAAGAGTATCGCCTTTGCCAGCGAGCGGGGAGGCGGTTATGACATCTGGACCATCGACATTGCCAGCGGGGCCTTGACGCAATTGACCAAGGGCCCGCGTGAGGACCGCGCCCCGGCATGGTCGGCTGACAGCGCGACGATTGTTTTCTCCGGTGGGGGCAGCCTCTATTCCGTCCCCGCGCATGGCGGAGAAGTAACCACCCTGCGCACGGCCCCCACCGGCGCCCGCTATGACAGCCCCTCGCTGTCGCCCAAGGGCGAGTTGGCCTATGTCGTGGCCGATGGCGCGGGCAGCCATTTGGAGATCGACGGCAAACTGGTCTCGGGCAAGGAGAATGTCTTTCCCTTCCGCGCGTCATGGGTGGGGGCCGATGCCTATTACATTTCCGACGGCCTGATCCGCCGCCGCCATGGCGCGAAACTGGCCACGGTGCCTTTCACCGCGCGGCTGGAGGTGGTGAAGCCCGTTTACACCCGCGCCAAACGTGATTTCACGTCCACCGCCCCGCGCCGCGTGCTGGGCATTCAGCATCCCGCGCTTTCGCCCGATGGCCAGAGCATCGCCTTTGTCGCGCTGGGCGATCTCTATGTCGTCTCCTCGGCGGGCGGCAAGCCGCAAGCCTTGACCCATGACGAGGCGCTGGAGGCCGATGCCGCATGGTCGCCCGATGGCAAGAGCTTGGCCTATACTTCGGACAAGGGCGGCGGATTGCCTCAAATCTGGGTGCGCGATCTGGCCACGGGCAAGGACCGGCAGGTGACCAACAGCCCCAACCAGCCTTTGGGCGCGGCATGGTCGCCCGATGGGCGGCGCATCGCGTTTCTCGACACCGATGGCCGCTGGGGCGTGGCCGGATTGCAGGTGGTCGATGTGGAAAGCGGGGTGATGACCCGCCTGCAACCCAGCCTGCCGCAGCCGGGCAAGCCAACATGGAGCCCTGATGGCCGCTATGTCGCGGTTGCCCTGTCCAAGCCCTATTCCACGAGTTTCCGCGAGGGCAATAATCAGATCTGGATGATGCCCTCCGATGGCAAAGGCGCGCCGTTTTGGCGCGATGCGGACAAGGCCTCGCTCGATTCGCGCGGCGGGGGCGGGCCGGTGTGGTCGCCCGATGGGCAGAAGATGGCGGGGATTCAGGATGGCGTGCTGAAAATCTGGCCGGTCGCGCCCGATGGCACGGCGCTGGGATCTCCTCGCGCCTATACGTCCGAAATCTCGCATTATCCGACATGGAGCGGGGACGGCAAATCCGTGCTGTTTCAGGCAGCGGACAAGCTGAAGATCGTCAGCGTTGAAACCGGCGCGATCCGAGAGGTGCCGCTCGATTTCACCTATACGCTGGCCATTCCCAAGACGAAGATCGTCATCCATGCGGGCGGTCTGGTCGATGCGGTGAAGGATGCAACGCAGGCCAACAAGGATATCGTGATCGAGGGCAACCGCATCGCGGCGGTGCTGGACCATGACCCGGCCCATTATGCGGGCGCCGACAAGGTGATCGAGGCGCCGACTCTGACCGCCATTCCCGGCCTGATCGACCATCACGCCCATGCGCAAAAGGATTTCGGGGCCAATTTGCATCTGGCATGGCTGTCCTATGGTATCACGACAGTGCGCGATCCGGGCAACCAGCCCTATGACGGGATCGAGGACCGCGAGGCATCCGAGGCGGGCGTGCGGATCGGGCCGCGTATCTACACCACCGGGCCTTTGCTGGAATGGCGGCGGGTGTTTTACCGGATGGGCGTGGCGGTGTCCGGCCCGGCGCATCTGGAGCGCGAAATCGTCCGGGCGCGGGCGCTGAAATATGACCTCATCAAATCCTATGTCCGCATGCCCGATTTCGGCCAGCGCCGTCTGGTCGAGGCCGCGCATGAGATGGGCGTGCCGGTGGCCACGCATGAGATATTCCCCGCCGCCTATACGGGCGTCGACAATACCGAGCATCTGGGCGCGACCAGCCGGCGCGGTTTTTCGCCCAAACAAGGCCCGCAGGGGCGCGTCTATGACGATGTGATCCAGTTGTTCGGCCGGTCGGGGCGGACGCTGACCCCGACCAATTTCGGGGCGATCAACACCTTCCTTGCCAAGCATCCCGAATTCCGCCGCGATCCGCGCCTTGCGCTCTATCCCGAATGGGCGCGCAAGACGGTGAGCGAGGGCGAGGCCTTGCCGCCTGCGTTGCTTTCCATGCAGGCGGGGCAACTGGAGGGGCTGAAGGCCATGAAGGCGGCCGGTACACTGATCACGGCGGGCACCGACACGATGATCGCGCCCAATCTTCAGGCGGAAATTGCCTCCTATGTCGATGGCGGGTTCACCCCGTTTGAGGCGCTGCAGACCGCCACGGTCAATTCGGCCCGCGCGCTCAATCTTGACGCGGGCACGATCGAGGCGGGCAAGCTGGCCGACATCATTCTGGTCGAGGGCGATCCGCGCAAGGATATTGCCGCCACCTTCCGCGTGAAGCAGGTCATCACCAATGGTCGCCCGTTTACCGTCGAGGAGCTGATCGCTAAGGCCCAGCGCAAGCCGTGACGCGTTACAGCACGCTGTTGCGCAGGAATTGCGTCACATCCTCGCCCGCGTTGGCATAGGCATAGTGCTGATCGCTGGGGAACACGCGAAACTCGCCGGGGTTCAACAGGACCGTCTCGCCCTCCAGCTCAAGGGCGAGGCGGCCTTGGGTGACATAGATGATCTCGTGCCATCCGGTCGGGTCGGGCTCCGCCTGATAGCGATGCCCGGCGGCGAGCGACCACGACCAGAGCTGGGCCTCTTTTTGCGCGGGGGCGGAGCCGAGCAACAGGGCGAAATCGGCCGGATCGCTGCCCCGCCACATGGTTTCGTTGACATTGCGCATCTCGGCGCCCGGTGCCTTGACCATGGCGGTGAAATCCACCCCCAGCGCGATGGCCAGCCTGTCGAGACTGGCCAGGCTGACATTGGCCTCGCCGTTTTCTACGCCCACGATCATCCGGCGGCTGATGCCCGAGGCATCGGCCAAGGCCTGCTGGCTCATGCCCGCCGTCTGGCGATACCGGCGCAGATTCTGGCTGACATGGACCAGCACGTCGGATTTGGGCGCGGCCTCGTGCGATTTGGTGTTGTGCATTATATTGCTCATTGCTAATTGCGCATTATGTTGCACATTAACGCCCAAGACAAGCCCCGGCGCAAGCCCGCATCATGGTCCATCAGCCGCGAGGAAATGGTCCTCATCGGCATCACCATGCTGTGGGGCACAACCTTTCTGATCGTCCACACCGCGATGCAATACAGCGGGGCGCTGTTCTTTGTGGGCCTGCGCTTCATGGTGGCGGGGGCCGGGGGCTGGCTGCTGTTTGCCCGGACCATGCGTGATCTCAACCGCCGCGAATTGGGCGCGGGGGCGCTGATCGGGCTGGCCATCTGCCTTGGCTATGGGCTGCAAACCTATGGCCTGCGCACGATCACCAGCAGCCAGTCGGCCTTTATCACCGCGCTTTATGTGCCGATCGTGCCGCTGCTGCAAATGGTGGTGCTGCACCGGATGCCGCATATCATGAGCTGGATCGGCATCGCGCTGGCCTTTGCCGGGCTGGTGCTGCTGGCCGGGCCCAAGGCGGGGCATATCGGGTTGAGCACCGGCGAGATGGCCACATTGCTGAGCGCGGTGGCGATTGCGGCGGAGATTATCCTCATCAGCCGCTTTGCCCATGGCGTGGACAGCCGCCGCGTGACCGTGGTGCAATTGCTGGCCGCTGGGGTGTTTTCGTGGACCGCGATGCCGCTGGCGGGCGAGGGTGTGCCTGCCTTCTCGCCTGTCTGGCTGGTGGCCGCGGTCGGGCTGGGGTTGGCCAGTACGCTGATCCAGCTGGCGATGAACTGGGCGCAAAAGACCGTTTCGCCCACGCGGGCCACGGTGATCTATGCGGGCGAGCCGGTGTGGGGCGGCATCGTCGGGCGCATCGCGGGCGACAGGCTACCCGCGCTGGCGATGCTGGGCGGGGTGTTGATCCTCCTCGGCGTGCTGGTCAGCGAATTGCGCGCTTCTCCTCCAGACGCTGCATAAAGCGCTGTGTGTCAATAATCGCGCGGCGATGCCTGCCCTCGCCGATCAGGGCAAAGTCATCATGACAGGTTACGCGAAATTCCAGTCTGCGCCCCTCCACCGCGATCAGTTCGACCTGCGCGGTAATGGTCGCGCCCAAGGCGGTCGGCGCGATATGGCTGACATCAACATGGATCCCCAGACTGCACTGACCCGGCGCCAGATGGGGGCGCAGGGCCAGAATGCAGGTGTTTTCGATAAAGCCGACCATCATCGCCGTGGCCAGCACCAGGGGCATATCGGCAAAACCGGCCCAGTCAGGCGTGACATGGGGCACGGTGTGGCGCTCGGCCACGACCATGCTTTCGCGGTGAGTGAGGCCGGGGATCAGGCCGGTGGTCATGGATGGCCCAGCGTCCAGACATAGGCCGCCACCGCCTTGACATCCGCCGGAGAGAGCGCCGCGCCGCCCATGGCGGGCATCGCCCCGTTTGCTTTCTTGGGCTTGTCCACGCCCTTGGCAATCGTCGCGGCCAGACCTTCGGGCGAGCCATCGCTCCACAGATATTGCGGCCCGACCAGCGATCCGCCCGCCATCGACCCGCGCCCGTCGCTGCCATGGCAACCCACACAGGTGCCGCCCTTGGCCTGGCCCAGATAGATGGCGCGGCCCAGCGCGACCTGCTGCGCGCTGATCCCGGCGGGCAGGCGGCCAGAGACCGCCGCCTGCGCCGCCTTGGCCTCGACCTTGCGCGCAGGCGTCAGCGGCGCATTGGCCGCCCCGCGATAGGTGATGCGCCAGATCCGCCCGCGCACATCATCGGCAACATAAAGCGCGCCATCCGGCCCGACGGCCAGCCCGGCCGGACGATGCTGTGCGCGGCCCGGCTCTTTGAAACCCCCGGCAAAACCATCGGCAAAGCGGAGCCATTTGCCGCTCGCCTTGCCGTCGCGCAGCGGCTGGAAAGCGACAAGATAGCCATCCTGCGGCGCGGGGGCGCGGTTCCATGAACCGTGAAAGGCGATGAAGGCGCCCTGCTGATAGGCGGCGGGGAAGGCCCGCCCGGTGTAGATCGTCACATCATTGGGCGCCCAATGCGCGGGGAAGGCCGCCACGGGCCTGTCCTTGCCCGCGCATTCGCCCTGCGCTTTGCCGTCGCCGCCATATTCGGGGGCCAGCTTGTGGCGGTTTTCAAACCCGTCGAAATAGCAGGTCGGCCATCCGAAATCGGCGCCCTTATAGGGCGAAAACAGGATTTCGGCGGGCAATTCGACGCCCTGCTGTTCGGTGTAATACTGGCTCCAGTTCTGGCCCAACTGGTCGCGGCCATGCTGGGTGGCGAAAATGCGGCCCGCGCTGTCAAAGGCGATGCCGCCGGTGTTGCGGATGCCGGTGGCCCAGCGCGCTTCGGGGCTGAAGGCCTGCCCTTCCTTGTCGGCGCGATAGGCCCAGATGCCCGCCCGCGTCAGCGCCTCGGTGCAGGGGGAAAGGCCCTTGGCGCCCGGTTGGCGGTTGGGGCTTTCGCAGGCATTGCTGGCCGAACCGGAATTGACCAGCAGCGTACCGTCCGCCTGAATGGCAAAGGGGTGCATCGGATGATCGCCCGAGAGCGGCAGGCCCGACAGCACCGTCGAACCCGCGCCCGCCGGGGCCAGAACGCCCGGCTTCATCGCATAGCGCACAATCGTGTCATGCTCTTCGACAAACAGCGCGCCATGCCACAGCGCGATGCCGGTACCGCCATGGCCGCCCTTGGCCTCAACCCCGCCAAAGCGCGCGGTCCTGTCCGCCACGCCATCGCCATTGCTGTCGCGCAGGGCGATGACAAAGCCGCCATCGGGCGCGGGCGGCCCATTGCGGAAATAGCGGCCCGACCATGAATTGACATAGACCGTGCCATCGCCCGCCACGGTCAGATGGCGCGTATGGCCCAGATTGTCGGCAAACACCGTGGCGCAGAAACCGGGCGGCAGCGAGAGGCCGCCATTGTCCTTGGCGCATTGCGGCGCAGGGGCCTTTCCGGCCGCCATCAGGGCACAGGTGCTGCCCAGCAAGAGGGGGGCAGCCATCATGGCGGCGCGCAAGGCAAGAGGCATGGGATGTCTTCTCCGCAAATCTGGTTTTCCTTGGCATATCAGCCAAAGGCGCGGCGCGAAAGGTTTCGCAGGCGGCATCTGGCGCCGCGCGCGGGGTTGGGTTAGCCTGCGCCCCATGCAAGACGAGCCCCACGCCGCGCCCCCCGGAACCTGGATTTCGCCCCGGCCCCACACATGGCGGCGCGAACAGAAGATTGCCGCGCTGGTGGCCATTGCGCTGCTGGCTCTGGCGGGATGGTGGACGCTGCGCCCCTTTTTGCATGCGCTGGGCTGGGGCGGGATTTTTGCCGTCTCGCTCTGGCCGCTGTATCAGCGCAGCGTGGCGCGCTGGCCAAGGGGGCAATCGGTGGCCCTGCCTGCGGCCTTTACGCTGGTCATCCTGCTGATCTTTGTCATCCCGCTGGTGATGGTGGCCAATGCGGTGTTTCATGACACGATCTCGCTGGCGCAATGGCTGGCCGTGGCGCGGGTTCAGGGGGTGCCGGTGCCCGAGGTGCTGCACCATCTGCCCTATGGCGAGCAGGCGGCGGTGTGGTGGCAATCGGCGCTGGGCACGCCCGAGGGCATCAGCCGCCTGTCGCAACATGCATCGCCGTCCTCCGGTCTCTCGCTGGGCACGGGGGAAAAGATCCTTGGCGGGCTGGCGCATCGGCTGTTGCTGGTGGGCTTTATGCTGATGACGCTGTTCTTCCTGCTGCGCGATGGGCAAAGCGTGGCCCATGCGATGCGCGTGGCCACCCGCCGCGCCTTTGGCCTGCCGGGCGAGAATGTCGCCGATCAGGCGGTGCTGGCCATTCGCGGCACGGTCAATGGCCTGGTCATCGTCGGCTTTGGCGAGGGGCTGATTCTGGGCGTGATCTATGGCCTTGCCGGGGCCAGCCATGCCGCGCTGCTGGGCCTGCTCACGGGCCTGCTCTCGGCGATCCCGTTCGGCGCGACGGTGGCCGTGGCGGTGGCGGCGCTCATTCTGGTGGCGGGGGGCAAGATGCTGGCGGCGGGGATTGTCGCGGTGGTCGGGCTGGCGCTGGTGTTTATCGCCGACCATTTCGTGCGCCCTGTGTTTATCGGCGGATCAACGCGGCTGCCCTTCGTCTGGGTGCTGCTGGGCATTCTGGGCGGGGTCGAGGGCTGGGGCCTGATCGGGCTGGTGCTGGGGCCTGCGGTGATGGCGGTGCTGATGCTGTTGTGGCGCGAATGGATCGGCGCGGTCAAAGGCCCGCTCAACCCCGTGCGCGACCAATGCGCCGGGGATGAGCCGACGGTGGATTAATTATACAGCACCGCATAGCCGGCATTGGCATAGGTGATCTGGACCAGAGTGGCCGCCTCGGCCACTTCGACGCCGGGCAGCATCTGATCGCGGGCAATGTTGCGCGCGGCGGCCCATTGGCCGCAGACCAGCATCCGCACGCCCGCCTGACGCAGCGCATTGAAGATCGCCTTGTTCGGATTGTCGATGCCGTACTTCTTGCGATATTCCGCATCGTTCAGCACCGCATCGCCCGCCGGGCCATGCAGGATCATCGCAAAGATAATATGCGACGGCGGCACCTTCGCCGCGATCAGTCCGTTCAATTGAAGTGCCACGCGGCCAAAGGCGGGCAGGGGTTTGGCCGGATCGGGGGCGCCGGTCGCCGCATCAAAGAGCGCCTTGTATCGGCGCTTGGTCGAGCGGGCGATGGCCGCGCCGGGGATCTCGACATAGCCGCTGCTGCCCGCAATCGCGGGCGCTGTGGGTTCGGGCCAAACGCGCGGCTCGGCCGCCTGCGCCATCGACGGAACGCCCAGCGCGGCCAGCGCGGCGATAATACGAAAGGTGTTATGCATCATGATCCTGGTCTCCCGCGATCATGATGGGGCAAGGACCGCCCATACTCAAGGCCATCAGGCCCTGGCGGCGGTGACGATGATCTCGACCTTGTAATCGGGCGTGGCCAGTTTCGATTCGCCCGTGGCGCGCGCGGGGGGAACGATATCGGCCACCCACGCATCCCACACCGCATTCATCTCGGCAAAATCGCCCATATCGGCCAGCCAGATCTGCGCCATCAGCATATGCGCCTTGGAACTGCCCGCCGCGGCCAGCAGGCGCTCGATTTCGGCCAGCACGGCCTGCGTCTGCTCGGTGACGGTTTCGCCTTCCTCGCATTGGCCCGACAGATAGATCGTGTCGCCGTGGATCACGGCCTGGCTCATGCGCGGGCCGGATTCGATACGGGTGATGGTCATGCGGCGGGTTCCTTATGCGTAGCGCGAGAGCGCGAGATCGGCGGTTTCGATGGCGGGGCGGCGGCCGCCGATGATGTCGGCAATGACATGGGCCGAACCGCAGGCCATCGTCCAGCCCAGCGTGCCATGGCCGGTGTTGAGGAAGAGATTGCCGATGCGCGTGGGGCCGATCACCGGCGTGCTGTCGGGCGTCATCGGGCGCAAGCCGCACCAGAAGGATGCGGCCGAAAAATCGCCCGCGCCTGGAAACAGCGTGCCCGCCGAATGTTCGAGCGTGGCTCGCCGGGCTTCGGGCAGATCCATGTTGAAGCCGGAGATTTCCGCCATGCCGCCAATGCGGATGCGGTCGCCAAGCCGCGTGATCGCCACCTTGTAGCTTTCATCCAGCAGGGTCGAAACCGGGGCCAGCGGCTCGTTGACGATGGGCACGGTCAGCGAATAGCCCTTGACCGGATAGACCGGGACTTTCAGGCCCAGAGGCCGCACCAGATGGGGCGAAAAGCTGCCCATCGCCACCAGATAGGCGTCAGCCGTGACCGGGCCGCGATCGGTTTCGACGCGGGTGATGCGTCCGCCTTCCTCGACGATGCGTGCGATATTCGTGCGGTTCATGAATTCGACGCCCGCCGTGCGCGCCATTTCGGCCAGAGCATTGGTGAATTTGAAGCAATCGCCCGTTTCGTCATGGGGCAGGCGCAGGCCCCCTGCAATCGGCGCGGTGCTGCTGGCCAGACCCGGTTCGGCGGCGATGCAGCCTGCCTTGTCCAGCACCTCGAATGGCACGCCATCGGCCTTGAGCACCGCGACATCCTTGGCGATATTGGCCAACTGGCTCTCCTCGCGGAAGAGTTGCAGCGTGCCTTGCATCCGCTCGTCATAGGTGATGCCGGTCTGGGCGCGCAGTTCGATCAGGCAATCGCGGCTGAATTCGGCCAGGCGCACCATGCGGCTTTTATTGATGGCATAATCACGCGCGTTGCAATTGCCCAGCATCGCCACCAGCCATTTCAGCATCGCCATATCCGGGCGCGGGCGCAGGATCAGCGGCGCATGCTTCATGGCCAGCCATTTGATTGCCTTCATCGGAATGCCCGGCGCCGCCCATGGCGAGGCATAGCCGGGCGAAATCTCGCCCGCATTGCCGAAACTGGTTTCCAGCGCAGGCCCGTCCTGCCGGTCGATCACCACCACCTCATGGCCCGCCTGGCGCAGATACCATGCCGAGGTGACACCGATGACGCCGCTGCCGAGAATGGCGATTTTCATGACGCGATGCTTTCCTGTTGGGCCTGTTGGGCCGCAACGCCGATGTAATGGCGTTCAAAGCGGCGGCTCAGTTGGGTGAGGATTTCGTAGGAGATGGTGCCCGCATCATGGGCCACATCGTCGATGGTCTGATGCGGGCCGATCAGTTCGACCGGCGCGCCGGGATAGAGGTGCTCGTCCGGCACATCGGTGACATCGAGCGTGATGCTGTCCATCGAAACGCGCCCGATGATCGGTGCGCGATGGCCCGCGACAAACGCCGCCCCGCGATTGGACAGAGCGCGAGGCCAGCCATCGGCATAGCCCACCGGGATCGTGGCGATGCGCGTTTCGCGCGCCGCGTGAAAGGTCATGCCATAGCCCACGCCCGCGCCAACCGGAACGGTGCGCAATTGGGCAATCGCGGTTTCCAGCGCGACAACCGCGTGCATCGGGTTGGCCCCACCGCGCGGCGCGCCGCCATACAGCGCGATGCCCCCGCGCACGAGGTCGAAATGGCCGCGTTCAAGAAAGCACCCGCCGCTGTTGTCCAGCGCGCGAGGCAGGCCGGGGAAACGCTCGGCCATGGCGCGAAAGCGGGCGGCCTGATCGGCGTTGGCGGGGTGCTCCGGCTCATCGGCGCAGGCCAGATGGCTGATCAGAAAGCGCAGGTCGAGCCAGTCGGCCATGGCCGGGTCGGCCAGAAAGCCGTCAACATCCTCCGGCGGCATGCCCATGCGCGACATGCCGGTATCGACCTGAAGGATGGCGGGCAATGGATGGCCCAGCCCCCGCGCCAGATCGGTCCAGCGCCGCGCCTGATCGAGCGAATTGAGGACAGGGATCGCGCCCATCGCCTCGCACTCGGCTTCCTGTCCGGGCAGCAGACCGTTGAGCACATAGATCGGCACGCCCTTGGCCACCAGCGGCTCGGCCTCGCACAGCAGCGCGACGAAGAGATGGCGGCACCCCTGCGCCAGCAGCACATCGGCCACGCGCGCCGAGCCCAGCCCGTAGCCATCGGCCTTGACCACGCCCGCCACCTGCGCCGGGGCGACGGTATCGCACAGCAATCGGTAATTGGCCGCCAGCGCGCCCCAGTCGATCGTCAGCCTTGCCCCTGCGCCCATCTGCGCCTCCACAGAAATTCCGTAGGCCGATGCTATCGCATCCTTAATCGAATTTATGGCCAATCAGTCGTCGATCATGCTAAGAACTGCGCATTCACGCAATATTCGACGACGAAGGCGCCCAATTATGTCATTCATCATGGACGGAGTAGACCGCGCCATCCTGCGCATCCTGCGTCAGGACGCCCGCAAGCCCAATTCCGAGATCGCCCAGAGCGTCGGCCTCTCGCCCTCGGCCTGTCTGCGCCGCATCCGGTTGCTGGAGGCCAATGGCATCATTGCCGGCTATACGATCATCACCGGCGGCGAGGGCGACGGCGAACAGGCGGTCGATGTCGTGGTTCAGGTGACGCTGGACCGCCAGAGCGAGGATTATCTGATGCGCTTTGAAGCCGCCGTACGCCAATGCCCGGAGGTGCGCGAATGCTTCCTGATGACCGGCGACGTTGATTACTGGCTGCGCATCCGCACCGAGAGCGTGCGGGCCTATGAGGCGATCCATGGCGAGATCCTCTCGCGCCTGCCGGGGGTGCGGCGGATCAGTTCGAGCATTTCGATGCGCGATGCCATGCGTCCGCGCCGGTCGAAACCGGGGCGGCGGGGGTAATCGGCCCCGTTTAACGCTTCATCCTCGCCACCCATTGCCCCTGTAACCGGCGCAAGGGGGCGAGCCATGGCAGGCGGCCATGCGCGCGGTTTTCGGCCATACGCGCCACCAGCACTTCGGGCGGACAGGGCAGGCCGGTGACCGGATCGAGATAGCGCGGATAGAGGATCAGCACGCCCGCCACCAATTCATCCAGCGCCAAGGCCCGCCCGCGCCGGTCGGGCACCGGGCCCAGATCGCGGGTCAGGCCCCATCCGGCGTAGAAGGGCGTGCCATGGCACGTCACATCGCGCCCGCGCATCAAGGCCTCAAACCCGGTCAGCGAGGTCAGCACATGGACCCCATCGACCGTGTCGAGCAGCGGTGCCATGCCCCCGCCGCGCACGATCCGGTCGGCCAGTTGCAGCACCTCGCCATCGGGCAGGGCGCCCTTGCGATGGCCCGCATCGACATCGGGGTGGGGGCGGAACCAGATTTCTGCATCGGGCTCCAGCCCGCGGGCGCGGCGCAGCAATTCTAGGTTTGAGCGCAGGCCGCCCCCGCCCGCGATCACCGACATGTCATCCTCGACTTGTCCGGGCACCAGCACCAGCCGCCGCGCGCCGCGCCGGGGCGGGCTTTGCGCGGTGTCGGCAGCATATTTGCTGATCCCCGCCGCGACGATGGTTTCGCGCAGCATGCGGGCGCGTTCGAGCAGGTTCGCGGCAAAATCGGTGTGCGTCAGAATGGTTTCCAGATCGCTGGGCCGTGCCGGATCGAAATGGATGCCGCCCCGGTCCACCACGATGGAGGAGGGCGGCACCAGATTGCTGCCCAGCCCGACCGAGCGTACAAAGCCATCCTCGATACGGACCAGCGGCACGCCCTGCGCCCCGGCCTGCGCCAACAGGGCGGGCGAGACGCGGGAGGGCCAGATGGCCAAGGCCCCGCCCCGGCGGCGGGCCGCGCCAAGCGCTCGGCCCGGCCCGCTCGTCATCCGCAGATCATCCCCGCCGGACCACAGGAAACGGCGGATTTCGGCGCGCTTCCACCATGCCATGCCGCAGGCCGCGACGATGCCGCGATTGGCCTCGATGATCCGCCGCCATTCGGCCAGAAGGTCGATGGTGGCATCCAATGTGGCGGGCGCGCCGGTAAAGGGGTCGCGATATTGCGCCGATGTCAGCGCGCGAAAGGCGCGGCGGTCCAGCGCGGGATCATCCTCGCCCGGCGCGCCATAGCGGCCCGGCGACAATACGCGCACCGCCACCCCGGCAATGCGGGCCAGCGCGACCCATTCGTCATCGCCATGGGCCAGCAATTCCTCCGCCCCGTCCAGCGCCGACCAAGGATCGAGCGGAGCCAGCCCCCCCCGCCCGGCCAGCGCGCGATGCAGCGCGCGCGATGCCTTTGCCGCCACCCACAGGTCCGATGGGCCTTCCCCCCAGGCCGCGACGTCCGCTGCGTCACGCGGGCGCAGCACACGCCCGGCCGGTGTGGCCAGCCCGCGCGGCGCAGCCCAAAAAGCGCCGCCGACCCGCGCCGCGCGCAGCCGGGCGAACAGGGCGGCGGGATCGGCGGCCTCACTCTCGCCCGCCAAGGTCAAGTCGACAGGCCCCACCCCCGGAAAGGGCGGCGCGCGCAGCAAGGGCGCGCTCATGGCCTTTGCCCCCAGACGGGGATGCGCCACGCCCCGTCCGCCTCGCGGCGCAGCAGGCCATAGCCGCCGGTAGGCAATTTGAGGCTGGGCAGGCCGCGCATCGCCACCGTCAGCCCCGGATCGGCCAGCAGCGCGAAACGCGCCGCGCCATTGCTGGTGACCAGCAGCACCGGGCCATCGGCGGGCGGCGCGGCAAACAGCGCCCGCCATCCCTCTATCCTCCGTTCGGCATCGACCCGCCATCCCGGCGGGGGCAGGGCCTGCGCATCCCACGCCGCCAGCGCATCATGGCCGATCCGCGCCAGAACTGTCGCTTCGTCCTTGTCCTCATCGGGCCCATGGTCGATCTCGGCCAGCCAGTCGCAAATCACGGGAGCAGGCAGGCCGCCCTGTGCCCCGACAATGGCCTGCGCCGTGGCCCGCGTGCGCAGCAAAGGCGAGGCCAGCACGCGGGCAAAGCACCAGCCCAGCGCGGCAAAATGCGCGCCCAGCGCCTCGCCCTGCGCCCGGCCGTCATCGGTCAGCGGCAGATCGGTGCGCGCGCCGATACGGCGCGGCGGCTCGCCCGCGGCAAAGGTGTTGCCATGGCGGACGATGACAAACATCGCGGGCTTTTCCACCCCCATCAGCCCGGAAACGGATCGCCCAGCCGGGCAATCGCTGCTTCGGCCCATTGCACATCGGCGGGCGTGTCGATGCCCGACAGGGCGTGTTCGGGGGCGCTTACTTCGAACGTGTCGATGGTCCGCCCGCCTTCGAGAAAGCGCAGTTGCTCGAGCCCTTCGAGAATTTCATAGGGCGTGGGCGTGGTGGCCGCGAACCAGTCGAGCGCCGCCATGCGATAGCCGT
Source organism: Novosphingobium sp. KACC 22771 (assembly GCF_028736195.1). GTDB lineage: Bacteria > Pseudomonadota > Alphaproteobacteria > Sphingomonadales > Sphingomonadaceae > Novosphingobium. The sequence continues at coordinate 240,715 of NZ_CP117881.1, read as the reverse complement.
AAAGCCCCAGATGCTGCCACACCGGCGAGAAGGCACCCGCCGCGCGCATGGTGGCCTCGTTGCGGATGGCCGGGATGATCGCCTTGGAAAACCACAGGGCCCGCCCGTCCGGCCCGCGCGCGCAGGTGGTGCCGCTGAAAGGCGCGGTTTGCTTGTGATGGCGCAGCCGGTCGAGCCGCGCCCAGTCGAGCCGATAGACCGGCGTTGCCACATCGGCCTGCCCCTCGCGCAGGGTGCGGATGAGGCCCGCGATGATGGTGGGCGCGATGAAGGGCGCGTCGCCCTGAAGATTGATGACCAGACCGGGCCGCCGGGCCTGTTGATGCGCGGCGGCGCAGGCGCGGGCCGAGCCGGAATCGAGCGAGGCGGGCGTCATCGCCACCGCCACGCCCAGCGCCCGCGCATGATCGGCAATGCGCGCATCATCGGTGGCCACGACCACATCGCAATGCCCCGCCTGCGCCGCCCCCACGCGCGCCGCCGCCACTACGCGTTCGAGCAGCGTGCGCCCGGCGATCATCATCAGCGGCTTGCCCGGCAGGCGGGTCGAGCCATAGCGCGCCGGAATGACGATCAGGTCCGCCGTCACGGCTTCACGCTGTGGCGGATAAGAACGCAAGATCCGGCGATGAATATTTGCCCGGTCATAGACATCCCTGATGCCATGGAAAGAAATAGGTCCAATCCGGCAAGTATGGAAATCGGCGCGGGATTGCCAGTGCTTTCGTTCTGCGCCAAGCTTGGGGCGATTGCGAGGGTGATGCCGACATATCACCGATAAACAGTCATTTAGGGGGTGAAGCACCATGCGCCTTTGCGGACAGGAGATCGGCCACACCACGCCCCTTTTCGCCATTTGCGGCCCCTGCGTGATCGAGAGCGAGGCGATGACCCTGATGGTGGCGCACAGGCTGGCCGAGATGGCGCGGCGGCTGGGCCTGATGGTGATTTTCAAAAGCTCGTTCGACAAGGCCAACCGCAGCTCGGGCCGCTCGTTTCGCGGCCCCGGCATGGACGAGGGGCTGCGCATTCTCGAAAAGGTGCGTGAGCAGACCGGCCTGCCCGTGTTGACTGATGTGCATGAGGCGCATCAGGTGGCCGCCGTCGCTTCGGTGGTGGATGTGTTGCAGACGCCCGCCTTTCTGGCGCGCCAGACCGATTTCATCGCCGCCGTGGCCGCATCAGGCCGGCCTGTGAACATCAAGAAGGCGCAGTTCATGGCGCCCGGCGATATGGCGCAGGTGGTAGCCAAGGCGCGCGATGCGGCGGCGGCGGCGGGGCATGAGACAGACAATTTCCTGCTGTGCGAGCGGGGCGCCTCGTTCGGCTATAACAATCTCGTGTCCGACATGCGCGCTCTGGCCATCATGGCGCAGACCGGGTGCCCGGTGGTGTTTGATGCCACCCATTCGGTGCAATTACCTGGCGGGCTGGGCGAAAGTTCGGGCGGCCAGCGTGAATTTGTGCCGCTGTTGGCGCGGGCGGCGGTGGCGGCGGGCGTCTCCGGCCTGTTCATGGAAACGCACCCCGACCCGGATCGGGCGCTGTCCGACGGCCCCAACGCGGTGCGGCTGGACGAGGTTGAGGAACTCTTGCGCCGGTTGCAGGCGATTGATGCGGTGGTGAAGGGCTGAAACCCGATTTCGCCTTTCGCCCTTGCCACGGCAACCCTCGTTTAATAGAACAATAGTTCTAAATAAACCGAGGGGATGACATGGTTACGCGACGTTCTGCACTCGAAGCCCTTGGCGCGGGATCACTGGGGGCGGTGATGGCAGGGGGGATGGCCGGGGCGGGCGGAGCACTGGCCGCCACGGCGGGTCCGAAACCGCGGCCCAACACCATCGCCACCGGCCCCGAGGGCGAGCGCCGCGCCGATCTTGGCAATGGCTGGTATCGCAATCCGATCATGCCGGGCGATTATCCCGATCCTTCGATCCTGAAGGATGGCGACGATTATTACATGACCCATTCCAGCTTTGATGCGGCCCCCGGCCTCATCATCTGGCATTCGCGCGATCTGGTGAACTGGCGCCCGGTCGGCCCGGCGCTGGAAAAGCCGCTGGGCACGGTGTTTGCCGTGGACATCGCCAAGCATAATGGCCGCTATTTCATCTACATCCCCTTTATGAAGGCACCATGGTCGGGCGATCTGGCCAGCTTTGCCAACATCTATGTCATCCATGCCGACAGCATGGCCGGGCCGTGGAGCGACCCCATCGACCTCAAGATCGGCGGCCTGATCGATCCGGGCCATGTCGTGGGCGAGGATGGCAAGCGCTACCTCTACCTCTCGGGCGTCAACCGGGTGGCGCTGGCCGAGGATGGGCTTTCCACCATCGGCCCGGTCGAACCGGCCTATGACGGCTGGCACTATCCCGACGAGTGGATCACCGAGGGCTATTCGCTGGAGGGGCCCAAGCTGTTCCGGCGGGGGGAATGGTTCTATCTGGTCTCGGCGGTGGGCGGTACGGGCGGCCCGGCCACCAGCCATATGGTGATCATCGCCCGCTCGAAATCGGCGCGGGGGCCTTGGGTCAATTGCCCGCATAACCCGATTGTCCGCACGCGCAGCGACAAGGAGGCCTGGTGGTCGCGCGGCCATGCCACGATGTTCGAAGGCCCCAAGGGCGCGTGGTACATGGTCTATCACGGCTATGAAAAGGACTACCGCTCGCTGGGCCGCCAGACCTTGCTAGAGCCTCTGGCATGGGGGGCCGATGGCTGGCCGCGCGCATTGGGGGGCGATCTGTCGCTGGCCATGCCGATGCCGACGGGGCGAGCGGGAACGCCGGGCGGCTTTACCCGCAGCGACGATTTCACACAGGCCGCCTTTGGCACGCGCTGGAGCTTTTACGGTGCGGCGCCGGGGGAATTGCGCCGCGCCAAGGTTGGAGCCAATAGTTCAGGGCAGGGCGTGTTGATGCTGGAGGCCAAGGGCACCGGCCCGGCCGATTGCTCGCCGTTGACCCAGACGGTGGGCGACCATGCCTATGAAATCAGCGTGATCGTCGATGTGGAGCAGGGGGCGCAGGGCGGCCTGCTGCTGTTCTATGATGACCGGCTGTTTCTGGGCATGGGCATCGATGGGCAAAGGATGGTCACATGGCGCGGCGGCCGCGCCAGCTATTGGCAGGAACCGGCGCCCAAGGTGGGCAAGCTGCATCTCAAAATCGTCAACGACCGCCAGATCGTGACGTTCTATTACAGCCTCGACGGCAAGACCTGGACCCGCCACGGTGTGCGCAGCGAAGTCTCGGGCTATCAGGCCAATACGGTCGATGATCTCTCCTCGCTGCGCCCCGCGCTCTATGCCAGCGGCAAGGGGGCGGTGCGGTTTATGGACTATCGCTTCCGCGCCCTGCCCTAGGGAGGCAATTCCCTCGCAGGCAAGGATCTGGTGCAGCGCCAGCCAGCGACCTTTGGCGCTTTGCCCTCTAATCCCATAGACGCAAAAGAAGCGGGATGCGGGAGAAGAGAATGAGACGGAGCCTGTTTGGCGCGATGGTCAGCGTGTTGGCCATTACCGCGGCCAATGCCCTTGCCCAAACGGGCGAGGACTGGATCGCGCGCCTGCCGCAGGGGCCGGGCCGCGCCGAATTCGCCGCCAATTGTAGCAAATGCCACGCCATCGGCACCGTCACCGCCAAGCCCAAGAGCGCCGCCGACTGGGACGAAACGCTCTCCAAGATGAAGAAGCTGGGCCTGATCATCGCGCCCGGCGACGAGGCGGCGGTGCGCGCCTATCTGCTGGCCCATTATCGGGCGAAGGAGGGCGGCGCGGGCGCCCCCATGCCCGTGGCAACCGGCGAGGCCAAGGCGCTCTATCCCCGGCCCACTGGCGCGAACCAATGGCCCGCCTATGGCGGCGGCGGGGGCAACGGCAATTTCTCGCCCCTCTCGCAGATCAACGCCCGGAATGTGGGCAAACTGCAACCGGCATGGACCTTCCGCTATGGCACCGGCCCCAGCAAGGCGGGCGATCAGGGGCTGGATTCGCGCTTTGAGGTAACGCCGCTGCTGATCGGCGGGGTGATGTATATTTCCACCCCCGCCACGCCGCTGAAACCCGACCTGAAGGCCAGCATCACCGCCATCCGCCCCGAAACCGGCGAGGTGATCTGGAAATATGAAAGCCCCAAGGGCATCCACGGGCGCGGCATCGCCTATTGGCCCGGCGACGCCAAGACCGCGCCGCGCCTGATCTTTGGCACCGACGAGGGCTATCTGATGGCGGTGGACGTCACCACCGGCCAGCCTGCGCGCGGTTTTGGGCGGGGCGGAGTGATCGACGCCTATATTGGCGTGGCCAGCGAGATTGTGGGCGAATCGCGCCGTTCCACCTTTACCATCCCCAATCCGGTCACGATCTGGCGCGACCTGATCATCACCGGCGCGCGTCCGGGCGAGGGCGGCCCGCCCCAGCCGCGCGGCGACATCCGCGCCTTTGACGCGCGCACAGGCCGTCAGGTCTGGGCCTTCCACGTCATCCCGGAACCGGGCGAGGCCAATCACGACACCTGGGTGGGCGATGAATGGCGCGACACATCCGGCGCCAATGTCTGGTCCACCATGGCCATCGATGAAGAGCGCGGAATCCTTTACGCCCCCACCGGCGACGCCAATTCGGGCGCGAAGGGGCCGCAGCTCTATTCCGACACTTTGCTGGCGCTGGACGCGGCCACGGGCAAGCTGTTGTGGCATCACCAATTGACCCATCACGACATCTGGGACTGGGATTCGCCCACGCCCCCGTTGCTGGCCGATGTGACGCAGGGGGGCAAATCTGTCCCCGCCGTGATGCTGACGGGCAAGCATGGGCTGTTCTTCATGTTCGACCGGGTGACGGGTGAGCCGCTCAACGGTTTCACTGAAAAGCCCACGCCCCGCGCCGATGAACCCACCGACGAGGTCTGGCCGACCCAGCCCTTTCCCGATGCGCCCGGCCCGATTGCGCGGGTCAAGATGACGCGCGATGAGATCCCCGACCTGCTCCCCGGCATGAAGGCCTCCTGCACTGATTTCTGGGACAAGAACGGCATCGTGGTGGGCGATCTTTACGCTCCGCGCCAGAGCAGCGCGCACGCCACGCTGACCTATCCCAGCCCGGTGGGCGGGCCGAACTGGGGCGGGGGCAGCTATTCGGCGCAACTGGGCTATTATTTCGTCAATGTGCAGAACCGCCCGGTCTATCGGCCCAAGGTGGCGGCGGGATCGGGCGTGGCGATGATGAACCGCAATGTGCCCGCCGGCCCGCCGCCGCCACGCCCCACCGGCCCGCGCCCGCCCCAAGGCTTTACCTATAGCGCCAATGGCATGAACCTGTCCTGCGGCGCGACGCCATGGGGCGAACTGGTGGCGGTCGATGTGGCCAAGCGGTCGGTGGCGTGGCGCGTCCCTCTGGGTATTACCGAGGCGCTGGGCAAGGCGGGCCTCAACACCGGCGCGCCCAATATCGGCGGCAATATCGTGACCGCAGGCGGCGTGGTGTTCATCGGGGCGACCAACGATCACCGCTTCCGCGCCTTTGACGCCAAGACCGGCAAGCTGCTGTGGCAGAGCGTGCTGGAGGCTTCGGCCCATTCGACGCCGATCACCTATATGGGCGCGGATGGAAAGCAATATGTCGTGGTGGCCGCAGGGGGCGGCACGGCGATCGGCGGGCCGGAAATGTCCGATACGCTGGTGGCCTATCGTTTGCCGTAAGAGGGATAATGTGATGCGTAAGATGTTCCTGCTGGGCGCGCTGCTCCCCGCCGCCGTGATGGCGCAGACGCCGCCTGCGGCGCGGCCCGCCCCCCCGCCGATGATGGGGCCTGCCTCGACGGTCAATGATCCCTGGCCGGGGATGAAGAAGCTGTTGATCATCGCGGATGTCCAGACCGGATGGCATCACGATTCGATCAACCATGCGATGGGCGTGATCGAACAGATGGGCCGCGAGCATGGCGAATGGGCCACCGTGATCCGCACCGACAGCCAGCTCATTACCAAGGCCCCGATTGTCGGCCAAGGCACACGCTATGCGGGCAAATTCGTCAACGCGCGCAATCTGGACCAGTTCGACGCGGTGTTCTTTCTGGGCAGCGGGGCGGGAGCCTTGAGCGACCAGCAGAAGGCGGACCTGCTGTCTTTCGTGAAGCAGGACGGCAAGGGCTTTATCGCAGGCCATGCCGCCAGCGTTGCCTATTACGAATGGCCCGAATTCACCGCGATGATCGGCGCCTTCATGGAGAGCGAGTTTCGCGTCGACACGATGCAGATCACCAATGAAGACCCCGCCTTTCCCGGCGCGGGGGTCTTTCCCAAGAGCTTTGCCTATACCGACCAGTTTCCCGTCATGCGCATGCCGTTTACCAGCAAGGACGCGCATGTGATCCTGCGGCTGGACCCGAGCAAGATGACGCCGGAGCAGCGCAAGACCCGCGCCGATGATGATTTCCCGCTGGTCTGGGCCAAATCCTATGGCAAGGGGCGGGTCTATAATCTGACTATCGGCCATCAGGAACAGGTCTGGGACGACCCCAAATTCCGCGAGATGGCGCATCAGGGCATCCGCTGGGCGCTGGGGCTGGTGGATGCGAAAGTGGACCCGCCCGCGCCGCCCACCCAACCCAAAACGGCGACCAAATCCAAGGGGAAATGACCCTCTTGACCCAGCCTCTCCCAGACGCCCGGCCCCCCACAGCCGGGCGTTTTTCTTTGCCCCCTCCTGTGCAGTCTCAGTCCAGAGATTGGGGCCTTCGCAGCTAGGGGCGCGAGGATCGGGCGGGCGTATGCCGGAGTCATAATCCGGCAAAACAACCGGACATCAACAAGGGGGACAGGATGAAGATCGGGCAGACAGGCCGCGCGGCTTTTGGCATTTCCTATCTGGCGCTGGCCATGGCGGGCGCGGCGCATGCACAGGACATCACCGGACGCGGGGCCGCCGAATCGAGCATCAAACAGGATGCCGAAATCATCGTGACCGGCACCGCGATCAAGGGCGTGGCCCCGGTCGGTTCGGCCACGGTGACGATGGACCGGGCCAGCCTGGTGGCGGGCGGCGTGCGCGACACGGCGCAATTGATCGCCCAATTGCCGCAAGGCTCCAGCCTTGGCACCAGCCAGAATTCGACCGGCGGGCGCCAGCAGGGCGTCAACCTGCGCGGCCTTGGCAACAATGCCACGCTGCTGCTGTTTGACGGCCATCGCTGGGCGCCGCAGGGGGTGATCTCGCAGATCCCCGACCCTTCCGTCATTCCCTTTGCCGCGATCGAGCGGGTGGAGGTCGTCACCGACGGCGCTTCGGCCATTTACGGGTCGGACGCGGTGGCGGGCGTGGTCAATTATGTGCTGCGCAAGGATTATGAAGGGCTCGAACTGACGGGCCGTTTCAACCACACGCTTTATGACCAGCGGACCGTCGAAGGCGTCCTGGGCCACCGCTGGAGCGAGGGCGGCTTTATGCTGGGCTTCAGCTATACCGACCGCGACCCGGTGAAACGCGCCGCGCGCGATTATCTGCGCAATGATCTGCGCCCCTATGGCGGCAACAACAACAATCTGATCGGCACCACGGTGTTTCCCGGCACGCCGGGCGCGCTGATCATCGGCAGCACGGTTTACGGCCTGCCCGCCACCAATGGCGCGGTGCCCACCGCCGCGCAGGTGACGGCGCTGCGCGGCAATCCCACGCTGGCCGATCCGGCGGATATGTATGATTACTTTTCCAGCCGCAAACAGATCAGCGTGCTGCTCAAGGCGCATCAGACCATCGGCGCCGGCGAACTGGTCGGCACGGTCAATTACAACCGCCGCGAAAATTCCGCCCGCGCGCAGGAAGCCCTGCCCAATATCTCGATCAACCTGACCCCCAGCAGTCCCTGGTATATCCCCGGCCTGACCACGGGCAACGAGACGCTGGTCTATAACCTTGGCCTCAATTACGCCAATTACGACCTGACCCAGCGCAACAAGGAGGAGACGTTCAACTCGACGCTGGAATATAAAACGCGCCTGTTCAAAGGCTTCGACTGGACGACTTACGGTTCCTACGGCTTCTCGTCCGGGTGCAATGTGTGTCAGCCCCAGGCCAACACCACCATTGCCGCCGTCATCGCCAACAATCCGGCCTATTATTCCACCTTCAACCCCTATTTGCCCGGCCAGCAGAGCGGGGCGGACATGCTGATCGGCGGGTTCCTGCAGGAGGCGAAATTCCGCACCGCCGATTTCGGCACCAAGATCAGCGGGGCGCTGTTTGATCTGCCCGCCGGATCGGTCAAGGTGGCCGTGGGCGGGGAATATACCGAATACTGGTTCTGGCTTTTGGCGCAGAACAAGCTGAACCTGCAGAATGTCTATCAGGTTTCGCGCAGCACCAAGAGCGGGCGCCATGTCACCTCGGCCTATGGCGAGGCGTTCATTCCGGTGTTTGGCGAGGCCAACCGCATTCCCGGCTTTGACCGGCTCGACCTGAGCGCGGCGGTGCGTTGGGACAAATATTCCGATTTCGGCACCACGGCCAATCCCAAATTCGGCCTGACATGGCAGCCGACCGGCGGCATCAAGCTGCGCGGCAGTTGGGGCACGTCCTTCCGCGCGCCCACACTGATCGAGAGCAATCCGGCAACCGTTGGCCAGACCAACCGCGTCTATATCGCCAATGGCGCCAATGATCCCGCCGTGCCCGTCACGCTGTCCAGCACAGGCCAGAGCGCGGTGCTGAACCGCACCGGCAACACCGCCGGGCTGCGGCCGGAATCGGCCACGGTCTGGTCGCTGGGGCTGGACCTGACGCCGTCCTTCACGCCCAATCTGAAATTCGGGGTCACCTATTACAACGTCAATTACAAGAACCGCATCGAGAACCTGCCCAACCAGACGGCCACCAACGCGCTGGTCCTGTCCAGCCCGGCCAATCGCGCGCTCTACAGCGATTATTTCATCGTCGCGCCCCAGCCCAACACCTGCGTCAACGGCAATTACGCGACCTATAATCCGGCCTATCTGCCCTTCCTGACCGACAAGAATGCGGTGTTTACGCCCAGCACGATCAACGACTGCACGCTGACCGGCATCGTCAATGGCGGCACGCAGAACCTTGGCAATGTGAAGCAGAGCGGGCTGGACTTCACGCTCAACTATCGTCTGGAAACCAGGGCGGGCGTGTTTGCCTTTGACGGCAGCTTTACCAAGATCCTCAACCTGCAAAAGAGCCTGACGCCGACCGGCGCGCTGTTCAACGCGCTCGACACATTCGGTTTTCAGGTCTCCTCGCGCGGGCGGGCCTCGGTCTCGTGGCGCAAGGACGGGTTCAACGCCAATATCGCGGCCAATTACGTTGGCTCCTATCTGAACAATGCCACGATCACCGTGGCGGGCGTGAAATTGCCCGATACGATGATCCCGGCATGGACCACGTTTGACGGCAATCTGGGCTATGAATTTGGTGAGAACCACCGCTGGCTGAGCGGCACAAGGCTGGCGCTGGGGGTGCAGAACCTGACCGACAAGGCGCCGCCGATTGTGCTGTCGGGCACCAATGCGGTCGATACCAACAACCATAATGTGTGGGGCCGCATCTGGACCTTTGAAATCAGCCACAAGTTCTGATTGCGCGCCATGATCCACCCTTGGCCCCGGCAGCGCGTCTGTCGGGGCCGTTTTGTGTACGAATATGAACACTTGTTGTCAGAGGGCCGCGCCTGCGTTAGGCTCTGGCCATAGAGGATAGAGGCAAAAATGCCGCAAGATTGTGGGAGACATGCCATGCGTTCATGGTCGACGGACACCCATGCCGAAGTGAACCATCTGGTTTACTGGCGCGAGGCGATCTGTGAGGCGATCTTTGAACTGGACTTTACCAGCAAGGACGAGGGGGTGGCCGCCAGCATGCAGCAGCATGACCTCGGGCCGCTTAAACTCAGCACCATTTCCATCGGCAGCGCGCATAGCGTGGTGCGATCGCAAGGGGCCGCCGCGCGCGAACGCCAGCCTCATCTCAACCTCAACTGGATCCGCAGCGGCGCATGGCAGGTCGATCATTACGGCCGCCGCGTCGATCTGGGGCCGGGCGATATGGTGCTGCTCGACAACCGCCAGCCCTACAGCGTGACGGCCGAGCATGGTTCCGAGCATATCGTGGCGCGCCTGCCGATTGAATGGGTGCGCTGCTGGCTGCCCTCGCCCGAGGCGGCGGTGGCGCGGGTGGTGCGCGCGGGCGCCCCGTGGCATGGCGTGCTGGAGGCGACGCTGACCGAGGCGATCCGCGATGAACGCGGCGACGAGGCTTGGCGCAGGCTTTGCACGCAACAGATCGGCGGGGCGCTGGCGCTGATGCTGGGGGCCACGGAAAGCCGCCTGTCGAACCACACACGCCAGCTTTACCGCCGCATCCGCACCGCGATCCAGAACCGCTTTTTCGAACATGAACTCGATGCGGCCAGCGTGGCCGCCGAGGTGGCGATTTCGCCGCGCTATCTGCACAAGATTCTGGCGCAGGAAGGCACGACCTATGTGCAGGAGCTGTTTGCCGTGCGGCTGCAACATGCCTGTACTTTGCTGAAAGATCCGCGCTTTGCCGAATTGTCGGTATCGGAAATCGGCTGGCGCTCGGGCTTTTGCGACCCCAGCCATTTTTCCCGCCGGTTCAAGGCCCATGTCGGCCAGACACCGGGGCAATGGCGGCATCAGGAACAGGCTTTGCACTGACGGCCAAGCATTTGTTCACGCCCAAACAGCGTCCCGGCCCCCTCTTGCTGATAGACCCGGATCAACAAGGTAAGCTTAAACGGGGGAGACTATGGCGCTCAAAGGTCGCGCATTCATCATCATGTGGCATGACATCACCCCCGAGGGCGATGCCGATTATAACCAATGGCACACGCGCCAGCATATGCCCGAGCGGTTGGACCACGCCGGGTTTCGCCGGTCGCGGCGGGGGGTGAACCGGGGGCTGGAGCGCCAGATCTATTTCACCCTCTATGAAGGCGATGAACTGACCAGTTTTGTGGCCGAGGATTATGCGCGAAGCCTCAATTTCCCGACCGAATGGACTCAGTCCATCGCGCCCCATTTCCGCAATTTCCGGCGCATGGCATGTGAAGTGCTGGAAACCGGCGGGCGTGGGGTGGGGGGCGCGCTGGTGTCGCTGCGCCTGCGCCTGCGCGCAGGGATGGGCGAGGGCGAGGGGCAACTTGCGCTGGCCCCCGCGCTGGCCGCGATCAATGCGATGCCGGCGGTGACGGCGGTGCATCTGGCCGCCGCCCGGCCTGACTTTTCCGAAATCCGCACCTCGGAAACTGAACTGCGCCCGCCCATGAGCGAGCCGCTCTTCGATCTGGTCATCGTGGCCGAATGCATCGGATTGGCCGAGGCGAGGGCGGCGCAGGGCGCGATGGTTGCCGCCGTCGAACAGGCCGGTTTTGCGCAGCCCTTGGCGCAGGCCTATGATGTGGCCTACACGCTGGAAAAGCGGGACGCGCAATGAAGGCGCAGGTGGGGAAACCGACCCGCAAGCGTTACGGGATGCTGGCGCTGGTCGCGCTGGCCACCGCGCTCAATTATCTCGACCGCACGCTGATGGGGGTGGCCGCCCCCGCGATGAGCCGCGAGCTGGGCCTTGGGCCGGAGATGATGGGGCTGGTCTTTGCCGCCTTTTCGTGGAGCTATGCGCTGGCGCAGGTGCCGGGGGGGATCTTCCTCGACCGCTATGGCACGCGGCTGACCTATGCGCTCTCGCTCTCGGTCTGGTCGGCCTGCACGGTGATGCAGGGGCTGGTGCGCGGCGGGTGGGCGCTGATCGCGGTGCGCCTCGGGCTGGGCGCGGCCGAGGCGCCGTGCTTTCCCGCCAACAGCCGCGTGTTGATCGCATGGTTTCCGCGCGGCGAGCGGGCGCGGGCCAATTCGATCTATTCGGTGGGCATGTATTTCGGCATCGCCTTTTGCAGCCCGCTGCTGTTCTGGATGGCCGCCCATTGGGGCTGGCGCGCCTTGTTCTGGATCGTGGGCGGGATCGGCATCGGTTATGGTCTGGTGTGGCACAGGCTCTATCGCGATCCGGCGGACCACGCGGGGGTCAATGAGGCCGAACTCGCCCTGATCCGCGCCGATGGCGGGGTGACGCAGACCGAACTCCCGCGCCCCTTCCGCTGGAGCGATGTCGGCTATCTGTTGCGTCAGCGCAGCATCATCGGCGCCTCGATCGGCCAATTCGCCACCAATTCCACGCTGGTTTTCTTCCTCACCTGGTTCCCCACCTATCTGGCCAGCGAGCGGCATATGGATTGGTTGAAGGCGGGCGTTTACGCGATGGTGCCGTTTATGGCGGCCTCGCTGGGCGTGCTGGCGGGGGGGCAGGTGTCGGATCGGCTGCTGCGTGGCGGTGTCTCGCTGGCCGCCGCGCGCAAGGCGCCGGTGATCACCGGGCTGATGCTCTCCACACTCATCGTGCTGGCCATCTGGCTGGAAAGCGATGCCGCCGTCATTGCGGTGATGAGCATCGCCTTTTTCGGGCAGGGCATGTCCAATCTGGGCTGGACCTTGGTGTCGGAAATCGCGCCCACGCGGCTCGCGGGGTTGACCGGGGGCCTGTTCAATCTCTGCACCAATCTGGCCGGGATCGCCACGCCGATCATCATCGGCATGACGGTGGGGCGGACGGGATCCTTCTTCATCGGCCTGATCTTTATCGGGGCGATGGCGTGTCTTGGCGCGGCCTCTTATGCCTTTGTGGTCAATCGGGTAGAGCGGTTGCCCAATCCGCAATAGGCGCCTGTGTCACACGTGGAACATCAGGGCCAAGCCTTACGCGAGGCCCACCACGTCTGCGGCCAGCGCCAGATAAAAACGCCCGACTTCGGCCAGCACTGCATCGTCCAGCACGAATGGCCGCCCCGCCGCCTGTTTGCCCCCCGCAAGGCCCAGCGAGGCCACCGCCAGATCGCGCGCCGTGACCGCGCAATGGTTGCGCACCGGCCCATCGCAGGCCGCGACCTGAAGCCGGCGGATCGCGCGCAGGCGGGGGCGGTGTTTGTCGAGCGGATGGAGATCGGCCGGAGCGCGCCCGGCATGGGGCGCCATCGCCCGCAAAAAAGCCCGATATTCCCCGATCAGCAGCGAGAAGAAGCGATCCAGTTCCTTGAGATGATTGCCCGAAACGCGCAACATCACCTTTTCAGGCCCCGAGGCGGCGTTCTTGCGCCCTTCGCGCCCGATCAGATAGAGGCACCCGGCCCGCAGCGTTTCAAAGGAACTGTGGAGCGCCATGGCGCTGGTGTGGTCGAACCATGGGCGGGCGATTTCGGCGCGCCGGTGGTGGCTTTGTTCCATCACGGCCTGATTGGACATGGCGTTTCTGGACATAAGGCTCCCATGGCAAGCGGGAGCATGACAACTCTCAGCCGACAGCGCTTGACGATGGAGATGCTGCCGGTGATCCATGCCTACAGAATGCGGGCGGCTTCGTCCAACGCAAATGGTATCGTTTGCGCGAAACGATGGGGGTGGTCAAAATGCCATCGCTGGTATTTTCCGCCTGCCTCTTGCGCATCGCAGGTAAAATGGCGCATCAGCCCGGAGCGGCAAAAGGGATGGGCCATGGCGACGATCAAGGATGTGGCGGAGCATTCGGGCATTTCGATCAAGACGGTTTCGCGCGTCATCAATGGCGCGCAGACGGTGCGCCCCGGCGTGCGCGAGAAGGTGGAACGCGCGATCCGCGAATTGAACTATCGCCCCGCGCTGGCCGCCCGCCAATTGGCCAGCGGGCGCAGCTATATCATCGCCATGATCGCTCCGCCGGTCACCTACAGCTATTTTTCGCGCATCATGGTGGCAACGGCCGCTGCCTGCCGCAAGGTGGGCTATCATCTGGTGCTGGAGGTGATGGCGGGCGATGATCTTTCCATCACGCTGTCTTGCGAACCGGATGCGGTCATTCTGGTGCCGCCCTTTGCCGACAATCCGCGCATCCTGGCCGCGCTGATGGAGCTGGGCAAGCCGGTGGTGCGGATCGCGGGCAAAAACGATGGCATCGGGCGCAGTGTCGAGGTGCATGATCATGCGATTGCCCGCGAAATGGCGCAATATCTGCTGGGGCGGGGGCATCGCGTGCTGGCCATGATTGCGCCGCCGCGCCCGGACATGGCCTCCGAGGAGCGGCTGACCGGTTTTCGCGACGGGCTGGCGACAAGCGGGATCGATTTGCCCGACAGCCATGTGGTGCGTGCGGGCATGACCTTTGCCGAGGGCGAGCGGGCGTTTCGCGCGCTGATGGCCTTGCCCCGGCGGCCCACGGCGATCTTTGCCGCCAATGACCAGATGGCGCTGGGCGCGATGGCCTGCGCGCTGCGCATGGGGTTCCGCGTGCCCCAGGATGTGGCGATTGCCGGGTTTGACAATGCGATCGAGGGCCAGATGTGCTATCCCGCGCTGACCAGCATTCATCAGCCGGTGGAGGAGATCGCGCGGATCGCGGTGGATATGGCGCTGGAGCGGGGCGGCGCAGATGCCAGCTTTGCGCATCATCTGGTGATCCGCGAATCCGCTTAAAATACCAGCGCTGGTATTTTGTTGACTTGGCCCGGCCGCCGCGTCATGCATGGCGCGGAAAAACGGCGCGCCGGGGGGCTTTCCTCCCCGCGCGCCCGGCAACGGGATGGGGCAATGGCGAAACTGCATACATTGATTCTGGGCGGCGCGGCCTGTTTTGCCGCCATGGCCTTTTCCGGCGGCGCGGCGCGCGCCAAGGCGCCTGATGCGCCCGAGCCATCCCGCCCGCGCAACATCATCTTCGTGCTGGTCGACGATCTGCGCTTTGACGGCATGGGCTTTCTGCAGCCCGGCCTGCTGCAAACCCCCAACATCGACCGCATGGCGCGCGAGGGCACCTACTTCCCCAATGGCGTGACCACTTCTTCGCTGTGCAGCCCCAGCCGCGCGACGATCCTGACCGGCATGACCGCGCGCAACCATGGCGTGGTGGACAATAACAATTCCTCCGAGGACGGGCTGACCTTCTTCCCCGCCTATCTGCAGCAGGCCGGGTATCAGACCGCCTTCATCGGCAAGTGGCATATGGGCAATGACACCGACGCCCCGCGCCCCGGCTTCAACAAATGGCTCAGCTTCAAGGGTCAGGGGCATTATTACCCGACCGGCGATCTGCCCGCCGCCGCGGTGGCTGCGGGCAAGGCCAATATGTTCAACGTCGATGGCAAGGAAGTGGCCCAGACCGGCTATATCACCGACGAATTGACCGATTATGCGATGAACTGGCTGGAAAAGGAGCGCGACCCCAAGAAGCCCTTCTTCCTCTATCTGAGCCACAAGGCGGTCCATTCCGATCCCTTGCCCCCGCCGCGCTATGCCCATCAGTATGACAAGGCGAAATTCACGCTGCCCGCCAGCGCGGAGAACACAGCCGAGAATTACAAGGGCAAGCCGCGCTGGGTTTATGACCAGCGCAATACATGGCATGGCATTGATTTCTTTTATAATTCCGACATGAAAATGACGGAATACCTGAAATATTACTATGCCACGCTTTCGGCGGTCGATGACAGCCTTGGCCGGATCATGGCCTATCTCAAAAAGAACCATCTGGAGAAGGACACGCTGGTCGTGTTCACCAGCGACAATGGGTTCCAGATCGGCGACCACGGGTTGATCGACAAGCGCACCGCCTATGAGGCATCGGTGCGCGTGCCGCTGGTGATGTGGGAACCGGGCACGGTGCCGGCGGGTACGGTCAACACGGGGCGCGTGCGCGGCCTAGATTTCGCGCCCACGTTCCTCAGCGTGGCGGGCGTGAAGACCATGCCCCAACAGTTCGAGGGCCAGAACGCATGGGGCCTGATCACCGGCGCGCAAAAGCCCGCGCAGTGGAACCCCAGCGACTTCATCTATGAATATTACTGGGAATGGAGCTTCCCCGAAACGCCGACCACCTTTGCCATCACGCGCGGCAATCTGAAATATATTCAGTATCACGGCATCTATGACCGCGAGGAACTGTATGACATCGGCGCCGATCCGACCGAGATGACAAACCTGATCGATGATCCGGCCCATCTTTCGGACAAGATCACCCTGCGCGCCGCGCTTTATACGCAAATGGCCAACCGTCAGGGCAAGCATATGATCCCCTATACCGGCCGCCAGTCGATCGGATCGGTCCGGCGGATGAAGGGCGGCACGGGGGCGGCGCCGTTCCCGGATGAATGGCTGGTCGAACCCAACCGGGCCGACCGCATGGACGATATCATCCCCGACAGCCCGGCCAAACAGGCGGCCAAGGCGGCGGGCCGCCCCTTTATGAACGCGCCCACCGTGGACGAGCAATTCAAGCAGATCCCGGAAAAGTGAGCGGACCATTGGCAAGTTCCGGCCGGGGCCATAGAACGGGCCGATGACGCCCGTCCCCGACCAGAACGGCCCCGACCAGAACGGCACTGATCATAACGGCCCCGGCGACACCGCCCCGGCGGCCATGCGCCTTGTGCCGGGCGGCACTTTTATGATGGGATCGTCCGCCTTCTATCCGGAGGAGGCGCCGCGCCGGAAGGTGCGCGTGGATTCCTTCCGGATGGATGAAACGCCGGTGACGAACGCGCAGTTCGCGGCCTTTGTCGAGGCCACCGGATACCGGACCTTTGCCGAAACCCCGCCCGATCCGCGCGATTATCCCGGCATGGACCCGGCACTGGCGGTGGCCGGATCGCTGGTGTTTACGATGACCGACCGGCCGGTGGATCTGGGCGATCCGTCGCAATGGTGGCGCTGGGTGGCGGGGGCCTGCTGGCGCCATCCGCTGGGGCCGGAGAGCGGGATTGACGATATTCTTGACCACCCGGTCGTGCATGTCACCCATCAGGACGCCGCCGCCTATGCCGCATGGGCGGGCAAACGTCTGCCCACCGAGGCCGAATTTGAATTTGCCGGGCGCGGCGGGCTGGAGGACGCCGAATATGCCTGGGGCGATGAACTGACCCCTGGCGGCGAGCACCGCGCCAACACATGGCAGGGCCTGTTCCCCTTTGCCAACACCGCCGCCGACGGCTGGGTGCGGACCAGCCCGGTGCGCGCCTTTCCCGCCAATTCGTATGGCATCCATGACATGATCGGCAATGTCTGGGAAATCTGCGAGGATTGGTGGAGCCTGCCCGGAGAAGCGCGAGCGCGCAAGAAAAGCGCCTGTTGCGCCATCGACAATCCGCGCGGCGGCTTTCGCGCCAAGAGCCACGACCCCGCCGACCCGACTGCCAAAGTCCCGCGCAAGGTGATCAAGGGCGGCTCGCATCTTTGCGCGCCATCCTATTGCCAGCGCTATCGCCCCGCCGCCCGGCATCCGCAGGCCATCGACAGTTCGACCAGCCATGTCGGTTTCCGCTGTGTCCGGGATGCCGATCAAGGCCAGGGCCGGCGATGGTTGACTTCCGGTTAATCCCTGATGACAGGCTTGTCAGGATTAAAAATGATCTATACCGCCAGCGCAACCTATTGCCTGCCCAACAGTTTGGGCTTGCGAAATGGCCTTGGCGCGTATGAGAGTACTGCATGACCGACACCCCCCAAGTGGCTGACCAGACGGCTGAAACGTCCGAAAGTTCTTCTCCTTCGACCGCGCGCAAAGTGCTGCCTTTTGTCGGGCTGGCGCTGTTGCTGGGCGGGGCGTGGTGGGGGTGGGATTATCTCAACCATGGCCGCTATATCGAAGAAACCAACGATGCACAGATCGCCGCCGATACGCTGGCGGTCGCCCCGCGCATCTCGGGCTATGTCGCGCAGGTGCTGGTGGTCGACAATCAGGACGTGAAGGCGGGAACGCCGCTGCTCACGCTTGATCCGCGCGATTACAAGGCCAAGACCGCGCAGGCATCGGCGCAGGTGGCGATTGCCGATGCGCTTCAGGCCAATGCGCAGGCCGCGATGGAGGAGCAGCGCGCCGGGATCGAACAGGCCCGCGCCCAGCTGGTCGCCGCGCAGGCCAAGGCGAAATTCGACGCCGATCAGGTCAAGCGGTTTGCCCCGCTGGTGGCCAGCGGCGCCGAGCAGGCCCAGCAACTGGCGCAGTTGCGCGCCGCGGCCGACCAATCCGCCGCGCAGGTCCGCGCCCAGAGCGCCGCCATCGAGGCCCAGCAGCGCCGCATCGCCGCCATCGAGGCGCAGGCCAGGCAGGCCAAGGCGCAGGGCATGGGCGGCAAGGCGCAATTGGACGCCGCCAGCGTCGATCTGGACGCCACCACCATCCGCGCCACCATCGACGGGCGCGTGGGCGACAAGAATGTCACCCCCGGCCAGTTTGTTTCAGCGGGCACGCGGCTGATGACGCTGGTGCCTTTGTCCAAGATCTATGTCGTGGCCAATTTCAAGGAAACGCAATTGGCCCATATGCGCCCCGGACAGGCTGTGTCGATCAAGGTCGATGCGCTGGACGGGCGGGCCGTCAAGGGCCGGATCGAAAGCATGGCGCCCGGCACCGGGGCCAGCTTCAGCCTGATCGCGCCCAGCAATGCGACCGGCAATTTCACCAAGATCGTCCAGCGCGTGCCGGTGCGCATCGCGATTGATGCCGATGCCGATACGCGCCGCCTGCTGGTGCCGGGCCTGTCGGTGACGGCGATGGTGGACACGAAAACGGCGCATTGATCATGGTCGATGCGCCCCCGGTAAAGGCTGATCTGTCGGCATGGCTGGCGGTGGCGGCGGGCACATTGGGCGCGCTGATGGCGACGCTCGATATTTCGATCGTCAATTCCGCATTGCCCACGATTCAGGGCGAAATCGGCGCATCGGGCACCGAGGGGACGTGGGTGGCCACTTCCTATCTGGTGGCCGAAATCGTCATCATTCCGCTGGCCGCATGGCTCCAGCGGGTGCTGGGCCTGCGCACGTTCCTGCTGATCGCGGCCAGCCTGTTCACCTTTTTCTCGATGATCTGCGGCTGGGCCGACACGTTGACGATGATGATCATCGGCCGCGTGGGGCAAGGCTTTACCGGAGGGGCGCTGATCCCCACGGCGCAGACGATCATCGCCATGCGATTGCCGCGCGACAAGCAGCCCATTGGCATTGCCGCCTTTGGCGTCACGGTGATCATGGGGCCGGTGATGGGGCCGCTGGTGGGGGGCTGGCTGACGGAGAATGTCAGTTGGCACTATGCCTTCTTCCTCAACCTGCCGGTCTGCGCCGCACTGCTGCTGCTGCTGATTCTTGGTCTGCCGCATGAGCGCAGCCATCTGGGCGAATTTGCCAAGGCGGACTGGTTTGGCATTGTCGGGCTGGCGCTGGGGCTGGGGGGGCTCACGGTGCTGCTGGAGGAAGGGCAGCGTGAGCAGTGGTTCTCCTCGAACCTTATCCGCGAGATGGCTGTGGTCAGCGCAGCGGGCTTCATCTGTATCGGCATCGGCCAGAAATATGCGGCCCGGCCGGTGATCCAGCTCAAACTGCTGCTTGACCGGCAATTCGGCGCGGTGGCCACCATGGGGCTGGTGCTGGGCATGGTGCTTTACGGCACATCCTATGTGATCCCCCAGTTCCTTGCCTCGGTGGCCAATTACAACGCGCTGCAGTCGGGCAAGATCGTGCTGATTTCCGGCCTGCCCAGCCTGTTCATGATGGCCATCGTGCCGATCCTGCTCAAACGCATCGACGTACGCGTGGCGGTGTGTTTCGGCCTGCTGATCATGGGTGTGTCCTCGCTGGTGGATACGGGCATGACCATGTATTCGGACGGCGGCGATTTTGTGGAATCGCAATTGATGCGCGGCGTGGGCCAGATTTTGGGCATGCTGTTCCTGTCGCAGGCCTGTGTGCGCTCGGTGCCGCGCGAACTGGCGGGGGATGCCTCGGGCCTGTTCAATTCGGTGCGTAATCTGGGGGGCAGCATCGCGCTGGCCGGGATTGCCATCATTCAGGACAACCGCCTGTGGCTGCACACCCGCCGTCTGGAGGAAACGCTCCATGCCAACAGCCCGATGGTGCAGGATCAGGTCCGCGCCCTGGGCGGCATCGCACGCGCCGCGCCCCAGCTTGAAGGTCAGCTTCAGCTTCAGGCACTGGTGATGACCTATAATGACATTTTCCGCATCATGGGCTGGGGCACGCTGATCGTGCTGCCGCTGGTCCTGTTGCTGCGCCCGTTTTCCAATGACGCCGCGCCTGATGTTCCCATGCATTGATGAGAGCCATGATGACCCGTTTGCCGCTGATGATTGCTGTTGGGTTGGCGCTGCCTTTGGCGTTGGGAGGCTGCGCGCTGGGGCCGGATTATGCCGGGCCCCCCAAGGTGGCGGGCGGGCCGGGTTTCGTGCGCGGGGCCGATGTGGTGCAAAGCGGGCCGGTGCTGGCGCGCTGGTGGGAAGTGTTGGGCGACGAGCAGCTTAATGCGCTGGTCGGCGATGCTTTGGCGCACAGCCCGACCGTGGCCGACGCGCAGGCCCGCGTGACGGAGGCCGGGGCGGTGCTGCGGCAAAAGCAGGCCAGCGATCTGCCCTCCGTGGCGCCCACGCTGATCGCGGCCAAGGCCGATCTTCCGCCGTTCAGCGCAGGGGGCAAGCGCACCTCGCTCGAAATCTACAACCTTGGCGCGACGGCCTCGTGGGAGCCCGATTTCTGGGGCATCAACAAGCGCACCAATGAAGCCTCGCGCGCCAATGTCGATCGGGCCAAGGCGCAACTGGCCGATGCGCAGGTCAGCCTCTCGGCGCAGGTGGCGCAGGCCTATGTGAACCTGCGCGATGCGCAAGGCAGGCAGGCGATGGTGGCGCAGGTGGTCGCCTTGCGCCGGCAGGCGCTGGATCTGATCCGCCAGCGTCAGGGCGCGGGCGTGGCCACGCTGGCCGATGTGGCGCAGGCCGAGGGCAATATGCGCAGCGCCATGGCGCAGGACGCACCTTTGCGCGCGCAGGTCGAGGTGGCGATGAACCAGCTTGCCGTGCTGACCGGGCGGGCGCCGGGTGAACTGGACGCCGCGCTGGCGCAGGCCCGGCCCTTGCCCGTGCTGCCCGCGAAAGTGGCGGTGGGCGATCCGGCGGAGCTGATCGCGCGGCGGCCCGATGTGCGCGCGGCCGAGCGGCTGCTGGCGGGCAATACGGCCCAGATCGGCGCCACGCGGGGCAAGCTGATGCCGCGCCTGAGCTTTACCGGCATTCTGGGCATGGGCTCATCCTCGCTCTCCAGCATCGTCGATCCGGCCACGGCGGCCTATGGCATCCTGCCGCAGTTGAAATGGTCCGGCCTCGATTGGGGCAAGGGCCAGGCCGCCGTGGCGCAGGCCAAGGCCCAGCGCGACAGCGCCGAGGCGCAATATCGCCGCGCGGTCCTCTCCGCGCTGGAGGATGCCGAGAGCAGCCTGTCGCGTTTCGGCGCGGCGCGCGAGCGGCTGATGCAACTGGAGGCGGGCGAGGCGACGGCGCGCACCAACGCGGGCCTTGGCGCGCAAAGGGTGGGCGCGGGGACCTCCTCGAAACTGGAGCAGACCGAGCGCGACGCGCAGGTCTTGCAGGCCGCAATCACCAGCGCGCAGAGCAGGGCCGAAGTGGTGGTGGATTATATCGCCATTGCCAAGGCGCTGGGCTTGGGCTGGCAGGGCTGATCGCGCTATAGGCGCGGCCATGGATGACACGCTCTGGCTGGCCCGCCGCGAAAACTGGACCCCGCAGAATGAGGACGCCCGCGATGGGGGCGACATTGACTATGCCCGCGTCATCCATTCGGCCTCGTTCCGGCGGCTGCAGGGCAAAACGCAGATCCTCAATCTAGGCGACAGCGATTTCTACCGCACGCGGCTGACCCATTCGCTGGAGGTGGCGCAGATCGCGGGCGGTATTGCGCGGCAATTGGAGCGCGACGGGCCCGATCACCCGGCCACGGCGATCCTGCCGGGGCGCAGCATGATCCACGCCATCGGCTGCACCCATGATTTCGGCCATCCGCCGTTCGGCCACGGGGGCGAGGTGGCGCTCAACTATTGCATGCGCGAGGAGGGCGGGTTTGAAGGCAATGGCCAGACCCTGCGCATCCTTTCGCGCTTGGAGACTTTCTCGCAAAATGCCGGGGCGAATCTGGCGCGGCGGACCTTGCTGGGGGTGCTGAAATATCCGGTGGCCTATTCGGCGGTGCGCAATCCGGCCATCGCGCCGCGCCTTGCGCCCGGGCCCACCACCTTGCGGATCATCGACGCGGCCAGCGCCAAGCCGCCCAAATGCTATCTCGACACCGAGTGCGATGTGGTGGATTGGATTCTCGATCCTCTGTCCGCGTCGGATCGGGCTTTGTTGCAAAGCTTTGACGCCAATTCCGGCAAGCACGCCAAATCGCGCCACAAATCGCTCGATTGCAGCATCATGGATGTGGCCGATGACATTGCTTACGGCGTCCACGATCTGGAGGACGCCATCGCGCTGGACCTGATCCACCGCGAGACTTTTGCCGCCGCCGTGACGGATCGCTGCCCCACCTTCCTCGATGCGCTGAAAGCCAAATATCCCGGCGAGAGCGCCAATGATGTGATGCGGCAATTCGTCGATGGATTGTACGGCGGCGAAAACAGCCGCAAGCGCTTCATCGGGCGGCTGGTGCATCATTTCCTGACCGCGGTGCATTATGTCGAAATGCCCGAATTTGCCGCCCCTCTGCTGCGCTGGCGGGTGGGCATGGCGCCTGGGCAGAAGGCGTTTCTCGATGTGCTGAAGGATCTGGTCGTGCGCGAGGTGATCACCAGTCCGGCGGTCCAGCATCTGGAGTTCAAGGGCCAGACGATGGTGGTGGCCGTGTTCGAGGCGATGCAGGCCGATCCCGCGCGCCTGCTGCCGCGCGACCGCATGCCGCTTTACGAAGCCTATGGGGTCCGCGCGATCTGCGACTATGTTGCCGCGATGACCGACACCAGCCTGCTCAAGACCTATGAGCGGCTGTTTGCCCCGCGCATGGGCTCGGTGTTCGACCGGCTCTGAGGACAAAAGGCAAAAAAATGGCCAGCCCGGAGGCTGGCCTTTGGAAGTTTGGGAGAGGATGCCTGAAAGGCACGTCCCTTATGCTGATGGCTGGCCTTCTTCGCAAGTGCAAAATGAAGGCAATTGATGCGAATAATGCAATTGCCGATTACGTAAACGCAAAGATCAGCATTTATGGCCGGTTTAGCGCTATGAAATATCCGACTAACGACCAATATGCATGGCACGCAATTATTGCGTTGCAGCAATCCGGCCCAGACACAGTGCCACGCGATAGGTTGCACAGCCGCCATGCGAATCGAATCGGGCGATAACCTGCCGCAATTGCCCCGCCGACAATGGGCGGTGGCCCGCGCGCGGCACATCTGCGCCGATCCCGCGCAAATGGCGCAAAAAGGCCCGCCCGCCGCCTTCCACCGCCAATTCCACCTCGCGCACGGCAAAGCCCATCGCGCGCAGATCGTCCGCATGCGGATAATCCGCCAGCCCGCAGGGCGCGCCCTCATGGGCCGCGCGCCACTCGGCAAAGCTGCCCGCGATCATCGTGCTGAAGGCCATCAGCCCGCCGGGCGCCAACAACCCATCGAGCCGCGCCAACGCCCCGGCCAGATCATCGAACCATTGAAACGCCAGACTGGACGCGATCAGATCGAAGGGGCCTTCCACAGACGGGGCCTGCCCATCCATCGCGCGGTATTCCACGCCGCCATGCCCGGCAAAGCGCGCCCGCGCCCGCGCCAGCATGGCGGGCGACAGGTCGGTCATCATCCACCGCGCCCCGGGCAGCAGCGGCATCAGCGCGGCGCCGAGCAGGCCTGTGCCGCAGCCGATCTCCAGCACGCGCGGGGCCGCGCGCACACCCGCCCCGGCAATCTCTTGCGCCAGCATCGTGGCGACCTGCTGCTGCACCCCGGCATGGGCGTCATACTGGTCGGCACGGCCAAAGGCGTCGGCCACAAGGCGGTTGGCCATCATGGCGCGGCGCTCATCGGGCAAAATCCGCGATGGCCTGCGCGCACCATGCCGCCTGCGTCAGAGGCAGCAGATGGCCGCCCGCCGGGCAGACCGCCGCCGCGCGCTCAATCCCCCCGGCAAAGGCCCCTGCGCGCATCGCGGGCGGCAACAGCGGGTCATCGCCCGCCTGAAGCACCAGAACGGGGGCGCGATGGGCCGGGGCCGGGGTCTCGTCGGCCAGCAAGGCCAAATCCGCACCCAGCCTTGCGCCCGAAACAATCGCCGGCGCGGGGGCGGCATGGATGGTGGCGCGAAAATCGGCCAGCACCTTGGCCGGATCCTCGCCAAAGCGTTTCACCATGCGCGCCACCACGCGCGGGGCGACCGCATCGGCCCCGCAAAACCGGTCAAACCCGTTGATCGCCACCAAAGGCACATCGCTCCAGCGCCGCGCCAGCAGCATCGCGCCCAACGAATGGCCGATCATCAGATCGGGCCGCTCGGCATCGACCGGCGCGCCGAAATAGCCGCGATCCATCCGCGCCACATCGCCCGCCAAGAGAGGCGCCAGCGCATCCCACACGCCCGCGTCAAACCCCCAGCCATGGAGCAGCGCGATCTTCACCGCCTTGACCCTTTCATCGGCCGATCCGCGCCGCAATCGCGCGGGCCAGCGCGGCCACATCGGCATGGGCGTGGTTGGCATGCAGCGCCACGCGCAACCGGCTGGTGCCCGGCGGCACGGTGGGCGGGCGGATCGCCACGGCCAGCATGCCCGCCGCCGTCAGATCCTGCGCCAGCGCCAGCGCCGCCCCGGCATCGCCCACGATCACCGGCACAATCTGCGTGCTGCTCTCGGCCGTGGCAATGCCCGCATCCTTCAGGCTTTCCCGGAAAAACGCGCCGTGATCGGCCAGAACCGCCCGCTCATGCTCCATCCCCGGCACGAGATCGAGCGCGGCATCCACCGCCCCCAACATCGCGGGCGAGGGCGCGGTCGAAAAGATGAACCCCCCGCAGGCATTGATCAGATAGTCGATCAGCAACCGGCTGCCCGCGACATAGGCGCCCATACAGCCCAGCGCCTTGCTGAACGTGCCCATCACCAGATCGACGTCATGGCCATAGGTCAGCCCGCGCCCCTGCGGCCCCAGCACGCCGGTGGCATGGGCCTCATCCACATAGAGGAACGCATCATGCGCCCGCGCCAGATCGGCCAGCGCCGCCACATCGGCCCGGTCGCCGTCCATGCTGAACACGCTTTCGGTGACGATGATCTTCGGCCCCTCGGCCCGCGCCAACAGTTCGGCCAGATGGTCCAGATCATTGTGGCGAAAGCGGATTTGCCGATGCGCCGCTGCGCCTGCGTGCAGGCTGCCATGGATCAGCCGGTCGGTGAACAGCGAGGCCCCCGGCGCGGCGCGCAGCAAGGCCGCCAGCACCGCCGCATTGCAATGCCATCCGCTGGGAAACAGCAGCGCGGCCTCTTTGCCCTTGAACCGGGCGATCTTGTCCTCAACCGCCAAATGCAGCGGCTGGGTGCCCGTGACCAACCGGGAGGCTGCCGATCCCGCGCCATGGGCCAGCGCACATTCCGCCGATCGCTGCGCCAGCAACGGATGGCGTGAGAGGCCGAGGTAATCATTGCTGGAAAAATCGACCAGCACCGCCCCATCGCGCGTCAACCGCCCGCCATCCTGCGGCGCGGCGGCGCGCAGGATGCGCCGCTCGTCGCGCTGGTCTATGCGCTCCAGCGCGGCGGCGAGGTGGGTTTCAAAGCCCTTCAGATCATCTGCTCCAGCTTGACGCAGCCCTTGGGCATTGCTTCGGCGGCGATTTCCGCCTCGGTGCGGTTCACAGCCATGGCTTTCAGGCCAAGGCGCGCAAACATCGCCATGTCATTGTCATCGCCCGCATTGGGCGCGGTCAGCAGCTTGTCGCCGGTGAAGATCGAATTGGCGCCCGCAAGGAAGCACATCGCCTGCGTCATTTCCGACATCGATTCGCGCCCAGCGCTCAGGCGCACCATCGAGGCAGGCATGGTGATGCGCGCCACCGCGACGGTGCGCACGAATTCCACATCATCAATCCTGGCCAGCGGCGTATCGGCCAGCATATTGCCCAGCACCGTGCCCTTGACCGGCACCAGCGCGTTGATCGGCACCGATTGGGGGTGCGAGGGCAAAGTGGCCAGCGTATGGACAAAACCCACCCGGTCGCTGCGGGTTTCGCCCATGCCGACGATCCCGCCGCTGCACACGTTGATCCCGGCGCGGCGCACCTGGCCCAGCGTGTCGAGACGGTCGCCCATCGTGCGCGTGCTGGTGATTTCCTCGTATTTCTCCGGGGAAGTGTCGATATTGTGATTGTAATAATCCAGCCCCGCATCGGCCAGCATATCGGCCTGATGATCGGACAGCATCCCCAGCGTCATGCAGGTTTCAAGGCCCATGGCGCGCACGCCCTTCACCATTTCGATGATGGCGGGCATGTCGCGGTCCTTGGGATTGCGCCATGCCGCGCCCATGCAGAAGCGGCTGGACCCCTGATCCTTGGCGCGGGCGGCGGCCTGCAAAACCGACTGCACTTCCATCAGCTTGGTGGCTTTCACGCCGCTGTCGGCCTTGACGCTCTGGCTGCAATAGCCGCAATCCTCGACGCATCCGCCGGTCTTGATCGAGAGCAGGGTGGAAAGCTGCACCTCGTTGGCCGGATGGTTGACGCGGTGAATTTCCGCCGCCCGATAGACCAGTTCGGTAAAGGGCAGATCGAACAGGGCCGCGATCTCCTCGCGGGTCCAGTCGGTGCGGGCCACAGGAGAATTGGCCGGGGTTTCGGGATGGGGCACGGTCATTGGGTATTCTCCATTAGGCGCGTTCCTGCGCGGCCTTGGGCATGGTTACGCATGCCGCGATAGGCGCGCGCGGGCCAAGGCTCAAGCCATCAAGCGGCGAAACGACCAATCCGATGGGCAACAGCATGGCGTATCGGGCCGGTTGATGCGGCAGGACGGGGGCGGCGTCCACGGTAATCTTGCAAATTTGCAAAGGGCACCTTTGCAAAACGGGTGTTATCGGCTGATTGCCCGCACCGCCAGCGCCGCCGCCGCCGCGCGCGTTTCCACGCCCAGCTTCACAAAAACCTGCTCCAGATGCTTGTTCACCGTGCGCGGAGAGATCGAGAGGATCTCGCTGATGACGCGGTTGGGCTTGCCATAGCTGATCCACAGCAGGATCTCGGCCTCGCGGCTGGTCAAGCCATGGCGGGCCTGAAGCAGGGCGATGTCGCCCGCCGGATTGACATCGTTCAGCCGCACCAGCCATTCGGCCCCGCGCATTCGCGCCACCAGCACCAGTTCGAGCGTCGAATGGGCAAGGTCGAGCCGGACGCTGGCCCCGCTTTCATCGGCGCGGGCCAGACGGGCAAGGGCAGGGCGCAGCGCGGCGGGGGCGGGGCCGGGGATCACGCTCCATTCCGGGCAATTTTCCGCCAGCAGGCTGCCCGCCTGCGGGGTCCACCACAGCAATTGCTCATCGCGGCCCATGGCGATCAGGTGTCGCCCGCTGGCATCCAGCGCGGCCTGGCTGTCCTGCGCCAGACGCGCATTGGCCATATGCACCCGCACCCGCGCGATCAATTCGTTGATGACCAAGGGCTTGCGCACATAATCCACCCCGCCCGCCTCCAGCGCCGCCAACACATGCTCGCTCTCGGTCAGGCCGGTCATGAAAATGACGGGGACGCGCGCGCTGGCCGGGTTGCGTTTGAGGATGCGCGTGGCCTCAAAGCCGCCGATGCCCGGCATCACCGCATCCATCAGGATCAGATCGGGCACGATATGGGAAAGCAGCGAAAGCGCCGCCTCGCCGCTGGTGGCGATCAGCACGCGGATGCCCTCGACCTCCAGCGTATCGGCCAGAAAGCGCAAAGATTCGGGCGTGTCATCCACCACCAGTACGGTGTCGACATGGGCCTGCGGGTCCTGCACCATCAGCGGATCGTGGCGCATCATGCCTCTCCGCGCCCGCACGATGCGGCGGCCAGTTCCGCGGCCAGTTCGCCAAGGTCGAAGCGGTCGAGGCTGGCCAGCAGCCGTTTGGCGAGGGGGGCGGCCTGCGGCACGGCGGCCTCCATCGCGCGGATCGCTTTTTCCACCCCGCGCACATGGCCGATGCGCAGATCGCTCTCGATATCGTCCAGAAAGGGGCGCGCCTCCTCGGGCAGGGCCTCGCGCTCGGCGGCGGGTTCGGGGGCCTCGGTCTCCTCGGCCCGCCCGCGCCAATGCAGGCCCAGCAGCCCGCCCACCGCGTCGATCAGCGCGTCCAGATCGACCGGCTTGATGAGGAACTGATCATGGGCGATGAAACCCGCGCTGCCCTGCCGGATCTCATGCGCGTCGCCCGAAACCATGATGATGCGGATATCGCCGCCCCGCATCGCGCGCAGCCGCCGCGCCACTTCCCACCCCGACAGGCCCGGCATGGTGACATCGAGCAGCACCAGTTCGGGTTGATGCTTGCGCGCCAGTTCCAGCCCCCGGTCGCCGTCATTGGCCGAATGGATGGTAAAGCCCAAGGGTTCGAGCAGGCCGCGCAGCAGCGAGGTCTGGTCCGGGTCATCATCGATCAGCAGCACGCAGCGCGGCGGGCCGTCATAGCCGGTGATGGCGCGGGTACTTTTCACCTCCTGCACGCTGGCCTGCACCGGGCTGAGCATCAGGCGCACGGTGAAAGTGGTGCCCACGCCCGGCTCGCTGGTCACGGCCAGATCGCCGCCAAGGATATGCACCAGCGCCTGCGTGATCGCCAGACCAAGGCCGATGCCCTTTTGCCGCTGCGCCTCCGGGTGCGTGCCGCGCTCAAAGGGAGCGAAGATGCGGGCCAGATCCTGCGGCTCGATGCCGATTCCGGTGTCCGCGATGGTAAAGCTCATCACTTGCGAGCGGCAGGTGACGCCGAAAGTGACCTGTCCGGCTTTGGTGAACTTGATCGCGTTGGAGAGCAGGTTGATCAGGATCTGGCGCAAGCGTTTTTGATCCGTCCGCACGAATTCGGGCAGGTTGCCGTGCGTTTCATAGACCAGCGTCAGGCCGCGCGACTGGGCCTGGGGGCGGAACATGCTGGCCACCTGGTCGAGCAGGCTTTTGAGGCGCACCGTATCGTTCGACAGGCGCAGCACTCCGCTCTCGACATGGCTGATGTCGAGCAGGCCCTCGACCAGATTGGTCAGATGTTCGGACGAGCGGCGGATGATGCGCGCGGCCTCGATGGGGGCGATGTCATGGCCGCGTTCGAGCAATTGCGCATAGCCATAGATCGAATTGAGCGGCGAGCGGATCTCGTGGCTGACCGAGACGAGATAGCGGCTCTTCGCGCTGTTGGCCGCCTCGGCGACCTCCTTGGCCAGATGCAGTTCCTCCAGCGTGGCATTATGCGCGGCCACCTCCGCGCTCAGGCTGGCGACATGGCGGCGCGCCTCGGCCAGAGCGGCGCGGCGGCTGTCATAGGCGCGCAGGACCAGCCCGCCCAGCGCCCCGCCCACCGCCAGCAGCGCCCCCAGCGCCGTGATCAGCACCGCGCGCACCGCCGGCATGTCCTGCGGCGGCAGGATCCGGTCCAGCACGGCATAGGCCGCCGCGATGATCGCCGTCATCATCAGCGCCATCGCCGCCATCACCAGCATGAACCGCCCCGGCGCGGACTTGATCCGGTCCATCAGACGCAAGGTTTCGATCATCCCGCCGCGTCCATCCCGCCGCGCCTTGCGAATGGCGCAGGGCCGGGGCACGGGCGTTTGTCGATCCTCTCGCTTGCCGCCATGTGTCGACCCCCGCTGGCTGGTTGCAGTCGCCATGGTGTAACGCGCAATCGCTCCGCACCATCCTACGTCAAATGACGAATGGCTGGCGGCGGGCCGGACAAGGATATTTTGCCTGAACCTTATGATCCTGTTGCCTTTCGGCGCGGGGTCTGCAAGCGTTGACACGTATAGGCGGAATTGTTCGAGATGTTGTTGGCGACTTGGGGGGCAAGTCGTGACCAGCAACAGGGGGCACGCGATCTGTTCATGCCTTACGGCGGGGCTTATTGCGTTCCCGAATGGCCGGATGGTGGGGTGGCGCTGGGGGCAGCTTGCCGCGCGCCATCCGGCCGTTCATGGGGCTGTGGCGGGGCCAAGCAAAGGCTCCCGGCAAATCAGTGCACCAAATCGGTCTGCCAGTATGTTGCTCCCTAACCAGCGCTCTGGCGAAATTCGGATGACCGATTACGCCCAAAAGCGGCCTTTCCTGACACGGGAACACTTAGGACCCTGCATGCTCGTGGTCGGCTTTGTTGGTGACTGCTTTTAATGGCATGATGTTGGTCAAAAGGCGCATCAAAGATGAATGATCAAAATCTCAGCAGCAGGGAAATCTGGTTTCGTCTGACATTGGCGGCGCTCGTTCTGCAAGGACTTTGGCTGGGCGGCACATTTGTGTTCGACCTGTTCAAAGCTGGCAGCCTTTACTATATGCTTTGGCTTGCACTTATCATGATTGTCTGGCTCGTCGGCGGAACGCTTTATCGGTTTCGGCTGAAGGGCGGCGCGACGCGCGGCGACATGTATTCTCTCCTGATCAGCATGCTGATGATAGGTCTGGCAGTGATGATTATCTTTAAATCGTAACCTCCGCTTCCCACCATAACGAGACGGGCGGCTCGCGCCCAGTTGTGGACATTGACCCCGTCGCATTACGTGACACTATATCTCAATGAGCATGACCGATAGTTCCCTTGTCAAGGCGGCTAGAGTTTCCATTGTTTTTGGAGTGTTAGTTGCATCTGCGTTTGCGTTTGTGTCTTCATTTCTCTTTCCGAAACCGCCAGTTCCACTCGCACGTGTAAATGGAGTTTATGCTAACGATCACTGCGGCTTGCTGACCATGAAAGACGGAATGATTATTTGGGGTTCTTCCCACGCAGAATTTTCTCTAGAAACAGATAAAGGCGGACTTTTCGCCATCACTAAATATTTCGTGGGCGTGTCTAATAATGATGGCAGATGCAAAATTGTTTCAAACAGTCAGCAGTACCCACTCTATCTCCGCTTTAATGACGAAAATCACCCAACAATGGTAAGCTTGTTGAGCTACAGTCCCGATGTGAAATACACCTTTTCGCGCAAACCTTAATTTCCAAAGGCTCATGTAGTGCACTGGGGAGGCGAACGGCAGCTATCCACCAATCCCGGCCGCTTCGCTGACCGTTGAGGCTATTCGCGCGGTTCAGCTTGTGAACCTGTCACAGGTCATGCGCGTTGCCGCCGGGCTGGGATTATAGATCTGCGCATAATCGCGCAGGTCGCGCACCACAAAGCTTGCCGTGTAATGCATGACCTTGTTGGTCACGAACATCGTGCCGAAGAAGGGCTGATAGGTGTAATTGACCTCGACAAACATCACCCCGGCGCCTGTGGGGGCGCTGACCTTGTAGCCGGTGTCGCCCATGCCGGTGCTCATGGTGGTGCCCGCATTGGCCAGCGTGGCGTCCGTGCCCGCCGTGGTCGATGTCGTGCCATAGGATGAGGCAAAGCCCGTGCCGCTTTTCAGCCCGACGCAGCGTTGCCAGTGGATGCGCTGGACCGGCACGGTGTCATAGGATTGCATCACCATCTCCAGGCTGGAAATGGTGATGCGCCCATTGGTGGTCAGGCCCAGCCCGTTGCCTTGCAGCCGCGCGCCCGCCAGCACGTCGTTCATGTCCGTCTCGCGGATCTGGGTCGCGGCCAGATTGCTGGAAAGGCCAACCCGGCTGGCATTGTCGGCCAGATCGAGCGCGATCTGGCTGATCTGGAGATGGACGCGGGCCATATTGGTGTATTCGATGCCCGCCCCGCCCATGTAGAACACAATGGGCAGCGCCAATGCGAATTCGATCAGCGAGGCCCCCGACGAATCGCGGGCAATGCGGCGCAGCAGCGGCCTCATGTGCATACCGTGGCCGCAGCAGCGGTGGTCTGTGCCGCCCACGGCTGGTTTTTCAGGATCGTGTTGGCCGAAAGCGTCGCGGTTTTGCCCCAGCCCATCCAGATCCCCAGCGGAAACAGGCGCGTATAGGTGATCGAGGCGGTGTAAAGCACGGTGTCGCCCGCGCCGCCATTGCCCGACACGCCCGGATCGGCATCCCAGATGCCGTTGCCGTTTACGTCGGTAAAGCATTCGCCGGGATCGCGCACACCATTGCCGTTGCTGTCCACAAAGCTCTCGGGCGAGATATAGCCGAAGGAGGCATAGGACTTGCGCGTGGGATAGCCCGCCACGAAGGCGGCCTTGCCGTTGATGTTTTTGACAGCCTGCAGCACGCCGCTGTCGATGGTGGCGGTGTTGGCGCCTTCCACGGTGCTGTCGCGCCCTGCCTTTTGCACCGCGCCCGTCAGCACCGCCTGCATATAGGCCTGATACGCCATTTCGCACAGGCCCATGCCCATCAGCAGCATCACCGGCAGCACCAGCGCAAATTCCACCAGCGCCGCCCCGCCCGTATCACGCCAAAGCCGCCTCATTTCGAAATCCGCAGCTTGGCGATCTTGCTGGCGATCGTGGCAAATTGTGTCGAGAGGCCCGATCCCGATGTGGTGGAGAGCGCCTGCGATGGCGTCGTCGCGCATTGGGTCAGTTCGGTCGTGCTGCTCATGCCCAGCGCCACGGTCCATACGCTGATGTTCTTGGCCTTGGCCGCCGCGCAGGAGGCGAGGAAGCGGGCATTGTGATAATTTTTCAGATTGCCCAGATCGCCGCCCGACACGCGCTGGTCGTAATATTCGATGCCATAGGAACCATAGATATACTGGCTGGGCGACATATCGCCGTCGGTCAGGAACACGATGATCCGCTTGGGCGCATCGCGTCCGGTCGAGGCGGCGGTGTCGGCGGCAAAGATGCCGTCGGGCGAGATCAGCCGCGTGCCCCAGATCATGCCGATATCGTGATACGTGCCGCCCATGGCGCGAAAATCGCCGGCGTTGACGTAATTGGACACCTGCGTGCGGGTCATCGTGGCCAGACGCGAGACCGGCTTGCCGCAGCTGATATAGCCGGCCTGATAATAGGCGGCCTGATCAAGGTTGGGGCTGCTGCCGGTGTCGCCGCTGGACGTCGCATTGGCGGTGCTGGTGTAATTGTTGCGGGCATAGGTGACGGCGGTCCACATCGGTTTCCATTGCGTGCGGATGTCGCTGCCCGGTTTCAGATCGGGGTTGAGGTCATTGGGCAGGCCGGAGGTGGAAAAGCTGGTGATGCCCGGCGTGGTATAGGCTTCCTCGATACAGCCCTCCCACGTGTCGGTGGTGTTCACGAATTTGGTCGGGTCCACCGTCGGCGCGCCGGTGACATAGGTGGTGAGCAGTTGCGGGCTTTGTTTGTACTGCCAGTTGGGCAGGATGCAGAAGCAGGAGAAAGAGAAGCCCGTGCCGTTCAGCACGCGGGTCTGATAATTCCAGCTCAGGTTCAGGCTGCCCAGTCCGCCCACCATATAGGCCGGATTGATATCCATGATCGCGCGGCCCGAATTGACCGTGGAGGTATAGGTGACAAAGCCATAGCGCACGCGCGTGTTCACATCGATCGAGGCGGCCATCGTATCATAGAAGGAAAGCACTGCGGCGCGCAGCGCGGCGATCCGCGATCCCGATTTTTCCGGCACATAATAGGCGGTTGATCCGGGATATCCGGCCGTGCTGGTGTTGCCGCTGGCGGTGCCGTCCGCCGGGCGGGTATAGGCCGTGGCGGTCACAGAGTTAACGTAATTGTTGCAGGCGGTGGTGTCGTCCGAGGGCAGGCAGGCCATCGAGCCGGTGGTGTCCAGCACGAAGATCACATCGGTGTCGCTGATCTGATAGGTGGCCTGGCACACGGCGTTGAGCGTGATCGAATTATAGCCAAAGGCGCGCATCAGCGTCATGGGCATGGTCGCGCTGGCGGTGGCGCTGACCTGGGCGTCGGCGGTCTTGGCGGGGGTAAAGCCGAGCGCCGTGATGCCATACCAGCCGGTGCGGATATTGTTGGCGAAAAAGGCATTCGCCGCCGCCTTGGCCGTGGCATCCAGCGTGGTGTTGCCGGTGCTGGTGTCGGTCATCGCCTTGCGCCCGGCCAGCACACCGGCATCGCAGGCCTGCTGCAGCCGGGCATTGACCATATACATCCGCGCCCCGTCCACCGCGCAGCCGACAAAGGCCATCAGCAGCGACAGGATCAGCGCCAGCATCGGCAGCGCATTGCCCCGCCGGTTGGCGATCAGGCGCGAAAGGAAAGGGCGGGCCGGGTGTTGCACCGCGCCATTATGCCGATCAATCATTGGCCTTTGACCAAGCGCCCTTCCGGATTCTTACGGATTATGGCCGGAAAACAGCCCTTGCAGTTCGGACGCGGGAACCGGGCGCGACACCAGAAAGCCCTGAAATGTATTGCATCCGCAGGCGGCCAGACGGTCGCGCTGATGCTCGGTTTCCACGCCCTCGGCCACAACGTCCAGCTTGAGCGCGCGGCCCAGTTTCACGATAGCATCGACCAGCCCTTCGGCCTCGTCATTGGCCTCCAGATTATGGACAAAGCTGCGGTCGATCTTGATCTTGTCGACCGAAAAGCGCTTGAGCGAATTGAGGCTGGAATAGCCGGTGCCGAAATCGTCGAGCGCGATGGAAAAACCTTCCTGTTTCAGCATGGTGATATTGTCGCGCGTGATGCCGTCATCGCCCAGCAGGGCGGTTTCGGTGATCTCGATTTCATAGCGTTCGGGATTGACCCGAAATTCGGCCACCAGCCGCGTGAGCGTGGCCATGAACATGGGTGAGCGCAATTGCAGCGCCGAGACATTGATCGCCACCCTTATGTCGTTCCACCCGGCGGTTTCCTCAAACACCCGGCGGAACACGAATTCGCCAAGGTCGAGGATCAGCCCGCTTTCCTCGCACAGGGGCACAAAGATCGAGGGGGGGATGCTGCCGCGTTCGGGATGGTTCCAGCGCACCAGCGCCTCCATCGCGTCGATGGTCCCGCGCCCGTCGATCTGGGGCTGATAGACCATGGTCAGATTGCCCTCGGCCAGCGCCTTGCGCAGATCGGTTTCCAGACTGCGCCGCATGCGCAGCGCGGCATCCATGTCGGGCTCGAAAAAGGTCACGCGGTTGCGCCCGTTTTCCTTGGACCCATAGAGCGCCAGATCGGCCTGACGCAGGGCTTCTGCCGGTTCGATTTCCGGGTTGGACACCAGCGTGACGCCGATGGACACCCCGACCTCGACCACGCCCGCCTCCAATTCAAAGGGCGTTTCAAACAGTTTGAGCACGCGCGCGGCCAGATGCGAGGCGCCAGCGCCATCGGCTTCGGGCTGGAGTATCACGAATTCATCGCCGCCCAGCCGCGCCACCGTATCGGAATCGCGGCACAATTCGCTCAGCCGCCGCGCGACCTGCTGGATCAACTCGTCGCCCGCATGGTGGCCCAGCGTGTCATTGACCTCCTTGAACCGGTCGAGGTCGAGGCAATGGACCGCCATCTCCCCGTCATAGCGGCGCGAGAGGGCCAATATCTGGCCCAGCCGGTCAAACATCATCGCCCGGTTGGGCAATCCGGTCAGCGTGTCGTGAAAGGCCAGATGGCGCGCGCGGGCCTCGCTGGCAATGAGGTCGCTGGCGATGGTGTTGCTGCGCCGCATGAAGAGCCACACCAGCAGCAGGAAGGCCGCCGCAATCGCCGCCAGCATCTGGGGAATTTCGGTTTCCGAACCCTTGAACGGATTGATCGCGGGCCATGCCAGTGTCGCCACCAATTGCCCTTCCGGGCTGGTCAGGGGCAGCAGGTGATAGCCGCTTAAAGGCGCGCTGCCCTTGGGCAGCAGGAGATGCACCTGTCCATGCTGGCTGCCAAAGGTCGAGACCATACCCTGATCCGCCGCCAGACGCAGGACATAGGGGGCGGGCGCTCCCTCCGGCGTCTGCGCGGTGACGGGCAGCGAGAGGACCCCCGCGCCGCCCACCAGCCGCAGCGCCACGCCTTTGTCCATCGACCGGGCCGGTTCCAGCACGATGCGGCCCGAACCCGACAATGCGCGCATCGGCGCCAGGATCGCCTGATCGATCCAGCGCCGGTCGCCCGCCGCCAGATGGGCCGCCGCCGCGTCCTGATGGACCAGCGTTTGGCCGATGGCCTGCAATTGCCGGGTGTTGTGCTGCCAACTGCGGCTGATGATGCCATATTCATAATCGTTGGCGCTTTTGCCCATCCGCATCAGCGTGACAGTGGTGGCGCCCACCAGCATGAGGATCGCCCCGAACACCAATCCGTTGATCGGGCGCAGCAGACCCCTGCGCTGGGCTTCTTGCGGCGATTCCTTGCTGTCCATCGATCCTATCCACCCATGCGCGCCGCCAGCGTTTTTGGGCCAAACCGGCCGATCTGTCGGGCATCCATCCGGCGCGCATGATAGGCCGCATGCTCTTGCCGAAGCTTATGGGCGGTAACAGGTCATTAGCCTTAAATTTGGCTAACGAATTATTCACCATGGGGCGATGGGCGCCGCCACGGGCAGGAGCAGGGGCTGCGTTCGCATTTTCCGGGGCCGCCTGGCGGTTTTTCCCCAGAAAACTGCAATCACCTCTGGTTTATGACGCTTTGCCGGGAATAACGGGGGCTTGACGCGCCGCAAAGGCGCATAAATCCGCAGCTTTTGCCTGCACCAAGCCGCCCCGTGGCGATAAGTGTGTGGAAAATGGAGAAGTACGTGCTTGTGACTGCGCGAATCATGGCGTTTATCGCCGGATCAACCTGTGTGGAAATGGTGTGATGAGCTTGCCTCTGATTGCCCCTTCGATCCTTTCCGCCGATTTTTCCCGGCTGGGCGAGGAAGTGCGCGCCATTGACGCGGCCGGCGCCGACTGGATCCACGTTGACGTCATGGACGGCCATTTCGTGCCCAACATCACCATCGGCCCGATGGTGGTCAAGGCGCTGCGCCCCCATACGCAGAAGATCTTCGACGTCCATCTGATGATCCAGCCGGTCGATCCCTATATTCAGGCCTTTGCCGATGCCGGCGCCGACATCATCACGTTTCACCCCGAGGCCGGGCCCCACAGCCACCGCACGGTGCAGGCGATCCATGCCGCAGGGTGCAAGGCGGGTGTCTCCTTGAACCCGGCCACGCCCGCCAAGATGCTCGACTATCTGATCGACGACATCGATCTGGTGCTGGTGATGAGCGTCAATCCCGGCTTTGGCGGGCAGAAGTTCATTTCCAGCCAGTTGCGCAAGATCGAGGCGATCCGCAAGATGATCGACAAGACCGGGCGCGAGATCCATCTGGAGGTGGATGGCGGCATTGATACCGCCACCGCGCCGCTGGCGGTTTCGGCCGGTGCCAATGCGCTGGTGGCGGGCACGGCCACATTCCGGGGCGGGCCGGATCACTATGCCGCGAATATCGCGGCGCTCAAAGGATTGGGCTGAACCATGAACCTGGATATGTCTGCACAAGGCAAGCCCCGCAAGGCGGGGAAGGGCAAGGGGCAGGCTATCCCATTACCGACGCTGGAAGAAGGCGAAAGCGTCGAAACCAACGAAGCGTCAGCGCAGGTGGTCGAACCGGGCCGCGCGCTGGCGCTGGCCGATTTCACGCCGCCCTCGCTGGGGGCGGGTGAAAGGCTGATCCGGCTGGCCTATCGCATCGGCATTCCGGGGCCGGTGCTGACCGCCCCTTTCCGCAAGCCCGCGCGGCCCAAATTGCTGGCCACGGTAACGAATCCGCTGGCGGGCGACAAGGTGGCGGGCGCGGCGCTGCGCTCGGGCCATTTTCTGGTCCATGGGCTGAAACAGCCGATCGCCCAGCTTGATATGGCCGGGGCGGGGCGCCTGGCGCCGCCGCTCGAACGGCTGGTCCATGGCTTTCACTGGATGGCCGATCTGGAGGCGGCGGGCCCGCGCGAACAGGTCTCGCCGGTGGCCGAACGGATCCTGGCCGCATGGCTGATGGCCAACCCCAAACCGCCCTCGCGCCCCGGCAAGGGGTCTGCCTGGACGGTGGCCTATACGGGGGCGCGGCTGCTGGGCTGGCTGGTCCATGCGCCGCTGCTGCTCTCGGGCGGGGACAAGACGCTGCGGGTGCAGACGCTGGGGGCGATGGCCGATCATGCCCGCTGGCTCGACCGCCATGTGGCCAAGGGGGAGGATACGCTGGCGCAGGTGGCGGGCTGGTGCGCGATTGTCGCGGCGGGGCTGCTGCTGCCCGATGGCCGCCCGCGCAGGCTCTATGGCGAGGCGGGGCTGATCGCAACGCTGGGCGAATTGCTGGGCGATGACGGCGGCTGTATGGCGCGCAGCCCGCTGGGCCAAATGGAGGCGATTGCGCTGCTGGTGCAATTGATCGCCTGCTATCGCGCGACGCGGCGCGAGCCGCCCGCCGCGCTCGAATCGATCCTCTCGCTGATGGTGCCGCCTTTGCTGGCGCTGACCCATGGCGATGGCGCGCTGGGCAGTTGGCAGGGCGGATGGGCGGTGTCGGCCTCGGAGGTTTCGGCGCTGATCGCGGCGACGGGGGTGCGCACGCGGCCCCTGCGCGAGGTGCGCCAATGGGGCTATCAGCGCGTGGTGGCGGGCAAGAGCGTGATGCAGTTCGACGCTGCGCCGCCGCCGCTGACGCGCCACGCGCGCAATGGCTGCGCCTCGACGCTGGCGTTTGAATTGAGCCATGCCGGACAGCGCGTGATCGTCAATTGCGGCGGCGGGGCGGCGGCGGGCGGGCTGATGCCGGTGCGGCTGGAACAGGGGCTGCGCGCGACGGCGGCCCATTCGACGCTGGTTCTGGACGATGCCAATTCGACCGCGGTGCTGATCAACGGCGGGCTCGGCTCTGGCGTGGCCGAGGTCGAGGTCGACCGCCGCAGCATCGAGGGCGAGCGCAACGGCACATCCGGACGCACATGGGGCGCCACCCGCCTTGAGGCCAGCCACGACGGCTATGCCGGGCGCTATGGCCTGACGCATCGCCGCATCCTGATCCTGCGCGACGACGGCACCGAATTGCGCGGCGAAGATCTCCTCGTTCCCACCGGGCGCAAGGGCAAGCGCGGCATGGTCTCCTATGCGCTGCGCTTTCACCTCGGCCCCGGCGTCGAGGTCGGGTTGTCGGACGATAAACAGGGCGTGGGTATGGCGCTGCCTGACGGTTCCTATTGGCAATTCCGCAGCGGCGGGGGCGAAATCGCCATTGAGGAATCGATCTGGGCCGATGGGCAGGGGCGGCCCGTGCCGGTGCAGCAACTGGTGATCCAGGGCATGGTGTCGCGGGGGGGCGGGAGCTTTTCTTGGATTTTGAAGAAGATGGGGTAGGGTTTTGCCTCCGGCGGGCAAAGGGCGGGGGCCCTTTGCAATCCCATTAATGGGGTGGCGTCAGGTTTGCAGGGGCGGGGTGATCCGCGAAGCGGTTTAAATTAATGCCTGCGGCGCTTTGGTGCTTGTTGGCGCCGCAGGCTTTCAAAATTCTGATGCTGCGTCCGATACCTACGGGCGAACTCCATGGCGCAACGAAGACAGTAACGGGAGCGCGAGGGTTATGACCCTCGCATTCACTCCTTCCTTTCTTATCAAAAAATCCCCCTTCACCCTTCCCAAAACCGCCAAAATCCTTAAGGGCCGCGCCAAACACGCAGCTTCACAGGACACACCACCCATGACTGACACTGTCACCATTCGCCGGGCCTTGCTCTCTGTTTCGGACAAGACGGGCCTTGTTGATCTGGGCAAGGCTTTGGCGGCCAAGGGTGTTGAACTGGTTTCCACCGGCGGCACGGCCAAGGCGCTGCGCGATGCCGGGCTGGATGTGAAGGACATTTCGGAACTGACCGGTTTCCCCGAAATGATGGATGGCCGGGTCAAGACGCTGCACCCCAAGGTTCACGGCGGCCTGCTGGCCGTGCGCGACAATGCCGAGCATGTGGCCAGCATGAACGAGCATGCGATTGGTGCGATCGATCTGGTGGTGGTCAACCTCTATCCCTTCGTTCAGACGGTGGCCAAGGGCGGCACGCGCGAGGAGATTATCGAGAACATCGACATCGGCGGCCCCTCGATGGTGCGCAGCGCGGCCAAGAACCACGATTTCGTCGCCATCGTCACCGATCCGGCCGATTATGCCATCGTGGCCAATGGCGAAACCACGCTGGCCCAGCGCCGCAAGTTTGCCGCCAAGGCTTATGCCCTGACCGCCGCCTATGATGGCGCGATCAGCCAGTGGTTCGCCACGGTCGATCAGGGCGAGACCTTCCCCGAGACCATCGCCATCACCGGCGCGCGCGTGGCCGAACTGCGCTATGGCGAAAATCCGCATCAGGCCGCCGCCCTCTACGTGCCCCATGGCGCCAAGGAAAAGGGTCTGGCCCAGGCCGTGCAGGTGCAGGGCAAGGAGTTGTCGTATAACAATTATAACGACGCCGATGCCGCGCTCGAACTGCTGGCCGAATTCAAGGATGCCGAGCCGACCGTGGTGATCGTCAAGCACGCCAACCCCTGCGGCGTCGCCACGGCCTCCACGCTGGTCGAGGCCTATGAGGCGGCGTTCAAATGCGACTCGGTCAGCGCGTTCGGCGGCATCATCGCCGTCAACCGCCCTCTGGACGGCCCGACCGCCGAGGCGATCAGCGGCATCTTCACCGAAGTGGTCGTGGCGCCCGACGCCAATGACGATGCCAAGGCGGTGTTTGCCAAGAAGAAGAACCTGCGCCTGCTGCTGATCGGTGAAATTCCCGATGCGAAGCGCGGAGGCCTGATCGCCAAGCCGATCGCGGGCGGATTGCTGGTCCAGAACCGCGACAATGGCGCGATCAGCCTTGACGATCTCAAGGTCGTGACCCAGCGCCAGCCCAGCGAACAGGAATTGCAGGACGCGTTGTTCGCCTGGACCGTGGCCAAGCATGTCAAGTCGAACGCCATCGTCTATGCCAAGGAAGGTGTGACCGCCGGGATCGGCGCGGGCCAGATGAATCGCCGCGATTCCAGCCGCATCGCCGCCGCCAAGGCCGCCGAGGCCGCCGAAACCCACGGTTTCGCCGAAACGCGCACCAAGGGCAGCGCAGTGGCCTCGGATGCGTTCTTCCCGTTTGCCGACGGCCTGCTGGCCGCGGTTGAGGCGGGCGCGACCATGGTGATCCAGCCGGGCGGGTCGATGCGCGACGATGAAGTCATCAAGGCCGCCGATGAAGCGGGTCTTGCCATGGTCTTCACCGGCATGCGGCATTTTCGTCATTGATCGGCGGCCGCCGATCGGCCGCCATTGATCGAGACGATAAAAGCCTAACCTGATGTAATGCTGCAACGCCCCATCGCGTTGCAGCATTTCGTCGTATACGGCCCTCATTTTATCGCGCCGTTGCGCTGTGTTCAGCCGGGTTGGGCTAGACATTGCCGGAATCATCCCCATTTGGCTGCCCAACAGTCAATTTCCCGGACTACTCTGATGCGCCTCTTGAACCGCGATTTGTTTCGCTCCTTTGCTATTGGCTTTGCGCTGGGGGGCGCGCTGATTGTTGCTGCCATGTCCGCCGAATCGGGCGGGCTGACCGGGCTGGTGGGCCAGGCGATCGCCGCTCCGGCCCAGCCTCCGGCGGGCCAATAAGCCATGGCGCGGGGCTTTCTCTTTGCCCTGCCCATCGCCATGGCGCTGGCCGCGTGCCAGAGCGCTGATGCGGCCAACACCCACACGATAGCGGCTCCGGCGGCCTCCGCTCCGGCGCAGGAAGCGCCCGGCCTGAAACAGGCGGTGTTTGCGGGCGGCTGCTTTTGGGGCGTCGAGGCGGTGTTCAGCCATGTGAAGGGTGTGACCAGCGCCGTTTCGGGCTATCACGGCGGGGCGGCCAATACGGCGCATTATGATGATGTGGGCCAAGGCAACACCGGCCATGCCGAGGCGGTGCGCGTCACCTATGACCCCGCGCAGGTGCGCTATGACGAACTGCTGCGCATCTTCTTCTCGGTCATTATCGACCCCACGCAGGCCAATGGCCAGGGCCCCGACATCGGCCCGCAATATCGCAGCGCGCTGATCCCCATCGGGCCGGAGCAGGACAAGGTTGCCCGTGCCTATCTGGCCCAGATCGCCGCGTCGGGCCTGTGGCGCGGGCGCATCGCCACCAAGATCGAGCCGCTGCGCCAATTCTATCCGGCCGAAAAATACCATCAGGATTTCGCGGCGCTCAACCCCACGCACCCCTACATCGCCTATTGGGATGTGCCCAAGGTCGCCGCGTTCAAACAGATGTTTCCCGCCGAGTACAAGGCTGATTTCACCCGCAACTGATTTGGGCTATAGATGCGCTATGAGCGCTACGCATGATCATGTTCACGAACACCCCCGCCACCGCGAATACAGCGGCGAGGGCCTTGTCATCGCCGCCCGCAATGCGCTGGAAACCGCAGGCGAGCA
Source organism: Novosphingobium sp. KACC 22771 (assembly GCF_028736195.1). Classification (GTDB taxonomy): domain Bacteria; phylum Pseudomonadota; class Alphaproteobacteria; order Sphingomonadales; family Sphingomonadaceae; genus Novosphingobium. The sequence goes on along the minus strand of NZ_CP117881.1, from coordinate 198,372 downwards.
ATGGACCGAAATGCGCGGCGATGTGTTCGACGCCCTTGCCGGACGCGCCAAACCCGCCAGCGCCTATGACATTGCCGAGGCCGTTTCCAAGGCCCGCGACAAGCGCGTGGCCGCCAACAGCGTCTATCGCATCCTCGACCTTTTCGTGCGGACGAACCTCGCGCGCCGGGTCGAAAGCGCCAACGCCTATATCGCCAACCCCCACCCCGGATGCCGCCACGACTGCATCTTCCTCATCTGCGACGGATGCGGAAAGGCCGTGCATATCGACGATGACCGCCTGACCGGCGCGCTGGTTCAGGCGGCGCGCGAGGCCGGGTTTGCCGATGTACGGCCGGTGGTGGAGTTGCGCGGGATGTGTGGGGATTGTTCCTGAAGGGTTTTAGGGGGCCTCCGGCGGGCAAAGGGCGGGGGCCCTTTGCAATCCCATTTTAGGGTAGCGCTTTGGGTTCGGCGTAAGGTGTGGGACGCGGTGGTTGAATTTTAATGCCTGCGGCGCCAATCAGCGCAACATCTCCGCGCCGCAGGCTTTAATACCATTGGTCCAAGCACACCTTCGCCAACCAAGCGCAACCCATTAACGGGATTGCAAAGGGCCCCCGCCCTTTGCCCGCCGGAGGCCCCCTCTACAAAACCCACCGCCAAACCCCGGCCAACACGTGATTGGCATGAACATGCCCGAACGTGGCCCCCAGCCACACGACGATCCCGATCCCCCAGAGCAGAGGCGAAATCCGGCCCAACCCGGCCAAACGCGGCCAATAGCTTGTCTGGGCGCTCCAGCTTTCCCATGCCGCGCCCAGCAGCAGGGCCTTTTTCCCATCCTGCAGCCGCGCGCCGATCAGCGCCAGCGCGGCCATGGCCGCCATCAGCACGATGACGCGGGGCGTGGGGGCCACCAACACATGCGCCAGCGCCCAGAGCGCGATGCCCCACATCATCGGGTGGCGGGTGACGGCGAACACGCTCTTGGCCCGCGCGGCGGCGATTCTGTCGCCCGGCACCTGGGGCATGGCGGGATTGCCGTGCAAAGACCCCAGCAGAAGCGTGATGCCGACCAGCGAGAGCAGGCTGGCGATGATCCACAGCGCCTCGCCCGTGCCGTCCCAGAGCGGCGCGCCGCCCGGCCCGACGCTGCGAAACGCGGCGATGGTCCAGCCCAGCGTGGCAAAGGAGACGAGCGAATAGAGCCCCATGAAGCCTTTCTCGCCCAGCCGCGCCAAAAGCCCCGCGCGCCATGGATGCGACATCAGCAGATGCGATCCGACAAAGGCCAGCGCCCCGGTCAACAGCCATGAAAACGCCTGATCCATCTTGGTCCCCCTGTGTTAACTCACCCCATGCATCAGCTTTCGGATCGCCCCCGACAGCGCCAGCAGCACCAGCCCCACGCCGATGGTCACCATCCCAATCTGGGTAAACACGCCGACATAGGTATCGAGGCTGAGCTTCAGATTGGTGACCTGGCCCCCTACGGTTTCCACCGTCGCCATTTGCGCCAGCAATCCCGCGCCATATTGCCCCATGGCCAGCGAGAGATACCACGCCCCCATCATCAGCCCCACCACGCGCGCGATGGACAGTTTGGTGATCATCGACATGCCGACCGGCGAAATGCACAATTCGGCCACCGAATGGATCAGATACAGCCCCGCCAGCCAGCCCAGCCCTACCCGGTAATCGGCCCCGGCAAAATGCGTGCCCAGCACGAGGAACAGGAAGCCCGCACCCACCCCGATCAGCCCCATGCTGAACTTGACGGGAATCGAAGGCTCCCACCCGCGCCGGGCCAGCACCGACCACAGCGCCCCCATCACCGGGGCCAGCGTGATGATGCCGATGGCGTTGAACTGCTGGGTGCCGGGCGCCGACATTTCGAACCATCCGAACACCGAGCGGTCGACATTGCGGTCGGCAAAGAGTGTCAGCGACGATCCGGCCTGTTCAAACAGGCTCCAGAACACGGTGTTGAACACCATCAGGATGATCGCGGCCAGCATCATCTCGAACTCGGCCCGGCTGCCCGCGCGCCATGACCAGATGAGGATGGCGGGCAGGCTGATGCCGAAAGTGGCGCAGAGCAGCTTGCCCATCACCGGCAGGCCCATCAGATAGCCGATGAAGCCTGCACCCGCCGTCGGGGCAGGGGCATGCATCAGGTTGGTGAAGAGGAAATAGCAGGCCGGAATCGCCAATATTGCCGCCGGATAGATCCACAGCGCCGGATCGCGGCCCGCCACCACCGGCGGTTCGCCCAATCCGCCAAGGCTGCGCTGGCTGTAATGCATCATCGCCCATGCGATCAGCATCACCGCCCCCGCCGAGGCCAGCCCCGTCCCCCAGCCGAAATGGTCGGCCAGAATCGGGCAGGCCATCTGCCCCAGCCATGAGCCAAGGTTGATGCCCATGTAAAAGATGCTGAAACCGGCATCGCGCCGCTGGTCGCCATCGGCATAGAGCAGGCCGACGATGGTGGCGATATTGGGCTTGAAAAAGCCATTGCCCACCGCCACCGCCGAGAGCGCCATCAGCGTGATCGCCAGACGCAGCTCATCCCGGTCCGCGCCCTCCTTCAGTACACCGGGTGCCAGATGGCGCGCCACCGATCCATCGGGCGCGATCAGGTCGATGCTGCCATCCTCCTGCCCCTTGATGAGCAGGGGGCGGCCATGGTCGATCACCGCGCGGGTTTCATTGGCCGCGCTGGTGGGGCCGTCGCGGTAATGCTCGACCACGATTTCATGGCGCGCGCCGTCATAGTCGGCCCATGGCCGCGCCGGAGAGCCCCCCAGCGCCAGCGCGAAATAGCCCGCCGCCATAATCAGCGCGCCGAATTTGACCGCCCGTTTCGACCCCAGATACTGATCCGCCAGCAGCCCCCCGATCAGCGGCGTCAGATAGACCAGCGCGGTATAGCCGCCATAGATCCCCGCCGAGACCCGGTCGCCCAACAGGAAGTGTTTGGTCAGATAGAGCATGAGCAGCGCGCGCATGCCGTAATAGCCAAAGCGCTCCCACATCTCGATGGCGAACAGGCGGGCCAGCGGGCGAGGATGGCCCATCCATGTGGGGCCGGTGGCGGCGCTTTGGGCCGCGTCGGAAGGTGTCGTCATGGGCGCGCAAACTAACATCGAAGTAAGCAAAGGAAAGCGCCAAGTTGGGGGCATTATGCGATGGTGCCGCTTGTGTGAGGCGCTGTATTATGGCAGTGATGCGCCATGACAGCCAGTACCCGCCCGGTCTATCTGAAATTGCGCGATATGATCGCGGCGGCCATCATGGACGGCACCTATCCCGAAGGTGCGATGCTCCCCTCGGTGCGTGCATTGGCCGCCGAACAGGGCGCCAATCCGTTGACCGTGGCCAAGGCCTATCAGCAATTTCAGCTCGATGGCCTGGTCGAGGTGCAGCGCGGGGTGGGCATGATCGTGGCGCCCGGCGCGCGGACATGGCTGCTTGATGCTGAAAAGAAACGCTTTTTGCAGAATGAATGGCCCGATGTGCTGGCGCGCATCGCCCGCCTTGGGCTGCGCGTTGACGATTTGCTGGATGTTGCCGCCCGTTCGGAATGAACCGGCGGGCCAAACCATCGCGGGGCCAAGGCGTCCCACCGTAATGCACCTAGGGTCGCTATTGTACAAAGTCTTGAACTTCTGTACATAAACCTGTCCGAGCCGAGCAATAAGACTCGCGCCGGAGAGAGGTTGTTTGAACGGTCGGGCCATTGGAATGGGACCGCGGCCCAGAGGGGGTTTGTTCATGATCAGATCTGAACTGTTGCAGGCACTGGCAAAGGCTAATCCTGAATTACGGACCGACGATGTTGAAAAGATCGTCGATGTGTTTTTCGATGAAATTGCCCAGCGACTGGCCGAAGGCGGCCGGGTGGAATTGCGCGGCTTTGGCGCATTTTCGACGCGCGAACGCGATCCCCGCAAGGGGCGCAATCCGCGCACCGGCGAGGCGGTTGACGTTCCGGGCAAGAAAGTGCCCTTTTTCAAGCCGGGCAAGGAGATGCGCGCAAGGCTTAATGTCTGAACGCGCATAAACGCAACGTGATGTGAAAGGCGCAGGCTGTCCGTGGGGGGGCGGCCTGCGTTTTTTTCATGGCGCGCGCGCGCATCGGGGCCTCTTGCCGTTTGCGCGCCGATCTGCCAGAGCCATGCTCCTGCCTTGCGGACGTGGCGGAATGGTAGACGCCAGGGACTTAAAATCCCTTGAGCTTTGCTCGTGCGGGTTCGAGTCCCGCCGTCCGTACCAGCGCAGATGCGCCAAGGGGGTCGGGGGCAAGCAGTGAGCCAAAGCGAGCAGGCAGCGCAGGGGATTGATGTTTCCATCATCATGCCCTGTCTTAACGAGATTCAGAGCCTGCCGCATTGCATCGCCAATGCCAAGGAGGCCGCCCACCGGATCGAGGTGGCCTATGGCCTGCGCAGCGAGATCGTGATTGCCGACAATGGCAGCACCGACGGATCGCAGGCCTATGCCACGGCGCAGGGCGCGCGCGTGGTGCCGGTGCCCCGGCGCGGCTATGGCGCGGCGCTGATCGGCGGGTGTGAAGGGGGCTATGGCCGCTATCTGCTGATGGGCGATGCCGATGGCTCGTATGATTTCAACGATGGCGTGGCGATGATCGGGCAACTGGTCGAGGGTGCGGACCTGTGCATGGGGTCGCGCTTTGCCGGCGGCATCGCCAAGGGCGCGATGCCATGGAAAAACCGTTATATCGGCAATCCGGTGCTGACGGGCATTTTGAACCTGTTTTACCGCAGCGGTATTGATGATGCCCATTGCGGCATCCGCGCGATCACCAAGCGGGCGTTTCAGGAATGCGCGCTGTCCTCGACCGGCATGGAATTTGCCAGCGAGATGGTGATCAAGGCATCCCTGCGCGGTCTGCATATCGAACAGGTGCCGGCCAAGCTGCAACCCGACCTGCGCGACCGGGCGCCGCATCTGCGCCCGTGGCGCGATGGGTGGCGGCATTTGCGCTATCTGCTGATGCTGTCGCCCACATGGGTATTCGGCGTGCCTGCGCTGATTGCGATGCTGGCGGCGGTGGCGATTCTGGGCGTGGCGATGGGCTTTGACATGGGCTGGCTGGCGGGCAATCCGGTGGTTGGAGCGGGCTGGACGATTCTGGCCGGTTTCCTGCTGACGGTGGGCCATTTTGCCGCGATCATGGCGATGGCGACCCATTTTTACGGCGTGCGCACCGGCTATCGCGACCTGAACGGCTGGTTCGACCGGTTCAGCCCGATATTGACGCTCGAACATGCGCTGGTGCTGGGGCTGGGGCTGATGGTGTTTTCGGGCGCGGCGCTGGCGGTGATCGGCATCAACTGGCGGGCGGGGGGCTATCTGCCGCTGCCCTCGGTGCTGCCGCTGGTGGTGGCCGCGGCGGCGGGGGCCATCGGGGTGCAGACCGCGCTGGGCGGGTTTCTGCTGGCGATCATTGCGGGCCATGATGCGGCCTTTGTGCCGGGTGAGGAAGATTTGTGATGCATAACACGCGCCGGGTTTCCCCCTCCTTGTGGCATACGGACTGGCTGCAACTGGCGCCTTTGTCGAAACTGATCCGGGCGCAGGCGGAGCGATTGCCCAAGGGCGCCAGCATCCTCGATCTGGGCTGCGGGGATCAGCCCTATGCGGCATTGCTGGGCGGGATGGGGCTGGATTACCGCCCGGCCGATATTGACGATGATGCCGCCGCCAAGGGCAAATTGCCGATCGGGCCGGACGGTCGGGTGCCTTTGCCCGATCACAGCGTGGACGCGATCCTTTCGGCGCAGGTGCTGGAGCATGTGCCCGATCTGGACGCCTATTGCGCGGAAATCCGCCGTTTGCTGAAACCGGGCGGCACGCTGATCCTGTCCACCCATGGCAGTTGGTTCTATCACCCCCACCCGGAGGACCATCGCCGCTGGACCCGCACCGGCCTTGCGCTGGACCTGAAAACACGCGGGATCGCGGTGGAGGAAATGCACTCGATCTGCGGTCCGCTGGCCACCACAACGATGATCCGGCTGACCGCCTTTGCCTTTGTCCTGCGCAAGCTGCCGGTGATCGGGCCGATCATCGCGGGCGCGCTGGCGGTGGTGATGAATGCGCGCGCGGTGGTCGAGGATGCGATCACGCCGGCCGCCATGCGCGACGACAATGCCTGCGTCTATCTCGTGCGGGCGCATGTTGCGGTATGAGTTTGCGAACCGGGCTGGCCTATGGCTTTGTCGCGGCCACCTGCCTTGGCCTGCATAATGGCGTGATGATCGCCACCGATTGGGCGATGCGGGGCGCCGGGCCGCTGGCCATATCCAGCGTCGGCTTTGCCCTGTCCTTCATCCTCGTCTCGCTCGTCGGCTATGCGCTCCACTCGCACCTGACCTTTCGCGAACCGATGAGCCTTGGCCGCTATGGCCGCTATGCGCTGGCCATGAGCACCAACACCCCGCTGGCGCTGGGCGTGACATGGGTGTTGCGCGGGCCGGTAGGGCTGGCGATGGTCTATGCCGCGCCCTTGGCCTCCTGTCTGATGGTGGGGATGAATTTCCTGCTCTCGCGCTGGGCGATTGTTCGGAAATAGGTTTTGCCTCCGGCGGGCAAAGGGCGGGGGCCCTTTGCAATCCCGTTAATGGGGTGGTGTGAGACAGGCCATGCTGCGTGTTGCGTGAAGGATTTTAAAGCCTGCGGCGCTTTTCAGCGCTACTTTGCCGCGCCGCAGGCTTTAAAAACCATCCCCCATCCGCATCCCTGCGAACGGAAGCACCACCACAAAACGGGATTGCAAAGGGACAAGTCCCTTTGCCCGCCGGAGGCAAACCCATTAAGACCCACCCCATGCACATCCTCATGGTCAGCCATTTTTTCGAAAGCCACCTTGGCGGGATAGAGCGGGTGGCGGGGCATTTGTCGCGGCAGATGGCGGCGCAGGGGGCGGACGTAACGTGGACGGCCAGCGGGCAGGATCCGGCGCCGGTGGATATTCCCACGCTCTGCCTGTCCTGCATCAACCCGACGGAGAAGCTGACGGGCCTTCCCATGCCGATTCCGGGGCCGGTGGGTATGGCGGCGCTGTGGCGGGCGGTGGGGCGGGCCGATGCGGTGGTGGTGCATGATGCGCTGTATGTCACCTCGATCCTGGCGCTGGCGATGGCCAGATTGCGCGGGCGGCGGGTGGTGCTGATCCAGCATATTGCGGGCATTCCCTTTGCCTCGGGTGTGATGCGGGCGGTGATGGCGCTGGCCAACGCTGTTGTGACGCGCCCGATGCTGTGGGCGGCGGACCGGCTGGTGTTTATTTCCGACACGGTGCGGCGCGATCTGTTAGGCGATCCGGCGCGGCGCGATTATGCGCTGCTGTTCAACGGGGTGGATGGCGATGTGTTCACGCGGCTGGGCCCGGCGGCGCAGGGTCTGCCCGAGGGTAAAAGGCGCGTGCTGTTCGTGGGCCGCTTTGTGGAAAAGAAGGGCCTGTCGATTCTGCGCGCTGTGGCGGCGATGCGCCCGGATGTGGCTTTTCTGCTGGCGGGGGCGGGGCCGATCCGGCCTGCGTCATGGGGGCTGGCCAATGTCCATGATTTGGGGCCACAGGCACCTGCGCAATTGGCCGCGCTTTATCGCAGCGCCGATTGCCTGCTGCTGCCCAGCGTTGGCGAGGGCTATCCGCTGGTGATACAGGAGGCGATGGCTTGCGGACTGCCGGTCATCTGCGGCGCACCCACGCATCTGGCGGATCCGGAGGCCGGGCCATTCCTGCGCGGCGTGGCGGTCGATCTGGCCGATGCGGAGGGCAGCGCGGCGCGCGTGGCCGCGATGCTGGACGCACCCGGCCCGACCATGGCCCAGCGCGCCCAGATGGCGGCATGGGCGGCTGCGCGCTATTCGTGGGCCGCGATGGCGCGCGCGATTATGGGCCTTACAACAGGCTGATCACCTTGCACCCGGCGCGGGTGAACTCCTGCGTATGCCATGCCCGGCGGCGCGTGGTGGTGCGGCCCGGCATCATGTTGAGCGCGCGTCCGATGCCGAAATAGAAACCGCGCGCGGGCAGGGCCACCGTTTGCCCATGGGCGCATAGGCGCGGGGCGATTTCTTCGAGATCATCATAGTCATATTCGATCAGCCGCAGCGGGCGGTTCGACAGATCGGGCCGGTTGATCCCCAGATCAAGCGCGAGCGGCGCGTCATAATTGCCGATGATGACATAATCGGCATGCACCGTATCGATCTTCGCGCTGGCATCGGCAAAGGCGCCATAGAGGCGATGGGCAAACCAGCCCTGCATCGGGATCAGCACCAGCAAGGTCAGCGCCGAAATCGCCACCAGCCCCCCACGCAGCCGATCGCGCCGCGCCGTCCCCAGGTTTTGCCAGCCCAGCGCGCCCAACAGCGCCACATTGCCCAGCATCGGATGGAGATAGCGATAGCCAAAGCCATGGCCCTGATAAGGCAGGATCAGCCCCATCACCACCACCACAATCACCACCCCGGCCAGCAGCGCCAGCACCCGCCCGTCGCGCCGCCCCGCCCATGCGCCGATGGCCGCCAGCACCCAGAGCGCGGGATGCGTCCATGCCGCCATGCGCAGCAGATTGGCCGCCATCAGCGTGCCATTGTCGCTGTTCTGCGCCAGCGTTTCCATCAGGCGCGAGACATAATCGCTGCCCGCCTCGACCAGCACCGAATCCGGCCCGCGCACCGCATCAAGCGTCAGATGCGGCCACCACAGCCAGAACAGGCCGACCGCCAGATAACCCGCCACGAACAGCGCCAATCGACCCCAGCGTCGCTCCCACAGCAAAAGCGCCAGCCATGGCGCCACGAACATCGGGTGAAACAGCGGCTGATGCAGCCCGGTGGCGATAAAACCCACCGCCAGCGCGGCCAGATCGCCCCGCCGCGTATCGCGCAGGAACAGCCAAAGCCAGACCAGATTGAAGGCCAGATGGGCGGGCATGGCAAAGCGGCTCATCGCCGAAAACAGCACCTGGCCCGAGAGCAGGAACAGCGCCATCATCACCGCCAGCGCATCCTGATCCGGCCCCAGCAACCGCCGCCCCACGCGCCAGAGCGCCAGCACCGAGACCGCCATCAGCAGCGGCGCCTTGAGCGGGCCAAACAGGGCCTCGAGCATCGCATTGCCCGGCAGATAGGTCGACACCCATGCCGCGGGCCGCGCCAGCGGCATCATGAACAGCGTGTTGAGCGCGGGCAGATCGACGCGCCATGCCAAAGGCACCGGCCATGCCAGACGCCCCGCGCGATAGATCGCGGCATCGAAACTGACCATCTGCTCGTCGCGGCTGAGGTCATAACCCGCCAGCACCAGATAATGCCCCGCCAAAACCGCCAGCGCGGCCAGACCCGCCAACGCCCATGGCGTGCGCGGGCCCATCCGCCACGGCCCGACCCGCCGCCAGCGCCGCATCGCCACCGCCGCCCCGGCCCATGCCCAGAGCATGGCCAGCAGCAGCCATTGATCCTGCAACTTGCGATAGAAAACCGTGATTTCGGGATGGGCGGGCGGCGCGGCCACCCACAGGCCCGCCAACACCAGTGCCCAACCCACCATCAACGCCCAGAGCCATCGGCCCCCCGGCGCGGCATCCTTGCCCATTCATCCCGCCTTGTCTTACCCAACCCGGCGCCATCCTGCCCCAGCGCGCGGCAAATGGCCAGTGGGCGCATCGCGCCGGGTAATTAGGCATATTTGCGTGGATCAAAGGGGCTGCTTAACGATTTGTTGGCCATTTTCCTTCACCTCAATGTGGGACGGAATTTGGGGAATCAGATGGTTTTTGGCGGCCTTGAAACGGGTGGTGCGGGCAAAGGCGCGATGGTCGATGTGGCGATCATCGGCGCGGGGCCGGCCGGGCTGACGGCGGCCTATCTGCTGACAAGGGCGGGGATGAGCGTGGCGGTCATCGAGAAGGATGAGCGCTATGTCGGCGGCATTTCGCGCACGGTCGAGCATGAGGGCTATCGTTTCGACATCGGCGGCCACCGGTTCTTTTCCAAATCGCAGGCGGTGGTCGATCTGTGGAACGAGATCCTGCCCCATGATTTCATCCAGCGCCCGCGCATGAGCCGGATCTATTACGAGGGCAAATTCTACTCCTATCCGCTGCGCGCTTTTGAGGCCTTGCGCAATCTGGGCCTGTGGCGCAGCGCCGCCTGCATGGCCAGCTTTGCGCGGGCCAAGGCTTTTCCGCGCAAGACTGTGAAATCCTTTGAGGACTGGACAGTTAACCAATTCGGGCAAAAGCTGTTTTCGATCTTTTTTAAAACCTATACCGAAAAGGTATGGGGCATGCCCTGCGATGAAATGAGCGCGGATTGGGCGGCGCAGCGAATCAAGGGGCTCTCGCTCTGGGGCGCGGTGGTCGATGGGCTGAAGCGCTCGCTGGGGCTCAACAAGCGGCCCAATGACGGGATGGCGACCAAGACGCTGCTCGAATCGTTTCGCTATCCCCGCCTTGGGCCGGGCATGATGTGGGAGGCCGCGCGCGACCATGTAATCGCCAGCGGGCGCGGACAGGTGTTGATGGGCCATACGCTCAAACAGCTTTCGCAAGGGGGCGATGGCGCGTGGCGTATGACCGCCGCCCATGCGGCGGGCGAGACGGTGGTCCATGCCGCCCATGTCATCTCCAGCGCGCCGATGCGCGAACTGGCGTGCCGCATCCATCCGCTGCCTGCCAGCCTGCCGCAGGCGATGGAATTGAAATATCGCGATTTCCTGACCGTCGCGCTGAAAATCCGGTCGCAGGATCTGTTTCCGGACAATTGGATCTATATCCACGATTCCAAGGTTCAGGTTGGCCGCATCCAGAATTTCCGCAGCTGGTCGCCCGAAATGGTGCCCGAGGCGGGGGTGGCCTGTGTGGGTCTGGAATATTTCTGTTTTGAGGGCGATGGCCTGTGGTCGCAAAGCGATGCGGACCTGATTGCCCTGGCCACGCGCGAGATGGAGATTCTGGGCCTTGTCCGCGCAGAGCAAGTCATCGGCGGCGCGGTGGTACGTCAGGAAAAGGCCTATCCGGTCTATGACGAAACCTATGCCGAACAGGTGGCCGCCATGCGCGCCGATCTTGAGGCGCGCTTCCCCACGCTGCATATGGTGGGGCGCAACGGGATGCACCGCTACAACAACCAGGATCACGCGATGATGACCGCCATGCTGACGGTGGAAAACATCAAGGCCGGGGCGCGGATCTATGACATCTGGCGCGTGAACGAGGACGCCGAATATCACGAGGCGGGCGATGAGGGCGCGCAGACCAGCGCGACGCCCACGCCCGATCAGGTCGCCGCGCTGGCCTCGCTCCGCCCTGTGCCGCAAAGGGTGGCGGTGCAAAAGCAACGGGCGGCCTGATGCGCGGCCGCATTCCTGTCCTTTGGGGGGCGCGGAGATGGCGCTATCTGGGCGTCAGCGCGGTCGCGCTCGGGGCGGATATGGGGGCGTTTGTGGCGTTGATACAGACGGGCGTTGCGGCGGCTGGGGCCTCGGCGCTGGCCTATGGGCTGGGGGTGGCGGTGCATTGGTGGCTGTCGGCGCGCGTGGTGTTTGCCGCGGCCGATGGTGCGGCGCGCTGGGTGCAAAAGGTGCTGTTTGTCGCCTCGGCGCTGGTTGGCCTCGGCCTGACGGTGGGCATTGTCGGGATCGGCGCAAGGGCCGGGCTTGATCCGCGTCTGGCCAAGATCGCGGCGGTGGGAATCAGTTTCATCGCCACATGGCTGCTGCGCGCGCTGGTGGTGTTTGCGCCCCGTCCGGCGGCGGCATGAGGGGCGATATCCGCGATTTTTTCAAACGTGTGGCGCTGGCCTATGGGCTGGTGGCCTTACTGCTTTTGCTGACCAATGCGGGGGCCATCGCGGCGGGGCATTTTCCCGATCCCGATGATGCGCTGCGGCTGGTTGAATTGCGCGACTGGCTGGGCGGGCAGGGCTGGTTTGATGTGACCCAGCACCGGATCGACCCGGCCCATGGCGGGGTGGCGATGCATTGGTCGCGGATCGTCGATGTGCCGCTGGCGCTGGTGGTGCTGGCTTTGCGGCCCGTGCTGGGGGGCGATGGGGCGGAAATGGCCGCCATGCTGATCGTGCCTCTGCTGACGCTGGCCATGGTGATGGTGCTGGCGGCGCGGGTGGCGTGGGAAAGGTTGGGGGCCGAGGCCACCACGCTGTCCTGCCTGACGCTGGCCATGTCGGTGCCGGTGGTGACGCAGATCCGGCCCATGCGGATCGATCATCACGGCTGGCAGGTGGCCGCCGCGATGCTGGCGCTGCAAGGGCTGATGACGCGCCATGCGCGGATCGGCGGGTGGATTTCGGGCGCGGCGCTGGCCATTGGCCTGTCGATCAGCCTTGAGGGCTTGCCGCTGACGGCGGTGTTTGGGGCGCTGGGCGCTTGGCGCTGGCTGCGCGGGGGGGAGACGCGCGATTGGCTTGCGCATTTCGCCGCGGCCTTGGCGGCGGTGTCGCTGGCCTGTTTTGCGGCCACGCGCTGGGGCGATTGGGCGCAGCATTGCGATGCCATCGCGCCGGTGCATCTGGCCATGTTCGTCTGGGCGGCGCTGGTTTTGCGCCTGTGGCGCGGCCCGGCGCTGGCGGGCTTGGCCATCGCGGGCGCGGGGGCTTTGGCGCTCTATCTTGGCCTTGCCCCGCAATGCCGGGGGGGCAGTTTCAACATGCTCGACCCGCTGGTCCAGCGCCTGTGGTATCAGCAGGTGGCCGAAGGGCTGCCGTTGTGGCGACAGGATTGGGCCACCGCCCTGCAGACCGTCGTGCCGCCCCTGTTCGCGCTTTTCGCCTGCGCTGGGCTGATGCGGCGCAGCACGGGCGAGGAGCGCGTGTGGTGGCAGGAATATACGCTGATCCTTGGCGGGGCGCTGGCTGTGGCGGTGTTGGTGACGCGGGCCGGGGCAGTGGCGGGGGCCTTTTCGGCGGTGCCGCTGGCCTGGCTGGTGGGCGAATGGCTGGTGGCGGCGCGGCAGGGGCGTCCGATCGCGGCGCTGGGCATTGTCGCGGCGATGGTGCCCTCGGCGCCCATCACGATTTGGGCCATGATGCCGCATAAGGCGTCTGCTCCGGCGGCCCTCACGGCGCAGCGCGTTTCGGCCTGCGAGGCGCGGCGCCATGCCGCTGTGCTCAACACTCTGCCGCAGGGGACCATTCTGGCCCCGCTCGACATCGGCCCGGACATTTTGCTGGGCAGCCGCGACAGTGTGCTGGCCACGGGCCACCATCGCGGGGCGCGCGGGATGCATGATGCCATCGCCGCCTTTGTCGCCGCGCCGGATGCCGCCCGCGCGATTATCCGCGCCAACCATATTGCCTATGTCGCGCTCTGTCCCGATCTGGGCGAGCCGCAGATCTATGCGCGCGAGGCCCCGCATGGGCTGGCGGCGCAATTGCTGGCCGGGCGCGCGCCGTCATGGCTGGCGCCGGTGGCGGCCGATGGCTTGCAGGTCTGGCGTGTAATCTAGGCCGGGACGAACTTCATCGCCGCCCCGTTCATGCAATAACGCAGCCCGGTGGGGCGCGGTCCATCGTCGAACACATGGCCCAGATGGCCCCCGCATTGCGCGCAATGGACCTCGGTGCGGGCATAGCCCAGTTCGTGATCGGTGCTGGTGCCGACCGCGCCGTTCAATGGCCGCCAGAAGCTGGGCCAGCCTGTGCCCGAGTCGAATTTGGTGAAGGAGGCGAAGAGCGGGTGATTGTCGGCCGCGCAGACGAAAGTGCCCTTGCGGTGTTCTTTCAGCAAAGGCGAGGTATAGGGAATTTCGGTTTGTTTGCCGCGCAGGATATTATACTGCGCGGGCGTCAGCCGTTTGCGCCACTCGGCATCGGGCAGGGTTAACGGAAAAGCGGCCCATGCCCGCGCCGGAATCAAGGCGGCGGCGGCAAGGCCGATGGTCATCTGGCGCAAAATCTGGCGGCGGGTGGGGCGCATGGCAAATCTCCCTTTTCCCCATATACGTGGGCGAGAGGCAGAAAGTTTCAAGCGTTCACTTTTTCCCGCGCAAGGCCGCGATCAGGCCCCGCTTTTGCCCCGTCCCCTGCGGCCCGCTTTTCATCACGCGCCGCCGGAACAGGGCCGCCCCGCCGCGCACGAATATCGTCACCCACAGCGCCTGCCAGCCCAGCGCCGCCAGATGGGGCCAGAGCGCTTCCTGCATCGCCGCGCGCGCCAGCATGGCAAAGGGTGAGGAGAAGGGCACCACCATCGCCGCGATCTCCACCCCCGAACCGGGGCGGGCCATCGCATAGGAAGCGAAGAAGAACACCATCAGTTGCGCCATCGTCACGGGCATGTTCAGCGTCTGGATTTCGCGCACCGAATTGGCCATCGAGCCGATGGCGAGGAAGATGGAGCCCAGCACCAGATAGGCCATGGCGAAATAGGCCACGCCCAGCGCAATGAACAAGGGCCAGCCCACCGCAGGCGTCACCAGTTCAGGAATATGCATCCAGCCCGCCATCGAGAGCGCCGCCCCCGACAAGGCCCAGACGCCGATCCCGACAAAGCTGATCGCCAGCATGGCGAAAAGCTTGCCGAAGAACACCGATTCCATGGGGATCGCGGCGGCGAGGATCTCGATGACCTTGTTGCCCTTTTCCTCCATGAGGTTCGAAAGCACCATGCCCGCCAGCAGCATGGTCAGCAGGAACAGCAGCGTCTGCCCGCCCTGCGCGGTCAGCACGCGATTATGCGCCTGCGCGGCGGTCGAGGTGGCCGTGGGGGCCAGCGCGACCGAAGGCAGCAGGTCCGGCCCATGGCCCGTGGCCCGCGCCGCGATCAGCGCCACCGCGCCCTGCCATGCGGCCAGGCGTCCGGGCGTGCCGGTCAGCACCGGATGGCGCGCCGTGCCCGAAATGATGGCGGAAAGATTGCCGCCATTGATACTTTTGTCGGCCAGCGCCGCGCGCACGTCGGGCATTTCGCCCGGACGCAGCCGCGCCACCACCACCAGATCGGGCAGGTCATCGCGCAGTGCCGGTTCGAGCGCATGGCGCGCGGTCAACATGGCGTCGATATCCTCGCCCGCCATCATCAGGCCGATTTGCGGCGTATCGACGGCATCCTCGACATGGGCGCCGATGCTGCCCGCCATGGCGCCCACAAAGAGCGGAAACAGCGGCCCCAGCAGGAAGAAGATGAAGCTGCGGCTCCACAGGATGGCGACGAAATCGCGCCGGGCGACGACAAAGGCGCCCGCAAGCGTCGAAAGGCGGCCCTTATGCATCATGCCACCTCCTCCTGCGTGGGTTGGCCCAGAGCGCGGGCGGCGGCCTCTCCGGCAATGGCGACGAAGGCGTCGTGCAGACCCGCCCGTTCGATGGAGAGCGAGAGAATGCCCGCTTCCCCCTCGATCAGCGCGCGCAGCAAAGGCTCGACCCCGGTTTCGGGCAGGGGGAAGGACCACAGGGCGCCTTCATGCCGCGCATCGGGCGGCAGGGCCGCGCGCCACGGTCCATCGGCGTGGCGGGTTTCAAGGCGGACCTGCGCCGGGATGCGGTCGCGCGCCACATCCACCGGCCCGGCAAAGGGCACGCGGCCCCCGGCGATGATCGCCACCTCGTCGCACAATCTTTCGGCATGGGCGATGACATGGGTGGAAAAAATCACCGTGGTCCCGCCCGCCGCCAATGCGCGGATCATCTTTTCCAGCTTGCCCTGATTGAGCGCATCAAGGCCGGAGAAGGGTTCATCAAAAATCACCAGATCGGGCTGGTGGACCAGCGTGCCAAGGATCTGCACCTGCTGCGCCATGCCTTTGGAAAGCTGGCGGATCTGGCGGTCGATGGCATAGGTCAGGCCGTGCTCCTCCATCATCGCCTTGCCGCGGCGGCGCCCTTCGGCCAGCGGCAGGCCGCGCAGCGCGCCCATGAAGGCAATCGCCTCATAGGTCTTCATCGTGGGGTAAAGTCCGCGCTCCTCGGGCAGATAGCCGATGCGATGGGCCACATCATGCGGGCGATCCGCGCCCAGAATGCGCCGCACCCCCGAATCCGGGTCGATAATCCCCTGAAGCATCCGCAAAGTCGTGGTCTTACCCGCGCCATTGGGGCCAAGGATGCCGTAAATCGCCCCTTGCGGCACGGACAGATCGACGCCATCGACGGCGGTGAACCCGTCAAACCGTTTGACGAGGCCGCGCGCCTCAATGGCCCAATCATTGCTCAGCACTTGCGGTTCCCCTAAGCGTTCTGGGTCATGCCCGTAACAGGATTTAGCCTCCCCTTGCTTAACAATGCCATCCCATCTCTGCAAAAAGCATTGGCGCAGGAAGCGGCGCGTCTGGGCTTTGCCGCCTTTGGTGTGGCGGCGGCGCAGGAGGACGAGGCCCGCGCGGCCCGCCTCGAACAATGGCTGGAGGCCGGGTCCTATGGTCAGATGGCATGGATGGCCGACCGCCTGCACCACCGCCGATCGCCGCAAGGATTGTGGCCCGAGGCGCAAAGCGTGATCGCGCTGGGCATGAGCTATGCGCCCGCTCATGATCCGCTGGCGCTGGCCGAGGTGGGGGATCGGGCGCGCATCTCGGTCTATTCGCAGGGGACCGATTATCACGATGTGGTGAAAAAGGCGCTCAAGGCGCTGGCCCGCTGGCTGGTCGATGCGGCGGCCAAGGCGGGGCTGGGCGAGATCGGGGTCAAGGTCTTTGTCGATACCGCGCCCGTGATGGAAAAGCCGCTGGCCGCCGCCGCCGGGCTGGGCTGGCAGGGCAAGCACACCAATGTCGTCAGCCGCCAGCATGGCTCATGGCTGTTCCTTGGCGCGATCTATACCACGCTGGCGTTTGAACCGGACCAGCCGGGCCGCGACCGCTGCGGTTCATGCCGCGCCTGTCAGGACGCCTGCCCCACCGGTGCTTTCCCTGCGCCCTATCAACTCGATGCGCGGCGCTGCGTGTCCTACCTGACCATCGAGCATAAAGGGCCGATCCCGTTGGAATTTCGCGAGGCATTGGGCAACCGCATCTATGGCTGCGACGATTGCCTCGCCGTGTGCCCCTGGAACAAATTTGCCGATGCCGCCGCGCGCCACCGCGCCTTCCTGCCCCGCGCCGAATTGGTCGCGCCCCGGATTGCCGAACTGCTGGCGCTGGACGATGCGGGGTTTCGGCAGCTCTTTTCCGGCTCGCCCATCAAGCGGATCGGGCGCAACCGCTTCGTCCGCAACTGTCTCTATGCGGCGGGGAACAGCGGGGATGCGGGGCTGATCGCTCCGGTTCGCGCACTGTTGGGGGATGAGGATGAGGCGGTGGCCGAGGCGGCGGTCTGGGCTTTGGACAGGTTGCGGTAGGGGATTAAGGGTTTTTGCCTCCGGCGGGCAAAGGGATTCATCCCTTTGCAATCCCATTAATGGGGGGTGATCGGTTGGCGGGGGTGGGATGGAAATAAAGCCTGCGGCGCGGAGGGGGCATCCTAATCCGCGCCGCAGGCTTTTAAATTATGACATTGCGTCCGACACCCATCCGCCGAACCCGATACACAACGCAGACAGTAATGGGAGCGCGAGGGACGAGTCCCTCGCATCTTACCCTTCTTATCGCATCAACAACCCCCGCGCCTGCCCGGCAATCTGAGCCAACAGGGCGGGCGTGGTGGGCACGACCTTGCGCGCGCGCTCGATCATGGCGCCAAAGCGTGCCACGCCCTCGGTTTGCGCGACCAGCCAGTCCTCGACGGCCCCTTGCGGATCGCCTCCGTTCCAGCGACCCAGCGCATCGAGCCGCATCTGCTGGAAATCGCGGGCGAGGCCGCCCACCAGCAGGCGTTCCCACGGATCGGAGGGCGAGAGGCGGGCGGCGGTGGCCTGCGCCCAGTCGAGGCCGAGCGCGGCGCCAAGGCTGGTAAAGGCCTTGGCCAGCGGGACGGCTTCGAGCCCGGCGCTGTGGGCCAGCGCGGCGACGCCCACGGCCCCGTCGAGGTCGAACAGGCGCACAACGCTGCTCAATTCCGCCTCATTGGCCCCCGCCACCGAGAGTTCGGCGCGCAGGCGGGCCGAACCGCTGCGCGCCTCGGAGACCAGCAGGCCGTCAAGCGCCCCCGCCAGTTCCTCCAGCGCCGGGGCCAGCGCATCGGCCAGCACCGAGGGGAATTCCTGCGCCGCGCCCGCGCGCAGCAGATCCGCCATATGCCCGCGCAGCGCCTGCGCCGCCCGTTCAAACAGCAGGATGCGGGCAGGCTCTTCCATATGCCCGCCCTCGATATCGTTCCACACCGGCCCCATGGCAAACAGCCGTTCGGCGGCGAGGAAGGCGGCGGCCACATCGGCAAGGCTCACGCCTTCCTCCTCGGCCAGTTCGAAGGGGTGGATAAAGCCCATCCGGTTGACGAGGCGATTGGCGATCCGCGTGGCCAGAATTTCGCGGCGCAGGCGGTGGTTCAGGATGTCCTGACGATAGGTTTCGCGCATCGCGGGCGGGAAGGCGGCGAGCAGGTCCTCCTCCAGCCCCGGATCGTCCAGCACGCCCGAATGCTCCAGCGCATCCTGCAGCACCAGTTTCGCGCTGGAGAGCAGCACGGCCAGCTCGGGGCGGGTAAAGCCTTCCCCATCCTCGGCGCGGCGGTGGAATGTGTCGGCGTCCGCCAGCCCTTCCGTGCGGCGGTCGAGATGGCCGCCCTCCTCCAGCACCTCGATCAGGCGGAAATAGCCGGGCACCGCCGCTGCCCCGCCGCTCTCAGCGATGGACAGGCCCAGCGCCTGCAACCGGTTATCCTCCAGCACCAGCTCGGCCACATCGTCCGTCATCGAGGAAAGCAGCGCCACGCGCCCATCCTCGTCCAGCCGCCCGGCCCGCTTGGCGCTGGCCAGCGCGATCTTGATGTTGACCTCCTTGTCCGAGCAATCGACGCCCGCCGAATTGTCGATGAAGTCGGGGTTGTCGCGCCCGCCCACGCCCTGCGCGCCATGCAGGCCATAGTCGATGCGCCCCGCCTGGGTGCAGCCCAGATTGCCGCCTTCGCCGATCACGCGGGCGCGCACATCGCCGCCGTTCACCCGGATCGCGTCATTGGCCGGATCGCCCACATCGGCATGGGCCTCATGCGGGGCCTTTACATAGGTGCCAATGCCGCCGAACCAGAGCAGATCGACCGGGGCCTTCAGTATCGCGGTCATCAGGCTGTCTGGGTCGATGCTTTCGCCTTCGATGCCCAATGCCTCGCAGATTTCGGGCGACAGGGGGATCGACTTCTGGGTGCGGGGGAATACGCCGCCGCCCTGCGAAATCAGGCTCTTGTCATAATCGTCCCAGCTTGACCGGGGCAGGGCGAAGAGGCGGTTGCGTTCTTCCCATGACTTTTCCGCGTCCGGCGCGGGGTCGAGGAAAATATGCCGGTGGTCAAAGGCCGCCACCAGCCGGATGGCCTTGGAGAGCAACATCCCATTGCCGAATACGTCGCCCGACATGTCGCCCACGCCCACCACGCGGACGGGGTCGGTCTGCACATCAATGCCCATTTCGCGGAAATGGCGCTGGACCGAAATCCATGCCCCGCGCGCGGTGATGCCCATCGCCTTGTGGTCATAGCCCTTCGACCCGCCGCTGGCGAAGGCATCATCCAGCCAGAAGTCCTTTTCCGCCGCCAGCGCATTGGCCGTGTCGGAGAAAGTCGCGGTGCCCTTGTCGGCGGCGACCACGAAATAGGGGTCTTCGCCATCGAGCACCACCATGCCCGCCGGATGCACCACCGCGCCATCGACGATATTGTCGGTAAGCGAGAGCAGCGTGCGGATGAAGAGCTTGTAGCTTTCGCGCCCTTCATTGGCCCATGCGTCGCGGTTTTGCGCCGGGTCGGGCAATTGCTTGGGATAAAAACCGCCCTTGGCCCCGGTGGGCACGATCACGGCGTTCTTCACCCGCTGCGCCTTCATCAGGCCCAGCACCTCGGTGCGGAAATCGTCGCGCCGGTCGGACCAGCGCAGGCCGCCGCGCGCCACCGGCCCGGCGCGCAGGTGGATGCCCTCGACGCGGGGCGAATAGACGAAGATTTCGCGCCACGGCAAAGGCTTGGGCAGGCCCGGCACAAGCGCGGAATCGAATTTGAAGGCCAGCGCCTCGCGCCCCGCCTCGACAAACGCATTGGTGCGCAGGCACGCATGGACCACCGCGCGGAAGGCGCGCAGCAGGCGGTCCTGGTTGATCGCCGTCACGCCCGCCAGCCCGTCGCGGATCGCCTCATCGGCGCCGGCTTCGGCCTTGTCGCGGTCATCAATGCCGGGCTGATGGCGCGCGCGCAGCAGATCGACCAGACCCAGCGTGACCATCGGCGCGCCCAGCAGCGCATCGACCGCCGTATCAATGCCATAGGACAGGCCCGTCTGCCGCAGATAGCGATAGAAGGCGCGCAGCCAGTTGGCCTCACGCGCGGAAAGGCCCACGCCCACGATCAGGCGGTTGAAGGCATCATTCTCGCCCGCGCCATGCAGCATCGCGGTCAAAGCGTCCTCGATGATCGGCGCATGGCCCAGCACCTCGGCCAGCGATTGCCCGCCGCGCAGGCTCAGCACGAAATCATGGATCGAACCCAGCGCCAGATCGCCCGATTCGAGCGTGGTGGGGATGGTGTCGATCACGCGGAACCCGAAATTTTCGAGCGCGGGCACGACATCGGACAGGACCAGCGAGCCATGGCGCTGATAAAGCTTGAGGCGCAATTGCCCTTCCTCGTCGCCGGGCAGGCGATAGAGGCGCACCCCGCGCTGGTGGGCCTCGTCGTCGGGCGCGCCGGTAATGCGGCGCAGATGGCCGATGTCCTGCGCGGCCTCGGCCGGGCCGTAAAGGTTGCGATAGGCAATCGGGAAAGCCCCGGCATAACGCGCGGCGATGGCGGCGGCGCGGCCCGGTTCCTCCGTGCGGGCGATTTCGGCCTCGACCGCATCGCCCCATCCGCGCAGCATGGCGCGCAGCCGCGCGTCCAGCGCCGCCTCATCGGGTTCGGGGCAGGCCTCCTGGCTTTCATCCACCGCGAGGGTGAAGCGCAATTGGGCCAGGTTCGATCCCTCGACCTCAAGGCTCCAGTCGATCACCTGACCTTGAATCGCCTCGCTCAGCATCTGGGCGATTTCGTGGCGGACCTCGGTGGCCACCGCATCGCGCGGCAGCCAGACGAAAGCGTAAATGTGCCGTTCAAGCGGCGCGCAGACCAGCGCGATGCGCGGGCGCGGTCGGTCGATCAGGCTCATCATGGCCAGCGCCACGCGCTCCATATCGGCATCGCTAAAGCCGATCATCAGATCATGCGGCAGGCTGGTCATCGCATGGGTCAGCACCTTGCCCGCATGGCCGTTGGGGCTGAACTCGTGCTTTTCCAGCAGGGCCGACAATTGCGCGCGCATCAGCGGCACATGGCCCGGCGCGGTGGCCAGCGCGGCGCTGGTCCACACGCCCGCATGGACCGAGAGCGCGGCCAGCTTGCCTTCCTCGATCACCGGCAGGATGAACAGGTCAAGCGGCACCCGGCGGTGCACATGGGCGATGCGATTGGATTTGACGATCAGCGGCAGACGGCCCGCGCCGCCCCGCGCCAGAAACTGGTCAAACCAAGCAAAGCAGCGGGCATAGGCAGGCGCGGAGAGCAATTCCCACGTGCTTTTCCGGCAAATGCCCAATGCGCCGGTCTGCGACCCATCGCGGCGGCGCACGACATGGCCCAGTTGGGTCAGCATCCCGTCGTTGAACCAGCGCAGCAAAGCCGCGCCCTCGGTGCGGTCCATCGCGTTCAGCGTGGCCGCGTCATCAACCATCGCGCGCTGGATCGCGCCCCAATCGCCGACGGCCGCGCGCACATCGCCCAGCGTCACGCCCAGCGCCGCCGAAATGGCCGAGCGCGTGCGCGCATCGGCCCGCGCGGTTTCCAGATAGACCATCGATTCGCGCGGGATGCCGGGTCCATGGTCCTCGGGAATCTCGGTGATTTCGCCGCGCCCGTCGCGCAGCACCGGCACCACCGGATGCAGCAGGCGGTCGATCACCAGCCCCTGAGCCGAGATCGTCGTGGCGATCGAATCGACAAGGAAGGGCATGTCTTCATTGATGATGGCGATGCGCATGAAACGCCCGCCCCCTTCGCGCGAGACATTTTCGATGGACAGCGCGGTCTGGGTTCTTTCGCGCCGCGCCCCCGCGCCCAGCAGGAAACGCGCCGCCGCCGTCAGGCCATCGGCGTCCAGATCGCCGTCGCCGGGCAATTGCGCCTCGGCCAGATGGCGGGCCAGCGCGGTTTCGCGCGGGTCGATGGCGGGGCTTTGCGAAAGGGAATCAGGCTTTTGAGCATTCTTCGTCATGGTCGGACACACTCTCCCCCCGTGGCCGGGGATGCGGCCGGGGCAGGAGGGGGATGCCCGGCTGCCCGGGGCCTGTATTACGTCTTGGTCTTGGTTCGCCTCATCCGGTCTAGCCATCAGAGGTTACGCATTTGTGTTATTTTATTACCGTAAACTCGCCAAGATGGGATCGCACTTATGCACTTTATTTTCCTGCCGTTTGGGCCGGGGTTGGCGGGCCGATCTGCGCCAGATAGGCTTTTGCGCGCGCGCCGCTTTCCGACTCGGGGCTGGTCCTGACCACTGATTCCCAGCTCTTGCGCGCCGCATCCTCGCGGCCCGACAGCATGGCGATCACGCCCGCCTCCACGCCGATGTCGCCATCGCGCGGGTCGAGCCGGGCGGCATTCTCGATCTGAACCTGCGCCTCGGCCAATTTGTTCATCCGGCGCGAGAGCGTGGCCGACAGCAGCCAGACCTGCGCATCATCGGGCAAGGCGGCGCGGGCGTCGGCCAGCACCGGCTCGGCCTCGACCGGGCGGCCCAGCGCGACCAGCGCGCGGGCGCGGTCCACCATGATGCCGCCCGCCAGCTCGGGCTTGGCCGCCGCGCGCGCATCGGCCAGCGCGCCGTCGAGCAGCGGCAGCGCATCGCCCGCCGCCCCCTGCGCCAGCGCGGCATTGCCCGCCATGGCGCCCGCCTGCGCCCGCCAAAGCGTGTCGGAGGTGGCATCATGGGCGGCGATGAAGGCGACGCGGGCCGCGCTCCACTGCCCTTGCCGGGACAGCGCGCTGCCAAGGCAGACATTGGCCTGTGCGCGGGTGATCTCATTTTCCCTGGCCGCATCCTTCACCCATTGGCGCGCATCGCTCAGCCCGCCTGCCGGATCGCTTTCGGCCGCGTCCATGCATTTGCGGAAATGGCTGGTCTGGGTTGGCCAGTCAAAGACGATGCCGCGCGGGCGGGGCGCGACGGGCCGGGGCCGGTCGATCTGGGGCAGGTTCAGCCCCGCAATGCCTCCGCCATTGAGCGCGGCGGCCTGGGCGACGAGGGGGATCAGGAAAACAAGGGCCATGGGTGATCAATCTGCAAGTGAAGCAAGGGTACGCAGCAGCAGGGCGATGTCCTCATCCCGGCTGAGACGATGATCGCCGCCTTTGACAAGGGTGAGCTGAACATCGCCCGAACGCAGCGCGCCCATCAGGCGATGGCCGATGGCGGGCGGAACATCGGCGTCCTCGATCCCGTGTAGCAGGCGGACCGGGGCGTCGAGGGGAATCGGGGCGTCGAGCTGCAATTGCGCCTGCCCATCGGCCCAGAAGGCGGCATGGGTCGGCGTCGGCTCGGGGCCATAGGGGTTGGGTTCGAGCACGGTTTGCCCGGCGGCCAATTGCGCCTTTTGCGCGCTGTCATAGCCCCACTCGGTAAAATCGGGGGCGGCGGCGATGCCCACCAGTCCGGCGATTCGCCCCGGCATCGCGCGGGCGATGAGAAGCATCAGCCACCCGCCCATGCTCGACCCCACCAGCACGACAGGCCCGGCGACATAGGCCTCGATCAGCGCGATCACCTCGTCGCGCCAGCGCGAGAGCGTGCCATCGGCAAAATTCCCCGCCGATTGCCCGCATCCCGAATAGTCCAGCAACAGGCAGGCCCGCC
The DNA here is from genome assembly GCF_028736195.1 of Novosphingobium sp. KACC 22771. Taxonomy (GTDB): domain Bacteria; phylum Pseudomonadota; class Alphaproteobacteria; order Sphingomonadales; family Sphingomonadaceae; genus Novosphingobium. The sequence continues at coordinate 174,431 of NZ_CP117881.1, read as the reverse complement.
CCCCCGCCGCCGCCCAGTCAAACACCGCGCTGGCCTTGCCGCCCGCCATGTCGGACATATAGCCGGGCAGGAAGACGATGGTCGGCCCCGTTCCGGCAATGGTTCCGGCAATATGGCGATAGGCGATGGCGCGGCCATCGGGCATCATATGGGTTTGCGTCATGGCGCATCAGATGGGCCTGTTTCTCCGGCGGCACAAGTCGGCGCCTTTGCTGTTGAGCCTTGGCCGCGCGGGCGCTAAGGGCTTGGCCCATGTCGACCATGCTCAAGATCACCCTTCCCGATGGCTCTGTGCGCGAGATGGCGCCGGGCTCGACCCCTGCGGATGTTGCCGCCGCGATTGGCCCTGGCCTGGCCAAGGCCGCGATTGCCGCGCGCATCGATGGCGAACTGGTCGATCTCACCCGAACTTTCACGGGCGATGCGGCGTTGGCGCTGGTGACGGGCAAGGATGAAAAGGACGCGCTGGAACTGGCGCGGCATGATTTCGCCCACGTTCTGGCCGAGGCGGTGCAGGCGCTGTTTCCCGGCACGCAGATCACCTTTGGTCCGGCCACGGACGATGGCTTCTATTACGATTTCGCGCCTGCGGAGCGTCCTTTCACCGATGAAGACCTGCCGCTGATCGAGGCGGAGATGCGCAAGATCATCGCCGCCAACAAGCCGCTGCGCCGCGAGGTGTGGAGCCGCGAACAACTGATTTCGCGCTGGAAGCAGCAGGGCGAGAGCTTCAAGGCCGAATGGGCCGCCGAATTGCCCGAGGATGAGGAACTGACGGTTTACTGGTCGGGCGATGACTGGCTGGACATGTGCAAGGGGCCGCATTTGCCCTCGACCGGCAAGCTGGACCCCGCGGCTTTCAAGCTGACCCGTGTGTCGGGCGCCTATTGGCGCGGTGACCAGAAGAACGCGATGTTGTCGCGCATCTATGGCACGGGCTGGCTCAACAAGAAGCAGCTCGACGCGCATCTGCTGCGTTTGGAAGAGGCCGCCAAGCGCGACCACCGCAAGCTTGGCGCGGAAATGGACCTGTTCCACCTGCAATCCGAAGCGCATGGCAGCGTGTTCTGGCATCCCAAGGGCTATCTCATCTGGCGCGAGCTGGAAGCCTATATGCGCCGCGCCATTGACGGCACCGGCTATCAGGAGGTCAAGACCCCGCAGGTGATGGATGCCAAGCAGTGGGAGCAATCGGGCCACTGGGGCAAATATCGCGAAAACATGTTCGTCATCCCCGACGAGGCGCCCAACACCGAGGACGATGGCCCCATCGTCTCGAAGGACGCCGACTGGATGGCCTTGAAGCCGATGAACTGCCCGGCGCATGTGCTGATCTTCCGTCAGGGCATCAAGTCGTATCGCGAATTGCCGCTGCGTCTGGCCGAAATGGGCTGTTGCCACCGCAACGAGCCGCATGGCGCGCTGCACGGCATCATGCGCGTGCGCCAGTTCACGCAGGATGACGGCCATATCTTCTGCCGCGAGGATCAGATCGTGGAAGAGGTTCGCGCCTTCTGCGAACTGGCCGACCGGGTGTACAAGGACTTCGGCTTTACCTATTCGATCAAGCTGGCGCTGCGCCCGGAAAAGCGTTTCGGCAGCGAGGAAATGTGGGATCTGGCCGAGACCGAACTGCGCGATGCGGTGGTCAATGCGGGTCTTGCCACGGAAGAATATGGCTGGGAAGAGCTGCCGGGCGAGGGGGCTTTCTATGCGCCCAAGCTGGAATGGCATCTGACCGACGCCATCGGGCGCACGTGGCAGTGCGGCACGATCCAGTCGGACCGCGTGCTGCCTGAGCGACTCGACGCCGCCTATATTGCCGAGGATGGCGAAAAGCATCGTCCGGTCATGCTGCACCGCGCGATCCTTGGTTCGTATGAGCGTTTCATCGGCATCCTGATCGAGCATTTCGCGGGCAAGCTGCCGGTGTGGCTGGCCCCGGTTCAGGCGGTGGTGGCCACCATCGTGTCGGACGCCGATGGCTATGCGCAGGACGCTGTGGCCCAATTGCGCGCGGCGGGTATTCGCGTGGAAAGCGATCTGCGCAACGAGAAGATCAACTACAAGGTGCGCGAGCATTCCTTGAAAAAGGTGCCTTATCTGTTGGTTGTCGGCAAGCGCGAGGCCGAGGAAGGCACCGTGGCGGTCCGCATCCTGGGCGAGCAGCAGCAGAAGTTCATGCCGCTCTCCGAGGCGATTGCCATGCTGAAAGGTGAGGCGACGCCGCCCGATCTGCGCTGATCGGCCAAACATTTTCGCACGATACGGAAACGGCGCCTTCGGGCGCCGTTTTTGTTTTTGCGAGCCCCTCGCAAAAAATCGCGGATGGGGGCTTGCGTTTTGCGTGGTAAGATATATCTTGATTGCAACATAGCGATTCAGGAATAGGCCGCTTCATGATGACTCACCTCGAAATCCTGCGCCGCCGCCACCTGCCCTCCCACCTTCCGCAAAAGGGACAAGCCATCATGACACGCCACCAGATCACCCGCCTCCGCCACGAAATCCGCCGCCGCACATTGACCGTCCAGACCATCGAGTCGCTCGGTCCCAACATGCGCCGCATCACCTTTTCCTGCGACGATTTGCAGGATTTCAACAGCGCCTCGCCCGATGACCATATCAAGCTGTTCTTTGCCGCGCCGGGCGAGGAAAAGCCGCTGATGCGCGATTATACCCCCCGCCGCTTTGATACCAAGGCAGGCGTGCTGGTTATCGATTTTGCCATCCATGACGCCGGCCCCGCCACGCAATGGGCCATCGACGCCAAGCCTGGCGACACGCTGCCCATCGGCGGGCCGCGCGGGTCGGCGGTCGTACCCGACGATTTCGACTGGTATCTGCTGATCGGCGATGAAACCGCGCTCCCCTCCATCGGCCGCCGCACCGAAGAACTGCGCAGCGGCGTTCCCGTCATCACCGCCGTCGTGGTCGAAGGGGCCGAAAGCGAGCAGGTGTTTGCCACGAAATCCGCATGGCAGGGCCTCTGGGCCCATCGTGGCGGTGGGCAAAACGGGAGCGCGCAGAGCGGGGGCAAGGAAGACGCCGCCCGCCTGATCGCGGCCCTTGGCGGGGTCGATCTGCCCTCAGGTGACGGCTTCGTGTTCATCGCGGGCGAAACCGAAATGGCGCGGGCGCTCAAGGCCTATGTCGTCGATACGCTGGGCCATCCGCGGGAGTGGGTGAAGGCCGCCGGTTACTGGACGCGCGGGGTGGCCGACAGCCATGGGGGGATTGAGGATTAAGGGGTTTTAGGAGGTTTTTAGAAGGTTTGCCTCCGGCGGGCAAAGGGCGGGGCCCCTTTGCAATCCCGTTAAGGGTGTTGCGCTTGGTTGGCGGCGGTGGGTTTGTGGTTTTATAGCCTGCGGCGCGGCGAAGTTGCGCTGCCCTGCGCCGCAGGCTTTCAAATTTCAACGCTGCGTCCGATACGCAACGCCGAACCCATGGCGCAACGCAGACAGTAACGGGAGCGCGAGGGGCCAACCGATTTGTCTCGACAAATCGGCTATCAAAAACCGACCCTCGCATTTCACCCTTCTTCCTTGCCGGCCTCCAATTCCTCAACCGTCCCCTTGAACCCCTGAGCAATCACATACCACTCCGACGAATCCTTCCGGCTCGCGGGCGGCTTGGCGTGCTTGACGGTGGTGAAATGGCGCTTGAGGATGTTCAAAAGCCCCGGATCGGTCCCGCCCGCAAAGACTTTCGCCACGAATGCACCGCCTTTCGACAGGTTATGCACAGCAAAGTCCACAGCCGTTTCCACAAGGCCCATCGTGCGCAGGTGGTCGGTCTGTTTGTGGCCCACGGTATTGGCGGCCATGTCGGAAATCACCAGATCGGGCCGCCCGCCCAGCGCCTCCATCAGCGCATCGGGGGCCTCGTCGGCCATGAAGTCCATTTCGAACAGGATCGCGCCCTCGATCGGGTCGGTGGGCAGCAGGTCGATGCCGACCACGCCCGCCTGCGGCGCGCGCTGGCGCACCACCTGCGTCCAGCCACCGGGCGCGACGCCAAGGTCGACCACCCGCCGCGAGCCCTTCACCAGGCCGAATTTATCGTCCAGTTCGATCAGCTTATAGGCCGCCCGGCTGCGATAGCCGTCCGCCTTGGCTTTCTTCACATAGGGGTCGTTCAACTGCCGCTGCAGCCAGCGGGCCTGCGAGGCGGTGCGCCCCTTGGTGTTTTTCAGTCGAGTGCCGGGATCGCGGCCGGAACGGCTCATGCCGCGCCTCCTTTATTGTGTGTGATGCCGATCAGGCTGCGCAGAATGCCTTCACGGATGCCGCGGTCGGCCACGCCGAGGCGCGCCGCCGGCCATAGATCGAGAATCGATTCGAGGATAGCGCAACCCGCCACCACCAGATCGGCCCGCTCGCGGCCGATGCAGGCCACCTCGCGCCGCCCTGCTACGCTCAGGCTGGAGAGGCGCCGACTGATCGCGCGCATGCTGGCGGCGGGCACGATGCAGCCGTCCACTGCGCTGCGGTCGTAATGGGGCAGGTCGAGATGGACGCTGGCCAGTGTCGTCACCGTCCCGCTGGTGCCCAGCAGGCGCAGGGGGCCGCCATCGTGGACGAGGTGGTCGTCCGCCAGCCCTGCGCGCAAGGGGGCGATGCGCGCGGCAAAGGCGGCAAAGCCATCATCGACCAGGGCGCGCATCTCGGCATAGCGCTCGGCGCGGTCCTGAGGCGAATCGATCTCGGCCCGGCAGCTTTCCGTGAGCGAGACCACACCATAGGGGATCGACACGAAATCGCGGATCAGCGGCACCTCGGCATCGTCCTGATGCTCGATCAGCACCAACTCGGTCGAGCCGCCGCCAATGTCGAACACCAGCGCAGGGCCGGGGCCGGGCTCGATCAGGATGTGGCAGCCCAGCACCGCAAGCCGCGCTTCCTCGCGCGCCGAGATGATGTCGAGCGCGATGCCGGTTTCGCGGCGCACGCGTTCGATAAATTCCGGCCCGTTGGTGGCGCGCCGACACGCCTCTGTGGCCACCGATCGGGCCAAGGCCACACCCCGGCGGCGCAATTTGTCGGCGCAAATCCGCAGCGCGCCCATCGCCCGCTCCATCGCCGCATCCGACAGCCGCCCCGTCTGGGCCAATCCTTCGCCAAGGCGCACAACCCGGCTGAAGGCATCGACCACCACGAAACTGTCGCCCGCAGGCCGCGCGATCAACAGGCGGCAATTGTTGGTGCCCAGGTCGATCGCCGCATAGGATTGGCCAAAGGGGGCCTGCAGATAGGCCGGGGGACGGGGGGCGGATGCCTCGGCCGATTTGACGGGTGCCTTGGCGCTGGATTTGGCCTGTGTCGATTTGGCCTGTGTCGATTTGGGCTGCGTCGATTTCGCCTGTGCCGATTTGGCCGCCGCGCCGCGTTCGCGCGCCTTTGCCCCGCGCCTGCGCCTTGCGCCGCGCCGCGAAGTGGGGGGCGCCGCCGCCCCGGAATTGCTCTGCTCCGCAGGCACGGCTGTGCCTTCGGGCTTGCCGCCGGTTACGTCTACTCTCTGGTCCTTGCGAGGAGCGGCAGCGCGACTCTTGCGTGCCCGGCGCCTTGCCTTTTCCCCGCGCCTTTGGACCTTTGCTGGCGTGTCCGGCGGAGTTTCGTCCGCCATGTGTAATTCTCAAAAATCTGTGTCCCGCGAGATACGCGGGTAATGTTGCCCTTTATGCTAGCGCCGAGCGGCCTCCGGGGCAATGGCTGATAAGGAGGATTGTCGCATGGGGCCGGGCGCGGCGGGGGCGGGCAACACGCCGCCGGTCAAATTCAAGTCGGCCTAAAGCTGCATTTTTCCTCTTGACGCTTGGAAACAGTGGGTTTAGAGGCCCGCTCCACACCGAGATGATGCCCTGTCGTCTAATGGTAAGACTACGGATTCTGATTCCGTCTATCGAGGTTCGAATCCTTGCAGGGCATCCAACTCTCCCTTCATCGCTGACGGATAAGCGGCCTTAGGCCACCGTCAGCGTGATGGTGTCCAGCGTATAGGACCCGTCCCCCTCGATTTCGAAATGATCGGCCACCTCCTGACTGGCGCGGGACTGGATATGGCGAATCGCCTCCATCGCAGGCGCGGGCGTGCGCATCCGCGCGGTCCATGCGGCAAATTCCATGCGCAGGCGGCCCTGCTGCTGATCCGTCACGGCAAAGCCCGCCTCGGCCAGCATCGCGGCCCATTCGCGCGCGCTGTAATTGCGCCCGTGCGAGGGATCGCGCAGCACTTCGATGGCCTGCAGATGGGTGTCGGCGGCGGCCAGCGGCGGGGCGATCACATCGGCAAACACCGCCATGCCGCCCGGCCGCAACACGCGCCGCGCCTCGGCCAGACCGCGCGGCACATCGCGCCAGTGATGGGCGGAAAAGCGGCAGGCGAGGAAGTCGAAAGCGCCATCGGCGAAGGGCAGCGCTTCGGCGGCGGCGCGAACGGTGGCAATATGGGCGAAGCCGCGCCGGGCGCTCTCGGCATCCACCGCAGCCAGCATGTCGGCGGACAGGTCGCAGGCGGTGATGCGCGCGGCATGGGGCGCCATCGCATAGGCGACATGTCCCCCGCCGCAGCCCAGATCGAGCGCGTGCACCGGGCGCGCCTGCGCGGCCATGGCGGCGATATGGATCAGGTCTGCGCCCTGCGCATGGGTGGGGCTGGAAACATAGTCCTGCGCGGTGGGGCCGAACTGGTGCTGGACCAAAGTGTCGTGGGCGGTGGTCATGGCTTTCTCCTTCGCCGCCGGGATGCGCCGGGATTTAGCCTGTTACAATGGACATAATTATCCTGTTATAAGCCTTGCCATGCTGGATGAAGAACATCGCAATCTGCTGGGCGCCTTTGTCCGCGCGCGCCGCGAAAGCATCGCGCCCGATACGCCGGCCATGCCTGAACGTCGGCGCCGCCGCACGCCGGGCCTGCGCCGCGAGGAATTGGCCGAACGCGCCGGGATCAGCGTGACCTGGGTGACATGGATCGAGCAGGGCCGCCCCGTGCGGGCCTCGGCGCCAACCTTGGCGCGTCTGGCCGAAGGGCTGAGCCTGACCGGGGCGGAGCGGGCCTATCTCTTCACGCTGGCCGGGCGCGAGGATCCGCGCGACCCGTTCCTCCCCGCCACGCAGGCCCCCGCTGCGATTGCCGCCATGGTCGAGGCGCTGCCATGGCCCGCCTATGGGTTAGACCCGGCGTGGAGCGTGTGCTGCGCCAATGCGGGGGCGCGGGATCTGTTCGTGGGCTTGTTTGACGCGGAACCGGCCAATCTGCTGCGCTATATCTTCACCCACCCCACGGCCCGCGCCCTGCTGCCCGATTGGCACGAGCGGTGCCACCGGGTGCTGGCCGAGTTTCGGCGCGATTACGGGCGGGTGCTGGGCGATCCGCGCGTGGCGGCGATGGTGGAGGCGCTGGAGGCCCAGAGCGATGATTTCCGCGCGGCATGGGCGCGGCAAAAGGTGCTGGGGCGCGAGGGCGGCACGCGGCGCTTTCAGCATCCCGTGCATGGTCCGCTATGCTTTACCCAGCACACTTTGGCCGAGGTCGAGCGCGGCGATTTCCGGCTGGTGGTGCTTCAGCCCTCAGCTTGAAACCGGGCCACTTCGGCCAAAACCCGCGCCGCATGTTCGGGGCGGCAGATCAGCAGGTCGGGCAGATAGGTGTCGCGCTGATTATAGACCAGCGGCGATCCGTCGATCCGGCTGCAATGCAGGCCATGGGCCAGAGCGACCGCCACCGGCGCGCAGCTATCCCATTCATATTGCCCGCCCGAGTGCAGGTATATGTCGGCCTCGCCGCGAATCACGGCCATGGCCTTGGCGCCCGCGCTGCCCATGGGGACCAATTCAGCGCCCAACTGGCCCGCCACGAACACCGCCTCGGCGGCGGGGCGGGTGCGGCTGACCACCACGCGCAAGACCTCGGGCGCGGGGGGGATGGCGACGGGCGCATCGCTGCGATAGACGGCATCCGCGCCGGGCAGCGCCACCGCGCCCAGCACCGGCACACCATCGACCGCCAGACCCACATGCACCGCCCAATCGGCCCGCGCCTCACCATATTCACGCGTGCCGTCCACCGGATCGACGATCCACACGCGCGATTGATCCAGCCGCTCGAAATTGTCCTTCTCCTCCTCGGAGAGCAGACCATCCTGCGCGCGCTGTTGGCGCAGGGCGTGGACGAGGAACTGGTTGGCCGTGGCATCGCCCGCCTTGCCCAGATCCTTGCCCGTCACCAGCCCGCTTTCGCGCACCGTAATCAGCAATTGTCCGGCAACATGGGCCAGCTTGGCGGCCAGATCGGCATCGTCCATGATTTGCGGCATCCTTAAATCTCTGCGGCCGGGTCGTTGGGGGCGGCGCGCTGGGCGCCCCAGTGGATCGAGCTCCACACGCGCTCGTGGAAGTAATAGAGCGCGACCTTGGTGATGACTTCGGTGCTGGCGATGGCGGCCGCCGTCTTGGCATGGCCCGAAAACAGCCAGCTGAGAATGAACGTATCGATGCTGCCCAGCACGCGCCAGCTGATGCCCTTGATCAGCGAGCGGCTATGGGATTCATGGCCATTGAAGAGCAACATCTTCTACTTCACTCCCAGCTTTATTATTTCGGCACCCATAGCGGCTCAGATTTCCGGCATCCAGTAATCACCGAGCAATTTTGCGACGATCATTTCGGCGGCATCGGCCGGGGTGATCTTCGTCGTGTCGATGCGGATTTCGGGGTTTTCGGGGGCTTCATAGGGGCTGTCGATCCCGGTGAAGTTCTTGAGAGCGCCCGAGCGGGCCTTTTTGTAGAGACCCTTCACATCGCGCGCCTCAGCCACATCCAGCGGCGTGTCGATGAAGACCTCGAAGAATTCGCCCTCCGGCGTCAGGCTGCGCGCCAGATCGCGTTCGGCGCGGAAGGGACTGATAAAGGCGGTCAGCACGATCAGGCCAGCATCCGTCATCAGGCGTGCCACCTCGCCCACGCGGCGGATGTTTTCGATGCGGTCGGCCTCGGTAAAGCCCAGATCCTTGTTCAAACCGTGGCGCACATTGTCGCCATCCAGCAGGAACGTGTGCTTGCCCAAAGCATGGAGCTTCTTTTCGACCAGATTGGCGATGGTCGATTTGCCCGAACCCGACAGGCCGGTGAACCACAGCACGCCGGGGCGCTGGTTCTTGATCTCGGCGCGGGCCTCGCGGGTGACGTCCAGCGCCTGCCAATGCACGTTCTGGGCGCGGCGCAGGCTGAAATGCAGCATGCCTGCCGCCACCGTGCTGTTGCCGATCTTGTCGATCAGAATGAAGCCACCCAGCGCGCGATTGTCGGCATAGGGCTCGAACGTGATCGGGCGGTCGGTGGTGATTTCGGCCACGCCGATGGCGTTCAGCTCGAGCGTTTTCGCCGCGCAATGCTCCATCGTGTTGACGTTGATCGTGTATTTGGGCGCCTGTACCGTGGCCGAAACCATCTGGGTACCGATCTTGAGCCAATAGGCGCGGCCCGGAATAAGGGCGCTGTCGGCCATCCACACCACGCTGGCCTCGAACTGATCGGCCACCTGCGGCGGATTGTCGGCCAAGGCGATGACATCGCCGCGCGAACAGTCGATTTCATCGGCAAAGGTCAGCGTGACCGACTGGCCCGCGACCGCTTCGGGAAGGTCGCCGTCCAGCGTGACGATGCGCGTCACAGTGCTGGTCTTGCCGCTGGGCAGCACGCGGATGGCATCACCCGGTTTCACGCTGCCGCTGGCGATGAGGCCCGCAAAGCCGCGGAAATCGAGGTTGGGGCGGTTGACCCACTGCACCGGCATGCGGAAGGGCTTGGCCAGATCGCGCGTGGTGTCGACCTCGACCGTTTCGAGATGATCGACAAGGCTGCGCCCGAAATAGGCCGGGGCGGCATACCAGGGCGTGTTGGCCGACAGGGTGGTGATATTGTCGCCCATATAGCCCGAAATCGGCAGGGCGACGAAGGACTCGATGCCGATGCTGGAGGCAAAGGCGCGGTAATCGGCGACGATCTCGTCAAAGCGGCTCTGGCTGTAATCGACCAGATCCATCTTGTTGACCGCCAGCACGATATTCCGAATGCCGATCAGATGCGCAAGGAACGAGTGGCGGCGGGTCTGTGTCAGCACACCCTTGCGCGCGTCGATCAGGATCACGGCAAGGTCGGCCGTCGAGGCGCCCGTCACCATGTTGCGGGTGTACTGTTCATGGCCGGGCGTGTCCGCCACGATGAACTTGCGCTTTTCGGTGTTGAAGAAGCGATAGGCGACGTCAATCGTGATACCCTGTTCGCGCTCTGCGGCCAGACCATCGACCAGCAGGGCGAAGTCGATCCCCTGACCCTGCGTGCCGACCTTCTTGGAATCGGCCTCCAACGCGGCAAGCTGATCCTCAAAGATCATCTTCGAATCATAAAGCAACCGCCCGATCAGCGTGCTCTTGCCATCGTCCACCGACCCGCAGGTGATGAAGCGCAGCATCGTCTTGTGCTGATGCGTGTCGAGATAGGCGTCGATGTCCTCGGCAATCAGCGAGTCGACGACGTAAACCGGTTCCGGATGGGTGGTATCGGTCATCTCAGAAATACCCCTGCTGCTTTTTGACTTCCATGCCTGCGCCGCCCGCATCCTTGTCGATGGCGCGCCCCTGCCGCTCGCTGGTGGTGGTCAGCAAGGTTTCCTGAATGACTTCGGGCAGGGTCCTGGCGCTGCTCTCCACCGCGCCGGTCAACGGATAGCAACCCAGCGTGCGGAACCGGATCGAACGCATCACCGGGACCTCGCCCGGCCGAAGCGGGAAGCGGTCATCATCGACCATCAGCAGCATCCCGTCGCGCTCGACCGTCGGGCGTTCCTCGGCAAAGTAGAGCGGCACGATGGGGATGTCGTTGAGGTGGATGTACTGCCACACGTCCAGCTCGGTCCAGTTGCTGATCGGGAAGACGCGGATGGACTCACCCTTGGCCTTCTTGGCGTTGTAAAGGTTCCACAATTCCGGGCGCTGGTTCTTGGGGTCCCAGCCGTGGCTGGCCGTGCGGAAGGAGAAGATGCGCTCCTTGGCGCGGCTTTTTTCCTCGTCGCGCCGCGCGCCGCCAAAGGCCGCGTCGAAACCGTACTTGTCCAGTGCCTGCTTGAGCCCTTCGGTCTTCCACATGTCGGTGTGGAGAGCGCCATGGTCAAACGGATTGATCCCGCGCTCCTTGGCCTCGGGGTTCTGATAGACCAAGAGTTCCATGCCCGACAGTTCGGCCATTTTGTTGCGCAGGTCATACATCGCGCGGAATTTCCACGTCGTGTCCACATGCAGCAGCGGAAACGGCGGCGGCGCGGGATAGAACGCCTTGCGCGCCAGATGCAGCATCACCGCGCTGTCCTTGCCCACCGAATAAAGCATCACCGGGTTCTCCGCCTCGGCCACCACCTCGCGGATGATGTGAATGCTCTCGGCCTCCAAGCGCTCCAAATGCGTGAGCGTGGATCGGGCCAAACCTTGGGACATGGGTTCACTCCGGGAATTGCAATAAGGCGCCAAACGGCTTGGGCAGCCTACTACACGCGGCAGGGCGCAATTGGCCCCATGGCTTTTCTATGCGCTGGCCAAAGCTATCTTTTGCGTTTCGATGACGCTTATGACCCACGCTCATCGTTCAGGTAAGGCGCGCGGCGCGGCAGGCTCAGGCTGACGAGGAAGACCATCACCATCATCGCGCTGACATACCAGTAGAACGCGCCCTCATGCCCTGCCTGCTTGGCCCAAAGGGCGGCATATTCCGCCGTTCCGCCAAAGATCGCATTGGCCAGCGCATAGGAAAAGCCAACGCCGAGCGCGCGTACTTGGGTGGGGAACAGCTCGGCCTTGATGATGCCCGAAATCGAGGTGTAGAAACTCATCAAGAGCATGGCCACACAGATCAGCGCGCCGGCCATCACCGGCGATCCGGCCTTTTGCAACAGTGCGATCAGCGGCACCGTCAAGACCGCCAGCCCGCCGCTGAAAATCAGCATATTGGCCCGCCGCCCGATCCGATCCGACAGCGCGCCCATCACCGGCTGCATAATCATGAACAGAAACAGGCTGACCGTCATCACCCGGCTTGCCGTGGTGATCGGCAGGCCCGCCGAATTGACCAGATATTTCTGCATATAGGTGGTGAAGGTATAAAAGGCCAAAGACCCGCCCGCGGTAAAGCCCAGCACAGAAAGGAAGGCGCGCGGATATTGGCGCAGCAAGGCGATCAGGCTGCCCGCCTCATCGCTTTTGCGCGCGTCCGCGCTGCCGCTTTCCTCCAAGCGCGACCGCGCCGCCAGCGCCACCAAGGCCGCCAGCGCCCCGATCACAAAGGGAATGCGCCAGCCCCATGCCTTCAATTCGCTTTCGGGCATCAGCCCTTGCAGGATCACCACCAGCAGCGCGGCCAGCAATTGTCCGCCAACCAGCGTAACATATTGAAAGGATGAGAGAAACCCGCGCCGTCCTTCTGTCGCGATCTCGCTCATATAGGTGGCCGCCGTACCATATTCGCCGCCCAGCGCGAAACCCTGCACCAGCCGCGCCGCGACCAGCAGCACCGGCGCCCAGACGCCAATCGCCGCATAGGTGGGCAGACAGGCGATGGCCATAGACCCCGCCGCCATCGTAACCACCGAGATCACCAGCGCCCGCCGCCGCCCATACCGATCGGCAAACCGCCCGAACCACCAGCCCCCGATGGGCCGCATCAGAAAGCCCGCGGCAAAGACTCCTGCCGTGTTGAGCAATTGCCCGGTGGGATCGGCTTTCGGAAAAAAGGCCCCGGCGAAATAGATCGAGCAGAAGGCGTAGATATAAAAATCGAACCATTCGACCAGATTGCCGCTGGAGGCCGCGACGATGGCGCCGATGCTGCCTTGCTTCCGGCTCATGCGGTCGCGCCCAGCCAATGTTTCACCAGCCCAAGATGCAGCCTTATGCCCGTTTCCATCACCCCGTCGTTGAAATCATAATGCGGATTGTGCAGCGGCGGCGGATTGTCGCCTACCCCTTGGCCCAGCCAGATATAGGCGCCGGGGCGGACCTGCAGCATGAAGGAGAAATCCTCCGATGTCGCCGCCGGTTCGGGCGCGCGCAGCGCATGGCCCACGGTGGCTGCCACATCCAGCGCATCCTGCGCCGCGGCGGGATCATTGATCGTGGCGGGGTAATAGCGGTTATATTCGACGCTGGCCTCGACCTCGAAACCGGCCGCAATGCCCGCCGCGATCTGGCGCAGGCGCTGTTCGATCCGGTCCTGAACCGCCGGGTCAAAGCTGCGCACCGTGCCGCCGATGCTCAGCTCATGCGGGATCACGTTGAAGGCCTGCCCGCCGTGGATCTGGGTGATCGAGAGCACCGCATTGGCGCTGGCCGGGATATTGCGCGCAACGATGGAATGGAGCTGCTGCACCAGTGCGGCGCCGGCCAGCACCACGTCATGGGCGTCATGCGGGATCGCGGCATGGCCGCCCTTGCCTTTTAGCAGGATGGTAAACCGATCCGCCGCACCCATGATCGGTCCGGCCCGCGTGGCAATCGTGCCTGCGGGCAGGCTGGGCCAATTGTGCAGCGCATAGACCCGGTCGCAGGGGAAGCGTTCGAACAGACCGTCCTCGATCATGGCTTTCGCGCCGCCCTGGCCTTCCTCGGCGGGCTGGAAAATGAAATGCACGGTACCGTCGAGGCCGCTGTGATCCGCCGCCAAAGCCTGCGCCGCGCCCAGCAGCATCGCCATATGCCCGTCATGCCCGCAGCCGTGAAAGCATCCCGGAATAGTGCTGGCATAGGGTAGGCCGGTTTTTTCATCGATGGGCAGCGCGTCCATATCCGCGCGCAATCCAATGGCGCGGGGGCCATTTCCCGCCCGCAACGTTGCCACCAGCCCGGTCCCGCCGATGCCCTCATGCACCTCCAGCCCGATGGCGCGCAATTGCTGGGCCAGCACCCGCGCCGTGCGATGCTCGGCAAAGCCCAGTTCGGGGTGGGCATGAATATCGCGGCGCAGCGCCACCAGAGGGGCGATTCTTGCGGCAAGATCGGTCATAGGTTAGCTCTCTGCGCCCGGTAATGGGCAGACCAGGAGTGATAATCCGGTATCGCGCAGGGAGATAGGCGTAAATTAGCTCAGCTTGTCGGCTCCGGCCGGTTGGCCATATGCCAGCCCAGCGCCTCGACCTTTTCAAGGATCGCATCCGACAGCGCGGATTGGGGGATCGTTTCGGCCCATGCCCGGCGAAAACACAGGAGCCAGCCCTCGATTTCATTTGCGCCGATGGGGGCCACGAAATGGCGCATCCGCAGGCGCGGATGGCCATATTTGTCGGTATAGAGGGGCGGTCCGCCCAGCCATCCGGTCAGATATTCAAACAATTTCTCCTCCGCCCGCGCCAGCGAAGGGGGATGCACATCGCGGCAGGCCTTGGCCTCGGGCAGGCTGTCCATCAGCGCATAGAAGCGCGCCACCAGCGCCCGCACGGCCGCCTCGCCGCCAAAGGCGTCATAGGGTGTCTGGCTCATCCGCGCGCCCATTCCACGATGCGGCGCGCATCCATTGCGCCCGCCTGCCGCCGGATCTCGCGCCCGCCGTGGAGGAGCATCAGCGTGGGGATCGAGCGGATCGCATATTGCGCGCCCAAGGCCTGCTCGGCCTCGGTATCGACCTTGACCACGCGGATAAAGGGTTCAAGCGCGGCGGCGGCCTGTTCATAGGCGGGCGCCATGGCCCGGCACGGCCCGCACCACGGCGCCCAGAAATCGACCAGCACCGGCAGCGTGCCGCGCCCGACATGGGCAGCAAAGGCGGCGGCGTTCACCGGCAAAGGATGGCCGGTGAACAGCGCCTTGTGGCATTTGCCGCATTGCGGCCCATCGGCCAGCCTTTCGCGCCCGACCCGGTTGGCGCCGCCGCAATGCGGACAGATGACGATTTCGCTTGTTGTGGGCTCGCTTGTCATGCCCCCCATATGGCACGCCATCGGCGCAATTCCAGAGGGGGGCATGTTCGCGTTGCGGGGGTTTTGCCTGTCAGTCGAACTGGCGGCGGGGGAGGCCCAGCGGATTGGCGGCCTTGAGTGCATCAGGCAGCAGCGCATCGGGAAGCGCCTGATAGCAGACCGGGCGCAGGAAGCGATGGATCGCCATGGCCCCCACCGAGGTCGTGCGCGGATCGGAGGTGGCCGGGAACGGGCCGCCATGGACCATGGAGCGCGACACCTCGACGCCCGTGGGCCAGCCATTGGCGAGGATGCGGCCTACCTTGCGCTCCAGAATGGGCAGCAGCGGGGCGGCCAGCGGATAGTCGGCCTCGTCGATATGGAGCGTGGCGGTCAACTGCCCTTCCAGACCTTCAAGCACATCGACGATCTGCTGCGCATCCTTGCAGCGGATGACCAGCGAGGAGGGGCCAAACACTTCATGGGTCAGCGCCGGGTTGGCCAGCAGATGGGCCGCATCGACCGCCAGCAGCCGCGCCGCGCCGCATTGCGCATTCCCATCTGGCCCGGCGGCCAGCACGGAAACGCCCTCGGCCCCGCTCAGCGTTTCGATGCCGCGCGCATAGGCCGCCGCGATCCCGCCCGTCAGCATCACCTGCGGCGCAACCGCCGCCAATGCTTCGGAGGCTGCGCCAAGGAAGCGGTCGAGATCGGGGCCATCGAGCGCCACGACCACGCCGGGGTTGGTGCAGAACTGGCCCGCAAACAGGCTGAGCGAGCCGACATAGGCGCGGCCCAGATCCTCGGCGCGCGCGGCCAGCGCGGCGGGGAAGAGCAGGACGGGATTGATCGAGGACATTTCGGCATAGACCGGGATCGGTTCAGGCCGGGCCGCGGCCACCGCCATCAACGCCAGACCGCCCCCGCGCGAGCCGGTAAAGCCCACCGCCTTGATATGCGGATTGGCGACAAGGGCGGTGCCGATGTCATTGCCCGGCCCCTGGATCAGGCTGAACACGCCCTCGGGCAGGCCGCAGGCGGCGACCGCCTCGGCAATCGCTTCGCCCGCCAGCAGCGAGGTGCCGGGGTGGGCCGGATGGGCCTTGACCACCACCGGGCAACCGGCGGCCAGCGCCGAAGCCGTATCGCCGCCCGCCACCGAGAAGGCCAGCGGGAAGTTTGACGCGCCGAACACCGCGACCGGGCCAACCGCAATCTGGCGCGCGCGCAGGTCGGGGCGGGGCAGGGGCTGACGCTCGGGCAGCGCGGGTTCGATGATCGCGCCCGCCCAATCGCCTTCGCGCAGGACCTTGGCAAACAGGCGCAACTGGCCGGTGGTGCGGCCCAATTCGCCATTCAGGCGGCCCTGCGGCAGGCCGCTTTCCAGCATGGCGCGCGCCACGATGGCCTCGGCGCGCGATTCGAGCGCGGCGGCGATGGCGTCGAGAAAGGCGGCGCGGGCCCCGGGCGCGGTTTCGCGATAGGTGTCAAAGGCGGCGGCGGCCAGCGCACAGGCCTGCGCGATGTCATCGGCGGTGGTGACCGAAAACTCGCCCTCCAGCGCCTTGCCGGTGGCGGCCTCGATTCCGGTAAAGCTGCTGGCGCCGGTGCGGCGCGCGGCGCCGATCAGATAGGCACCCGAAGTGGCAGAGGACATGATGGCTCCTTGGCTGGCTCAAAACACTTGGGGCTGCTGTTTATGGTAGCGCTCCCAAATTGCAAACCATATTGTTTTTGCCCGCCCCGCCTTCAAGTGTCGATGTGCAAGTCGGCATCGAACAAGAGCGATCCAGCATGGATGCGCCGCCCCGCCACAGGCATGAACCCATAAAACCAGTCATGCACCCACGAAAAAGGGGAGGGCGCGATGACCGGCCCTCCCCTGCCATGTTTCCGACGGGCTGTTACCAGCGGCCGTGATGGCCGTAATAGCCGCGACCGCCGTAATAACCGCGTCCGCCGTAATAACCCCGGCCCGGCCCGCCGTAATAATAGCCGCGCGGCATCGGGCGATAGGTGCGGTAATACCAGCTGTGGTAGGGATAGGGGCGATAGACCCACGCATTGTCGACATAGACCCACGGACGATACCATGCCGGGGCGGCATAGACATAATCGGTCTGGGCATAGACATAGGCCGGGGCGCCGCCGCGCGTCACATAGCCCGGAGGACAGCCGGGGCTGGTCTCGCCGCCGGTGCCGCTGGCCACGGCCGCGCCGCCCACGGCGCCGATCGCCGCGCCCGCCGCCATGCCCACGCCCGTGTCATGCCGCCCGGCCAAGCCGCCGCCGATGATCGCGCCCAAAACGCCGCCCACCAACGCGCCCGCACCGGTGTTGCCCCGCGATTTCACGCAATTGTTGCGCGCCCAGTTTTCCGCATCGGCGGCATAGCGCGCATCCGCGCCATAGTCCTCGCCGCCCGCGACATAGCCCTGCGGGGGCGGAGGCGGGGTGCGTCCGTCATAGCCTTGGGGCGCTGCGGGTTCGGGCGGAGGGTTGCGGTAATCATAGCCGCCTTGCTGGCCGTTCGCGCCTTGCTGGGGATAGCCGCCCTGCTGGGGATAGGGCGCCTGATTGGGATATCCCGGCTGGTTGGGATAGGCGCCCTGATTGCCATAGGGTTGGCCCGAGGGGTAGGATGGGTAGGAGCCGCCGGTCTGGGCCGAGGCAAATCCGGCCGCAACAGGCGAAAGGCTGACCGCAATCGCGCTGGCGGCCAGCAGGGTTTTTTGCAAAGAATGGGTCATGATGCCTATCCTTGGTGGTCGGCCTTGATGATAAAGCCTGTCTGAATTTCTGTGGCAACATTTGCGCCCATCCGCGTGAACGCAGGCTGACACAGCGCAAAGCGCGACAAATTATTACCGGATAGGTGCCGGGGATTAACGCGCCAATGGCCAAGCCCGCGATGGCGTGCCAAGGGCCGGGATGAAAGGAATACCACGATGAGCGCTGATGAAGACTATGTGTATGACGAGGAGAGCGGCGAATGGATGGCCGCGTCCGAACTGGCCGCCAAACAGGCCGCCGCCAATACGGTCGAGGTGCGCGATGCGGTGGGCAATCTGCTGGCCGATGGCGATCAGGTGACGCTGATCAAGGATCTGGAGGTCAAGGGCGCGGGCCAGACGCTGAAGCGCGGCACCCTGATCAAGTCGATCCGCCTGACCGGCGATGCCCAGGAGATCGACTGCCGCTATGACGGGATCAAGGGGTTGGTGCTGCGCGCCGAGTTCGTCCGCAAGAGGTAAGCATGCGCGTCGCAACATTGACGATGAACCCCGCCATCGACGGCGCCTGCGAGGCCGAGGCGGTGTTTCCCACCCACAAGATCCGCACGCATGACGAGCGATACGATCCGGGCGGGGGCGGCATCAATGTGGCGCGCGTGCTGGCGCGGCTGGGGCGCGCCTTGTCGCTTGCCCCGGTGGAGGTGATCTATCTGGCGGGCGGGGCGACAGGCGCCTTGCTCGACGAACTGCTCGATCAGCACGGGCTGGACCGCCGCCGCATCACCATCCAAGACCATACGCGCCAGTCGCTGGCGGTCTATGAAAGGTCCAGCGGCAAGGAGTTCCGCTTTGTCCCCGATGGCCCGCTGGTGGCCGAGGGCGAGTGGCAGGCGGCGTTTGACCATGTGACGGGGCTGGATTGCGGCTGGCTGGTGGCCAGCGGGTCTTTACCGCGCGGGGTGCCGGTGGATTTCTATGCGCGGATTGCCGCGGCGCTGGCCGGGCGCGATGTCCGGGTGGTGGTCGATACGTCGGGGCCTGCCTTGGCCGCCGCGCTCGATCAGGGCGGGCTCTATCTGGTCAAGCCCAGTCAGGGCGAGTTCGAGGCTCTGGTCGGGCGCAAATTGCCCGATGCGCAGGCCGTGGGCGAGGCAGCGATGGAGATGGTCCGCAGCGGCAAGGCCGCGCATGTGGCCGTATCCATGGGGCATGAGGGCGCGGTGCTGGCCCATGCGGGCGGGGTGATCGTTCGGCCCGCGCTGGACGTGCCGGTCAAAAGCGCGACCGGGGCGGGCGACAGTTTCGTGGGCGGAATGGTCCATGGCTTTTTGCGCGGCGAGGATGCGGCGGGCGCGTTCCGCTGGGGCATGGCGGCGGGGACGGCGGCGGTGATGTCGCCGGGAACGGATCTGTGCCATCCCGAGGCCGTGGCGCAGATGTGGGAGGCTTTGGGGAATGGTTGACGGGGTAAGGCGCGATCCGCAGGCGGCGGCCATCATTGAGCGGTTGGGGATGCAGCCGCATCCCGAGGGCGGCTGGTATGTCGAATTGTGGCGCGAGGGCGAAGGGCGCGGCGGCGTCAGCACGATCTACTTCCTGCTGGAGGCCGGGCAGACATCGCATTGGCATCGGATCGACGCAGCCGAGGTCTGGCTTTGGCATGCCGGGTCGGCGCTGGATCTGGGCGTGGCGGCGGAAGATGCGGGGCCGGTGCGCTGGATCCGCCTGGGCGGCGATGTGTTGAACGGCGAGGCGCCGCAGGGCGTGATCCCGACCGGGCATTGGCAATCGGCGCGGGCGGGCGATGGATGGGCACTGGTCAGTTGCGTGGTGGCACCGGGTTTCACCTTTGAAGGGTTCGAATTGGCGCGGGCGGAATGGCAGCCGGGGCGTTAATGGTTTGATAGTGGGCTATATCATTCCGTATCGGTTAACTGATGGTGCTGATCGGATGATTCGCGGCTTCGATTCTGTACGTAGTTTGGCACATTCGCGTGGCCGGGGCGGGTCGGAATTGTATGCATTCCTATTCAAGCTCAATGGGGGCCTATTGACTCGCAGCGGCACAAAAAGGGCGGTTTTTGGGGGAAATTGGCATAATTCTAACGGGATAGGTGGAGATTTTCCAAGGTTGCGCTTCGACTAGATTGCGAAAAATGCAATCGTATCGTTGGTGAATGCAATTGCTACAATCCCACCATTCACGTTAAACGGCACTCAACAACATAAAGGGTGCTTCGAGGCAATTGTTCCTAACCAAATAGGGGATATTGCCATGATCAAGACTGTTATCGCTGCCGCTGCTTTCGCTCTTCTGCCCACCGTCGCTTTCGCTGAAGAAGCCCCCAAGCAGAGCTTCACCTATCAGGGCGTGACCTACACCTACACGTCGGAAGTGCAGAATGGCGTCAAGGTTCTCAAGGGCTCGGCCTATAACGGCAAGGTGCCTTTCGAACTGAAGGTGACGAAGAGCGGCGTGTCGGGCACGTTCAACCGCGCCCCGGTCAACTTCGACATGCACGAAGTCCAGCACCTCGACAACAAGGACGTTGTTGAAGGCCAGTAAGGCGATCGGCCCCACCGGGCCGCGCTTTTGGAATGCTGAGATACCCAAGGGGCGGCTGGAAGATCACTTCCGGCCGCCCTTTTGCATGCGCGCCATTTGGGCAGAGTTGCGGCCCAGCCAGGTTGGTAGCCTCTTCTATAAGAGCCGGCCGGGCCGCGTGATCGATATGACAGCACGCGTCTGACAAATCCATGAATGAAATGCCACATTGGCAAATTTTATGAACTTTTTTCGCGGGCTTGGTTGAGCGCTAACCTCGCGCCCACGGCGACGTCACGCCAAAGTCACGAAAATTTCCGCCTCCAGCACCCAGCGCGATTGGGGGGCGTTGGCGGCCAGATTGCGCCATTTCGCGGCATAGCTGCCTGATGCCTGAACCTTGCCCCCGGCATCGCGTCCCTGCCACGCGCCATGTTCCATCGCGATTGGTTCACACTTGCTGATCACAATTGCCTCAGTGGTTCGCGTATAAGTGGTGCGCTGGGCAAGCTGGGCTGCAAACTCTCGCTTCCACGCCTGCAACTGTGCCTTGCGCCCGTTCAGAACCGCGCTGTCCGTGCCTGTAATCAAGGTGACATCCGGCGCCAGAATCGCCGTGATGGCATTGAGATCGCCCTGTTCCAGCGCTCGGTTGAAGGTGGCGCGGGCAAGGCGGATGGCAAGGTCTGCGGTGGGGTTATGCATCGGCCTTCGCTGCGGGATTTTTGTTGTGAAGGGAAGGGGATATTTGCCTCCGGCGGGCAAAGGGCGGGGGCCCTTTGCAATCCCATTACGGGGTGGAGAGAGGTTGGCGGGGTGGCGCTATGGGCGATAAAGCCTGCGGCGCGGAGAGGTGGCGCCAAATGCGCCGCAGGCTTTCCTATTCCCTACGCCGCGCCCAACCCCAACGGCCGAACCCATCGCGCAACGCCGACAGTATCGGGATTGCAAAGGGTCGAGACCCTTTGCCCGCCGGAGGCACCCTTAGACCCCCAAAAAAACAAAAGGGCCGAGAGCCATCCCGGCCCCCGACCCCTCCGTCCATCCCAAACGAACCCTTTATTCCGCAGCGGGAATATAGAGATCGCCTGCTTCCTTATACTTCTCGCTCATTTCGGCCATGCCCGCTTCGGCATCTTCGGCGGCGGCAAAGGTCTCAATGGGCGCGTTCTGCTTGGCGGCAAAGTCGCGCACTTCCTGCGTGATCTTCATGCTGCAAAATTTCGGCCCGCACATCGAGCAGAAATGCGCGGTTTTCGCACCTTCGGCGGGCAGGGTCTGGTCATGATACTGCTCGGCGGTATCGGGGTCGAGCGACAGGTTGAACTGATCGCGCCAGCGGAATTCGAAGCGCGCGCGCGACAGGGCATCGTCGCGCAGCTTGGCCGCCGGGTGGCCTTTCGCCAAATCCGCTGCATGGGCGGCCAGCTTGTAGGTCACCACGCCCACCTTGACGTCATCGCGGTCGGGCAGGCCGAGGTGCTCCTTGGGCGTGACATAGCAGAGCATCGCCGTGCCGAACCAGCCAATCATCGCCGCGCCAATGCCGCTGGTGATGTGGTCATAGCCCGGCGCAATGTCCGTCACGAGCGGCCCCAGCGTATAGAATGGAGCTTCACCACAAGCCTTGAGCTGCTTGTCCATGTTCTCCTTGATCTTGTGCATCGGCACATGGCCGGGGCCTTCGATCATCACCTGAACGTCCTGCTCCCATGCCCGCTTGGTCAGTTCGCCCAACGTGTAGAGTTCGGCAAACTGCGCCTCGTCATTGGCGTCGGCAATCGAGCCGGGACGCAACCCGTCGCCCAGCGAGTAGGCCACGTCATAGGCCTTCATGATCTCGGTGATCTCGTCGAAGCGTTCGTAGAGGAACGATTCCTTGTGATGGGCCAGACACCACTTGGCCATGATCGAGCCGCCGCGCGAGACAATCCCCGTCACGCGCTTGGCGGTCAGCGGGATATAGGGCAGGCGCACGCCCGCGTGGATGGTGAAATAGTCGACGCCCTGTTCGGCCTGTTCGATCAACGTGTCGCGGAAGATTTCCCAGTTCAGGTCCTCGGCAATGCCGCCCACCTTTTCCAGCGCCTGATAGATCGGCACGGTGCCGATGGGGACGGGCGAATTGCGCAGGATCCATTCGCGCGTGTCATGGATGTTGCGGCCCGTGGACAGGTCCATCACCGTGTCGGCACCGTGGCGGATGGCCCAGACCATCTTGTCTACTTCGGAGGCCACGTCCGAAGCCACGGCCGAATTGCCGATATTGGCATTGATCTTGACCAGGAAATTGCGGCCGATCGCCATGGGTTCGGATTCGGGGTGGTTGATGTTCGACGGGATGATCGCGCGGCCCCGCGCCACTTCGGACCGCACGAATTCGCCCGTCACGAAATCGGGGATTTCCGCGCCCCAGCTTTCGCCGTCGCGCTCCAGCTTTTCCTTCAGGATCGCGCGGCCAAGGTTTTCGCGCTGGGCCACATATTCCATTTCGGGGGTGACGATGCCGCGCCGGGCATAGTGCATCTGGCTGACATTGGCGCCTGCCTTGGCGCGCAGGGGGCGGGGGTTGACCGCCGGGAAAGCGGGCACGCCGCCGCTGCGATCCGGACCCTTCAGGCCATTGTCTTCGGGCTTGACCGCGCGGGCGTCATATTCCTCGACATCGCCGCGCGCCAGGATCCATTCGCGGCGCAGCGGCGCAAGGCCAGCGGCAATGTCGATCGTGGCATTGGGATCGGTATAGGGGCCGGACGTGTCATAGACCCGCACGGCCGGCTCCCTGGCCGACGACTCCAGCGCGATTTCGCGCATGGCAACCTTGATTTCGGGATGGCTGGGCGAGGGGACGTAGATCTTTTTCGAGCCACGGATCGCGCCGGTGGTAACGCCAATTTCAAGGGGGGAGTTGATGTCGGCCATGGAGTGCTTTCTGCTGTTTATCCGAAGCGGGCCATACCAATCACGGTCATGGCCAGCCCGATGAGAGTGGTGATACCGGCCCAGCCCTTGTGAAAATTCCCAAGGGTTTTCAGCCACATCTGGGTATAAAGATCGCAGGCAAACAGGATGGCCAGAGCCTCGGCCATCATCAGTCCGCCCAGCGCCTTGATGATGCAGGTGAGAAGGTCATGCGGTATCCACGGGTTGGCCAGATAAACGAGCGATCCCACCATCAATTCCAGCATGCCGCACAGGAATTGCAGGGCGGGCGATCCTTCGACCTCGCCGATCATGGTCTGCCAAACTCCCGGTTGCCTGAGTGCTCCTGCTCCGGCGGCCAGCGCGGCCAGACCAAGAATGAGGGCGCTCCATGCAGTGGGATCTCCAGCTTCTTGCATACCTTCTCCTTTGTTTTTTCGTTTTTATCTCGCCTTCATGTTCTGCGGCGGGGGGAGAGGAGGAGCGGGGGGCACCATACCGGGCCGACAGACTCGTTCCCTCCCTACGCCCGGATTAACGGGTTCAGGTTCAGCGGGTCGTGGGGCGTTACGCCCACCTCTCAGCCACATGGCTCCCCGGGGATATGACGTGCAGGTTATGCCAAGGCGCGGGCCTTGGCAAGCGCGCTCAGGGGCAAGCGCGCGCAGGCCCGGTTTTGGCGCGACGAAATTAATCCTGAATTTGCCCCTATGGTCGGTTGCCGGAAAGCGGTTGCTGACCTAGACAAGGGGACATGGCGGGACATGACACGGATATTGCCATCCTCGGGGGCGGATTGGCAGGCGGGCTGGTGGCCTTGGCTCTGGCGGCGCGTCGGCCCGATTTGCGCATTCTGTTGGTCGAGCAGGGCGATAGGCTGGGCGGGCATCATCTGTGGTCCTTCTTCCTGACCGATATTCCGCCCTCGGCGCGCTGGTTGCTCAAGCCCCTTGTGGTGGGTAAATGGGGCAGCCACAGCGTGCGTTTTTCCGGCAATCGCCGCCATTTGGGCAGCCCCTATCGCAGCATTTCAAGCGCCCGCTTTGATGCGGCCCTGCGCGAGGCCTTGCCCGCAGGCTCGATCCTGACCGGGGCGGCGGTCAGCGCCTTTGACCGGCGCGGCTTTACGCTGGCCGATGGGCGACAGTTTCGCGCCGGGGCGGTGATTGACGCGCGCGGCGCGGCGGCTTTTCCGGGCCTGCGCGGGGGTTGGCAGAAATTTCTGGGCCGGATGGTGCGCACCGCCACCCCCCATGGTTTGACCGCCCCCATCATCATGGACGGCAACCGGGCGCAGCACGACGGCTTTCGCTTTGTCTATGTCCTGCCTTTTTCGCATGACACGGTGTTTATCGAGGACACCTATTACTCCGACACGCCCGACATCGACGCCCCGGCCCTGCGCGAACGCATCAACGCCTATGCCAAGAGCCGGAGCTGGACCATTGCCGAGGTGCTGGACGAGGAGCAGGGCGTGCTGCCCGTGGTGGCCGAGGGAGAGCCCGAGGCGTTGATCGGGGGCATGCATGGCGTTGCCCGGATCGGCGTGGCGGCGGGGTTGTTTCATCCCCTGACCGGCTATTCCTTGCCAACGGCGGTGCGTGTGGCCGCGATGATTGCCGATATGTCCGACCTGTCGGGCGAGGCCATTGCCGGGGCGGTTGAAAATTATGCGCGGGAACATTGGCGCAACGGTGGTTTTTACCGCATGCTGGCGCGGATGCTGTTCGGCGCGGCCTTGCCCGAAAAGCGCTATCGAGTGTTTGCCCGCTTCTATCGTCTGGGCGATGGGTTGGTTGAACGGTTTTATGCCGGGCAATCAACGTGGCGCGATCGGGTTCGATTGCTCGTCGGGCGGCCGCCGGTTCCTTTGCTGGCGGCGGTGGCCTGTTTGCTGGGGCGCGGGCGCGCCTTGGCCGATCTGGGGGCGCCGGGGCGCCTTTCGCATGACACAACCATACCGGCCTTTGCCGGGGAAACCGAGGACGCATGAAAAAGGCCTGTGTGATCGGCGCGGGATTTGGCGGGCTGGCTTTGGCCATCCGGCTGCAATCGGCCGGGATCGCCACAACGCTGGTCGAGGCGCGCGAGCGTCCGGGCGGGCGCGCCTATGTGTGGGAGCGCGACGGCCACACGTTTGACGCCGGGCCGACGGTCATTACCGATCCGTCCTGCCTGTCCGAACTGTGGGGCCTGAGCGGGCAGGACATGGCCAGCGATGTCGATCTGATGCCGGTGATGCCCTTCTATCGCCTGCAATGGACCGATGGCAGCCATTTCGACTATTCCAACGATGAAGCCAAATTGCGTAGCGAGATCAACCGCGTGGCGTCCGGCGATCTGGCCGGATACCAGCAGTTTCTCGATTTCGCGGGCGAGGTGTACCGCGAGGGCTATGTCAAGCTGGGCCATGTGCCTTTCCTTGATTTCAAGAGCATGATCAAGGCCGCCCCCGCGCTGATGAAGCATCAGGCCTGGCGCAGCGTCTATTCGCGCGTCGCCGGGTTTGTTCAGTCGGAAAAGCTGCGCGAGGCGCTCTCTTTCCACACGCTGTTGGTGGGCGGCAATCCGATGGCCACCAGCAGCATCTATGCGCTGATCCACAAGCTGGAGAAGGATGGCGGCGTGTGGTGGGCGCGGGGCGGCACCAACCGGCTGGTGGCGGGCATGGTCGCGCTGTTTGAACGGTTGGGCGGGACGCTGCGGCTGGGCGACGGCGCGGTGCAGATCCACACGATCGGCAATCGCGCGCATGAGGTGGAAACCAAGAGCGGTTGGCGCGAAAGGTTCGATGCGGTGGCCAGCAATGGCGACCTGATGCACACCTATCGCGACCTGTTGAAGGGCACGCCGCGCGGCGAAAAATATGCGGCCTCCTTGGCGCGCAAGCGTTGGTCGCCCAGCCTGTTTGTTGTCCATTTCGGGCTGGAGGGGCAATTCCCCCAGATTCCCCATCACATGATCCTGTTCGGGCCGCGCTATAAGGGGCTGCTGGAGGATATTTTCGACAATGGCGTGCTGCCGCGCGACTTTTCGATCTATCTGCACCATCCCACCGCCTCCGATCCGTCGATGGCGCCGGAGGGGCGCAGCACGTTTTATGCGCTGGTGCCGGTGGCCCATCGCGGCAAACTGGCGGTGGATTGGGACGAGGTGGGGCCGATTCTGGAAAAGCGGATATTGGACGAGGTCGGCCGCCGGTTGATTCCCGACATCCACGACCGGATCGCCACCAAGTTCCACTATGCCCCCACCAATTTCGAAACCGATCTCGCCGCCTACATGGGCAGCGCCTTCAGCCTCGAACCGATCCTGACGCAGAGCGCGTGGTTCCGCGGGCACAATCGCGATGACGTGATCCCGAATCTCTATTTGGTTGGCGCGGGGACGCATCCGGGGGCGGGGATTCCCGGCGTTGTGGGCAGCGCGAAGGCGACCGCTGGGTTGATGATCGAGGATTTGCGGGGGTAGGGTTTTCGGGGGTTTTAGGGTTTTTGCCTCCGGCGGGCAAAGGGCGGGGGCCCTTTGCAATCCCGATACTGTCGGCGTTGCGTTATGGGTTCGGCCTTTGGAGTTGGGCGTGGCATTGGGAGTTTTAGAGCCTGCGGCGCATTTGACGTGAGGCTTTAATACGCATTGGGCATGGCGCTCCTTCGTCAACCTGCCACACCCAAATTAATGGGATTGCAAAGGGCCCCCGCCCTTTGCCCGCCGGAGGCAAACCTTATTCCTCCGACAATTGACAAACCGCCCCCACACGCCTAATGCCCGCCGGTTCCATCGCTTCGAGCAAGGGCGGCCCAGCGCGGGGGTCATCCACGAAAGGAGGCGGTGGTGTTGCATCTGACGCCAGAGGCTGCGGGCCTTCATTCCGATCGCGGGGTGATTCGCCAGCGGCCTTTTGTGCGTTTGAAGGTGCCGCCATTTAACCCGCACATGGCATTATTTTTCGGCCTCGTGTCTTTTTTTTCCGCGAAAAAGAGTCATTCGGCCATCAACGAAAGAGGCAAAGTCTAGCCCTATGGCAACCCAGCCCATCTCCCGCGCTTCGGCCAAGCGCCGGATCCGCAAGATCTTCGGTGATATTCACGAAGTGACGCAGATGCCGAACCTGATTCAGGTTCAGCGCGAATCCTATGAGCAGTTCCTGCGCTCGAACCCCGCCGTGGGTTACGTCTCGGGTCTGGAAAAGACGCTGCGTTCGGTGTTCCCGATCCGCGACTTTGCCGGGACCAGCGAGCTGGACTTTGTCCATTACGAGCTGGAAGAGCCCAAGTACGACATCACCGAATGCCGTCAGCGCGGGATCACCTATGCCGCTCCGATGAAGGTCACGCTGCGCCTGATCGTGTTTGAAGTCGACGCCGAGACCGAAACCCGGTCGGTGCTCGATATCAAGGAGCAGGACGTGTACATGGGCGACATGCCGCTCATGACCGAGAACGGCACCTTCGTCATCAACGGCACCGAGCGCGTGATCGTGTCGCAGATGCACCGCTCGCCGGGCGTTCTGTTCGACCATGACCGCGGCAAGACGCACTCGTCGGGCAAGTTCCTGTTTGCCGCCCGCGTGATCCCGTATCGCGGTTCGTGGCTGGACTTTGAATTTGACGCCAAGGACATCGTCAACGTCCGCATCGACCGCAAGCGCAAGCTGCCCGTCACGGCGCTGCTGCATGCGCTGGGCCTGAACGATGAAGAGATCCTGCACTACTTCTATCAGACGATCGTCTGGAACCGCGCGAGCGGCGGCTGGAAGATCCCCTATGTTGCCGAAGCATGGCGCGGCGCCAAGCCCGCCTTCGACATCGTCGATGCGGCCAGCGGCGAAGTGGTCTTTGCAGCGGGCACCAAGATCAGCCCGCGTGCTGCCAACAAGGCGGAAAAGGATGGCCTCAAGGATCTGCTGATCCCGACCGAGGAAATCTTTGGCCGCTACAGCGCCAATGACGTCATCAACGAATCGACCGGCCGCATCTACATCGAGGCCGGCGAAGAAGTGACGGCGGAAAATCTGGCTGCGCTCGACGCTGCCGGGATCGACGCTTTCGAACTGCTCGACATCGACCATGTGTCGACCGGTCCGTGGATCCGCAACACGCTCAAGGCTGACAAGGCCGAGGACCGCGATCACGCTCTGGCCGACATCTATCGCGTGATGCGCCCCGGCGAACCGCCGACGCGCGAAACCGCCGAAGCGCTGTTTGCAGGGCTCTTCTTTGACGCCGACCGCTATGACCTGTCGGCCGTGGGCCGCGTCAAGCTGAACATGCGCCTTGGCCTGACGGTGGAAGATACGGTCACCACGCTGGAAACCAACGACATTCTTGCCGTTGTCAAGGAACTGGTGAACCTCAAGGACGGCAAGGGCGAAGTCGATGACATCGACAACCTTGGCAACCGTCGCGTGCGTTCGGTGGGCGAGCTGCTGGAAAACCAGTATCGCGTCGGCCTGCTGCGCATGGAGCGCGCGGTCAAGGAGCGTATGAGCAGCGTCGACGTGTCGACCGTGATGCCGAACGACCTCATCAACGCCAAGCCCGCCGTGGCCGCCGTGCGTGAGTTCTTCGGCTCCTCGCAGCTTTCGCAGTTCATGGACCAGACCAACCCGCTGTCCGAAGTGACGCACAAGCGTCGCGTTTCGGCGCTCGGGCCGGGCGGTCTGACGCGTGAGCGCGCAGGCTTCGAAGTCCGCGACGTTCACCCGACCCACTATGGCCGTATCTGCCCGATTGAAACGCCCGAAGGCCCGAACATCGGTCTGATCAACTCGCTCTCGACCTTTGCCCGCGTCAACAAGTATGGCTTCATCGAGACGCCGTACCGCAAGGTGATCGACGGCAAGGTCACCGGCGATGTGGTCTATCTCTCGGCGATGGAAGAGCAGAAGCACACGGTGGCGCAGGCTTCGGCCGAAACCAACGCGGATGGCTCTTTCGTCGAAGAACTGGTCTCGGCCCGTCAGAACGGCGAATTCGTGATGGCCCCGCGCGAAACGATCACGCTGATGGACGTTTCGCCCAAGCAGCTCGTTTCGGTTGCCGCCTCGCTCATTCCGTTCCTGGAAAATGACGACGCCAACCGCGCGCTCATGGGCTCGAACATGCAGCGTCAGGCTGTGCCGCTGGTGAAGGCGGATGCGCCTTTCGTCGGCACGGGCATGGAAGAAACCGTGGCGCGCGATTCGGGCGCGGCGATTGCGGCTGCGCGCGCTGGTATCGTCGATCAGGTGGACGCCACCCGTATCGTGATCCGCGTGTCGGGCGATATCGAGCCGGGCAAGTCTGGCGTGGACATCTACACGCTGCAGAAGTTCGAGCGTTCGAACCAGTCGACCTGCATCAACCAGCGTCCGCTGGTGAAGGTGGGCGACAGCGTCGAAAAGGGCGACATCATTGCCGATGGCCCCTCGACGGAGCTGGGCGAGCTGGCGCTGGGCCGCAACGTGCTGGTCGCGTTCATGCCCTGGAATGGCTACAACTACGAAGACTCGATCCTGATCAGCGAACGCATCGTGAAGGAAGACGTCTTTACCTCGATCCATATCGAGGAATTTGAAGTCATGGCCCGCGACACCAAGCTTGGGCCTGAAGACATCACCCGCGACATCCCGAATGTGGGCGAGGAATCGCTGCGCAATCTCGACGAAGCGGGCATTGTCTATATCGGCGCCGAAGTGCACCCCGGTGACATCCTCGTCGGCAAGATCACGCCCAAGGGCGAATCGCCGATGACGCCGGAAGAAAAGCTGCTGCGCGCGATCTTCGGTGAAAAGGCCAGCGACGTGCGCGACACCTCGCTGCGTCTGCCGCCGGGCGTTGCAGGGACCATTGTCGACGTGCGCGTCTTCAACCGTCACGGTATCGAAATCGACGACCGTACCCGCGCGATCCAGAACGAGGAAATCGAACGCCTCGCCAAGGACCGTGAGGACGAGCGCGCGATTCTGAACCGCGCCACCTTCAACCGCCTCAAAGACATGCTGATCGGTCAGGTGGCCGCGGCTGCTCCCAAGGGGCTGAAGAAGGGCATTGAGATCACCGAGGAAGTGCTGGCCGAGGTCGAGCGCTACGAATGGTGGAAGTTCGCCGTGGCCGATGATGCGCGCCAGCAGCAGCTGGAAGCGACCAAGGCGCAGTATGACACGGCCATCAAGGCGATCGTCGAGAAGTTCGAGGACCGCAAGGAAAAGCTGGAGCGCGGCGACGAGCTGGCTCCGGGCGTGCTCAAGATGGTCAAGGTCTTCGTGGCTGTGAAGCGCAAGCTGCAGCCGGGCGACAAGATGGCCGGCCGTCACGGCAACAAGGGCATCATCAGCCGCATCCTGCCGCAGGAAGACATGCCCTTCCTGGAAGACGGCACGCCGGTCGACTTCGTGCTGAACCCGCTGGGTGTGCCTTCGCGCATGAACGTGGGTCAGATCTTCGAAACCCATCTGGGCTGGGCCGCGCGCGGCCTAGGTCGCAAGGTGGGTGCGGCGCTCGACGCCTGGCGCGAGGCCAATCCGAACCCGCAGGCGGGGCAGCCCCCCGAAGCGGTGCGTGAACTGCTCAAGGACATCTACGGCGACAATTACACCGCCGATCTGGATGACCGCAGCGATCTGGAAATCCTCGAGCTGGCCCAGAGCGTGCGCAACGGCGTGCCGATGGGCTCGCCGGTGTTCGACGGCGCGGTGGAAAAGGATGTGACCGACATGCTGCGCAAGGCGGGTCTGGACGAATCGGGTCAGGTGACCCTGTTCGACGGCCGCACGGGCGATGCCTTCGACCGTAAGGTCACCGTGGGCATGAAGTATGTTCTGAAGCTCCACCACCTGGTCGACGACAAGATCCACGCACGTTCGATCGGGCCCTACAGCCTCGTCACCCAGCAGCCGCTGGGCGGTAAGGCGCAGTTCGGTGGTCAGCGCTTTGGTGAAATGGAAGTGTGGGCGCTGCAGGCCTATGGCGCGGCGTATACGCTTCAGGAAATGCTCACCGTCAAGTCGGACGACGTGGTGGGCCGCACCAAGGTGTATGAAGCCATCGTCAAGGGCGACGACACGTTCGAGGCGGGCATTCCGGAGAGCTTCAACGTGCTCGTCAAGGAAATGCGCTCGCTGGGCCTGAATGTGGAGCTCTCCTCGTTGACCGACGAGGATGGCGACGATCTGGCCGAGGCGGCGGAGTAAGGGAGGTTCCCCATGCCTCGGTGGCGAATGTTCGATGCCCTGCATACGGTGGTGTTGGTGTTCGTTTCACTTGAGGCATGGGATCGCATTCAAGCCGCTGTTGAGCATCATGGGTGGCAATTGAGCCATGAGATGATCGTCGGATTGGCTTGGGGCATACCTGCTGCGGCACTCTTCGTATGGGGCGGTGGCAAGTGGACCCGCCCTGTACGCCAGAACTGAATTTCACCCCTAGAGGGACGAAAATATGAACGACCTGACCAAGTTTACCAACCAGATGGCGAAGACCGAGACCTTCGATCAGATCCAGATCGGTCTCGCTTCCCCCGAGCGCATTCGCAGCTGGTCCTTTGGCGAGATCAAGAAGCCCGAGACGATCAACTATCGCACGTTCAAGCCCGAGCGTGACGGCCTGTTTTGTGCGCGCATCTTTGGCCCCGTGAAGGACTATGAGTGCCTTTGCGGTAAGTACAAGCGCATGAAGTACAAGGGCGTCGTCTGCGAAAAGTGCGGCGTCGAAGTGACCGTGACCAAGGTGCGCCGCGAGCGCATGGGCCATATCGAACTGGCCGCCCCGGTTGCGCACATCTGGTTCCTCAAGTCGCTGCCTTCGCGCATCGGCCTGCTGCTGGACATGCAGTTGAAGCAGCTGGAGCGCATCCTGTACTTCGAAAGCTATGTGGTGATCGAGCCGGGCCTGACCCCGCTTGAAAAGTACCAGTTGCTGACCGAAGACGAACTGCTCGACTATCAGGACGAGTATGGCGAAGACGCATTCAGCGCCGGGATCGGCGCCGAGGCGGTCAAGCACATGCTGATGAGCCTCGACATGGTTCAGGAGAAGGAAGACCTTCTCAAGGAACTGGCCGAGACGAAGTCGGAGCTGAAGCCCAAGAAGATCATCAAGCGCCTGAAGGTTGTCGAATCCTTCATCGATTCGGGCAACCGTCCCGAATGGATGATCCTCGACGTTGTGCCCGTGATCCCCCCAGATCTGCGCCCGCTGGTGCCGCTGGACGGTGGCCGCTTTGCCACCTCGGACTTGAACGACCTCTATCGTCGCGTCATCAACCGTAACAACCGTCTGAAGCGTCTGATCGAACTGCGCGCGCCCGACATCATCGTGCGCAACGAAAAGCGCATGTTGCAGGAAGCCGTTGACGCCCTGTTCGACAACGGCCGCCGCGGCCGCGTCATCACGGGTGCCAACAAGCGTCCCTTGAAGTCGCTGTCCGACATGCTTAAGGGCAAGCAGGGCCGCTTCCGTCAGAACCTGCTGGGTAAGCGCGTCGACTATTCGGGCCGTTCGGTCATCGTGACGGGTCCCGAACTCAAGCTGCATCAGTGCGGCCTGCCCAAGAAGATGGCGCTCGAACTGTTCAAGCCGTTCATCTACGCGCGTCTGGATGCCAAGGGTCTGTCGATGACCCTGAAGCAGGCCAAGAAGTGGGTGGAAAAGGAGCGCAAGGAAGTCTGGGACATCCTGGACGAAGTGATCCGCGAACACCCCGTCATGCTCAACCGTGCGCCCACGCTGCACCGTCTGGGCATTCAGGCGTTTGAACCCGTGCTGATCGAGGGCAAGGCGATCCAGCTTCACCCGCTGGTCTGCTCGGCCTTCAACGCCGACTTTGACGGTGACCAGATGGCCGTTCACGTTCCGCTGAGCCTTGAGGCCCAGCTGGAAGCGCGCGTGCTGATGATGTCGACCAACAACATCCTCAGCCCCGCCAACGGCAAGCCGATCATCGTGCCTTCGCAGGACATGGTGCTGGGCATCTATTACCTCTCGATGGACCGCGCAGGCGAGCCGGGCGAGGGCATGCTGCTGGCCGACATGGCCGAAGTGCATCAGGCGCTGGAGGCCAAGGCCGTCACGCTGCACTCCAAGGTCATCGCCCGCGTTCCGCAGACCGACGAAAACGGCAAGACCTACCTGAAGCGTTTCGAAACGACTCCGGGCCGCATGCTGATCGGTGAATGCCTGCCCAAGAGCCACAAGGTGCCCTTCGACGTCGTCAACCGTCTGCTGACCAAGAAGGACGTGGGCGACGTGATCGACGAGGTCTATCGTCACACCGGCCAGAAGGACACGGTGCTGTTTGCCGACGCCATCATGAGCCTTGGCTTCCGCCACGCGTTCAAGGCGGGCATCTCCTTCGGCAAGGATGACATGATCATCCCGGATTCGAAGGATGCGCTGGTGGCCGAGACCAAGGAACTGGTGGCCGACTATGAGCAGCAGTATCAGGACGGTCTGATCACGCAGCAGGAAAAGTACAACAAGGTCATCGACGCTTGGAGCCGTTGCGGCGACCAGGTGGCCGCGGCCATGATGGAAGAGCTGAAGTCCAGCCCCGTGGATGCGGAAACCGGCCGTCAAAAGCCGATCAACGCGATCTACATGATGAGCCACTCTGGCGCGCGTGGTTCGCCAACCCAGATGAAGCAGCTGGCCGGTATGCGCGGTCTGATGGCCAAGCCGTCGGGCGAGATCATCGAAACGCCGATCATCTCGAACTTCAAGGAAGGTCTGACCGTTCTTGAATACTTCAACTCGACCCACGGCGCTCGTAAGGGTCTGGCCGATACCGCGCTCAAGACGGCGAACTCGGGTTACCTGACCCGCCGTCTGGTCGACGTTTCGCAGGACTGCGTGGTCATCATCAATGACTGCGGCACCGAACGCGCTCTGGAAATGCGCGCGATCGTTCAGGGCGGCAGCACCATTGCCTCGCTGGGCGAGCGCATTCTGGGCCGTACGCTGGCCGATGACATCCTTGCCAAGGATGGCTCGGTCATCGTTGCCAAGGGCACGCTGCTGGACGAACCGGCGGTGGCGCTGATCGAATCGCATGGCATCCAGTCGGCACGCATCCGCTCGCCGCTGGTCTGCGAGGCGACCCAGGGCGTTTGCGGCACCTGCTATGGCCGCGACCTTGCACGCGGTACGCCGGTCAACATCGGTGAAGCGGTCGGCGTTATCGCTGCCCAGTCGATCGGTGAACCCGGCACGCAGCTGACCATGCGTACGTTCCACATCGGTGGCGCGGCGCAGGTGAACGAACAGTCGAACCTGGAAGCGCTGTGCGACGGTCACGTCGAATATCGCGACATCCCGACCATCGTGGACAAGCGCGGGCGTCTGCTCTCGCTGGCCCGCAATGGCGAAATCGCGCTGATCGACACCGATGGCCGCGAGCGCGCCATGCACCGTGTGCCTTACGGTACGCATCTGCTCCACAAGAGCGGCGCGAGCGTGAAGCAGGGCGAACGTCTGGCCGAATGGGATCCGTTCACCACGCCGATCATCACCGAAAAGTCGGGCAGCGTGAAGTATCAGGACCTGATCGACGGCCGCACGTTGACCGAGCAGGTGGACGAAGCAACGGGTATGACCCAGCGCATCATCACCGAAAACCGCTCGACCAGCCGTGGCAAGAAGGAGGACCTGCGTCCCCGTCTGACCCTGCTGGACGAAGGTTCGGGCGAGGCGGCACGCTATATGCTGGCGCCGGGCACGACGCTTTCGGTCGAGGATGGCCAGTTCGTGGAATCGGGCGACGTTATCGCCCGTGCCTCGCGCGAAGCCGCCAAGACCCGCGACATCACCGGTGGTCTGCCGCGCGTTGCTGAACTGTTCGAAGCGCGCATTCCCAAGGACAATGCGGTGATCGCCAAGATCGCCGGCCGCATTGAATTTGTCCGCGATTACAAGGCGAAGCGCAAGATCGCCATTGTGCCGCAGGAAGGCGAGCCCGTCGAATACCTGATCCCCAAGAGCAAGGTGATCGACGTTCAGGAAGGCGACTGGGTCAAGAAGGGCGATAACCTGATCTCGGGCTCGCCCAACCCGCATGACATTCTGGAAGTGATGGGGATCGAGGCTCTGGCCGAATATCTCGTCGCGGAAATTCAGGAAGTCTATCGCTTGCAGGGCGTGAAGATCAACGACAAGCACATCGAGGTGATCGTTCGCCAGATGCTGCAAAAGGTTGAAATCACGTTTGGTGGCGACACCACGCTGCTGCCGGGCGAGCAGGTCGATCTGGAAGAAATGCTGGAAACCAACGGCAAGCTGACCGAAGGCCAGCGTCCCGCCGAAGGCAAGCCGGTGCTGCTGGGCATCACCAAGGCTTCGCTCCAGACGCGTTCGTTCATCTCGGCCGCGTCCTTCCAGGAAACCACCCGCGTGCTCACGCAGGCGGCGGTCGAAGGCAAGAAGGACAGCCTGATCGGTCTGAAGGAAAACGTCATCGTGGGTCGTCTCATCCCCGCCGGTACCGGCGCGGGCATGAACCGTATCCGCGTGGCCGCCTCCAGCCGCGATGCTGCGCTGCGCGCCTCGTATCGCAAGCTGCAGGAGCACCTGATCGCTCCGGCAACCGCGGCCGAAGAGCATGCAGCCGAGCTGGCTCAGGGGCCTGAGGCCGCTGGTCTGGTCGATCCGCTGGCGCCGATGGAAGGGGAAACCCACGGCCTCGACGCCGATGCCGGTGATTACCTGAACAAGGGCGAGGAATAATCCTCTCGCCTTTGCCGGGCTGAAAACACAGAAAGACCCCCCTGGAGCGATCCGGCGGGGTTTTTTGTTTGGGGGAGGGCTAGGGTTTTGCCTCCGGCGGGTTAAGGGCGGGGGCCCTTAACAATCCCGATAATGGGGTTGCGCTCGGGTTCGCGACGCGAGGTTATAGGCTGTCGTTTTCAAGCCTGCGGCGCGACGAACTCACGCTAAAGGCGCCGCAGGCTTTATTATCCAAACGCCGCCATCACGCGCAACGCCGCGTTCAAAACGCCACGAAGACAGTAATGGGATTGCAAAGGGTCGAGACCCTTTGCCCGCCGGAGGCATCCATCACCCCGCCCTCAACCCGCCGGAGGCATCAAACAAAACCCTCTTGCACCCTTCCCATTCGCGCCAACCGCTCCTAAACCTGCCCCCATGCCCGATACGTTGAAAATCACCCTCGCCCAGTTGAACCAGTCCGTTGGCGATTTGGCCGGCAATGCCGCAGGCATGCTGGCCGCGCGCGACCGTGCGAAAGAGGCGGGGGCGGATCTGATCGCTTTCCCGGAATTGCAGTTGGTCGGCTATCCGCCCGAGGATCTGGTGCTCAAACCCAGCCTGGTCGAGCGCGCCACGGCCGAGTTGCAGAAGATGGCCGAAACTACTGCGGCAGGCGGCCCGGCGATGCTGGTGGGCAGCGTGTTCGTGGCCGATGGGGCGCTGCATAATGGCGTGGCCTTGCTGGACCAGGGCAAGGTGGCGGCGATCCGTTTCAAGCACGAGCTGCCCAATTACGGCACGTTTGACGAGATGCGGCTGTTCCAGCCCGGCCCTTTGCCCGAGCCGATCATCTTTCGCGGCACCATGATTGGCGTGCCGATTTGCGAGGATATCTGGCACCCCAATGTCTGCCGTCATCTGGCCGATTTCGGGGCGGAGATCTTCCTGTGCCCCAATGGCAGCCCCTATGAGATCGACAAGGACACGCTGCGCATCGACGGCGTGGCCAAGCGTCGCGCCTCGGCGGCGGGGGTGCCGCTGGCCTATCTCAACCGCGTGGGCGGACAGGACGAACTGGTGTTCGACGGGGCCAGTTTCGTGGTCAACGGCGATGGCAGCCTTGCGGTTCAGATGAAGGACTGGGAGGAGCAGGAGGTTCTGGCCCGCTGGACGAAGACCGCAAAGGGATGGCGCTGCGACCGGGGCGAGATCGAGCCGCAGGCCGAGCATCCCGAGGATATCTATTGCGCGATGGTGCTGGCGCTGCGCGATTATGTGAACCGCAACCGGTTTCCGGGCGTGGTGCTGGGCCTGTCGGGCGGCATCGATTCGGCGCTCTGCGCGGCGATTGCGGTCGATGCTTTGGGCGCGGACCGGGTGTGGTGCGTGATGCTGCCCAGCCGCTATACCAGCACCGAGAGCCTGGTGGACGCCACCCAATGCGCGCATATGCTGGGCGTGAAATATGATACGGTGCCGATCGTCCCGGCGGTCAAGGCGTTTGACGAGATGCTGAGCAGCCCCTTTGCGGGCCGCGCGCCGGATCTGACCGAGGAGAATATCCAGAGCCGCATCCGGGGCGTAACGCTGATGGCGCTGTCGAACAAGTTCGGCCCAATGCTGGTCACCACCGGCAACAAGAGCGAGATGAGCGTGGGTTACGCCACGATCTATGGCGACATGAACGGTGGCTATAACCCGCTGAAAGACGCCTATAAAATGACGGTGTTTGCGCTGTCGAAATGGCGCAACAAGCATCGTCCGCGCATCGCCCTTGGTCCCGATGGACCGGTGATGCCCGACAATATCATCTCCAAGCCGCCCAGCGCCGAATTGCGCCCGGACCAGAAGGATTCGGACTCGCTGCCGCCCTATGACGTGCTGGACGCGATCCTGCTCGGTCTGGTCGAGCATGAAAAATCGGTCGAGCAACTGGTGAGCGAGGGCTTTGACCGGGCCACCGTCAGCCGGATCGAGCGCCTGCTCCATCTGGCCGAGTACAAGCGGCGGCAGGCGCCTCCGGGGGTCAAGCTGGGGTCGCGCAATTTCGGGCGGGATCGGCGTTATCCCATTACGCAGGCGTTTCGGACGGCTTGATTTTTAGTTTCGGATGCCTCCGGCGGGCAAAGGGCGGGGGCCCTTTGCAATCCCGTTAATAGGGTTGTGGCAGGTCTGCTGCGACGCTTTATTGGGCATGGGTTTATAAAGCCTGCGGCGCGGCAAACTTGCGCCAAAAGCGCCGCAGGCCTTCAAATTCCACCATTGCGCCCGACAGTCCAGGCAGAATTCATAACGCCACGCCGACATTAACGGGATTGCAAAGGGCCCCCGCCCTTTGCCCGCCGGAGGCATCTCTCTCTTTCCTCCCCCCCCTATCCCGATTATAGCCCCCCCATGACCACAATCACCCGCTTCGCCCCCAGCCCCACCGGTATGCTCCACATCGGCAATATCCGCACCGCGCTGCATAACTGGATGCTGGCACAAAGGAGCGGGGGCAAGTTTCTGCTGCGCATTGATGACACCGATGCCGCGCGCAGCCGCGAGGATTATGTGGATGGCATTCGCGCCGATCTGGCCTGGCTGGGGCTGAATTACGAGGGCGAGGAGCGGCAGTCGGCGCGCTTTGCCCTGTATGAGCGCGAATTTGCCAAGCTGGTTGAGGGCGGGCGGGTCTATCGCTGCTATGAAACGGCGCAGGAGCTTGATCTTAAGCGCAAGGTGCTGCTTTCGCGTGGCCTTCCGCCGATTTACGACCGTGGCGCACTGGCTCTGACCGAGGCGGACCATGAGGCCAAAGCGGCAGCGGGCGAAGCGCCCCACTGGCGTTTCCTGCTGGACCGCGACGAGGCGATCACGTGGGAAGACGGCGTGCGCGGCCCGCAGCATTTCGACCCCGCCACCATGTCCGATCCGGTCATCCGCCGCGCCGATGGGTCTTGGCTCTACATGCTGCCCTCGGTGATCGACGATATCGACATGGGCGTGACGCAGATCCTGCGCGGCGAGGACCACGTGTCGAACACCGCCACGCAGGTGCAGATGTTCACCGCCCTTGGCGCGCCGGTGCCCGCCTTTGCCCATAGCGCGCTGCTGACCGGGACCGAGGGCAAGCTTTCCAAGCGCTTGGGGTCGCTGGGCGTGGCCGAATTGCGCGAATCCGGTATCGAGCCGGAAGCCATCATCAGCCTGCTGGCCCGTCTTGGCACGAGCGATCCGGTCGATGCCGCGCTCTCGGTCGAGGAATTGTGCGCAGCCTTTGACCTCTCGCGCTTTGGCCGCGCGCCCGCCCGCTTTGACGAGGCCGAACTGGCCCGACTCAACGCCCAGATCATCCACCGCATGCCCTATGCCCGCGTGGCCGACCGCCTGCCGGAGGGTATGGGCGAGGAAGCATGGGAAGCGATCCGCCCCAACCTCAACACCGTGGTCGAAGCCGCCGATTGGTGGGCTGTGATCAAGGGGCCGATCAACGCGCCGGAGCAGGATGATGAGGCCCGCGCGTTCCTGTCTCAGGCGGCCGGGGTGGCGGCCACGCTCGACTGGGCCGATGCGCCATGGGCCGCGCTGACCGGGGCGTTGAAGGAGGCCACCGGGCGCAAGGGTAAGGCGCTGTTCCTGCCGCTGCGTCTGGCCATCACCGGCATGGAGCATGGGCCGGATATGGGGGCGCTCTTGCCTTTGATCGGGCGGGATGAGGTGGTGGCGCGGTTGAAGGGGTAATTTCGGGAAGGTTTTTGCCTCCGGCGGGCAAAGGGACTCGTCCCTTTGCAATCCCGTTAATGGGGTTTTGCGTTAGATGGCTGCGCCGTAGGCAATCATATTAAAGCCTGCGGCGCGGCAAACGCATCGCCAAAAGCGCCGCAGGCTCTGAAATTCCACCATCGCGCCCTGAACCCAAGGCCGAACCTCTGGCACCACGCCGACAGTATCGGGATTGTTAAGGGCCCCCGCCCTTAACCCGCCGGAGGCATCACCTTAAGCAAAACGCCTTAAGCCACCACCTCGGCCACCTCTTCACTTGCCGCCTCCAGCAAGCGCTTTTCGACCGACTTCTGTCGACTGCCGCCATCGACCTTTCCGCCGAACAGGTCGGTGACATAGAAGGTGTCCACCGCGCGTTCGCCATAGGTGGCGACATGGGCGGAATGGACGATCAGGCGGGATTCGAAGAGCGCGCGCGCCAGTCGGTTGAGCAGCGCGGGCCGGTCGCGGGCCGAGATTTCGACCACGGTGAAGCGGTTCGAGGCGTCATTGTCGAATTCGACGCGGGGGCGCACTTCAAAGGCTTCCTGACGCGGGCGGGGCAGGGGCCGGGCCACCAGTTGCGGCAAGAGCTTGACCCGGTTGGCCAGCGCGTCGCCGATGGCTTTTTGCAGCCGCTCCAGTTGCGAGCTTTCCGAAAACGGGCGGCCCAGCGGGTCCTGCACCAGGAAATTGTCGACCGCCGTGCCGCTGCGCGTGGTGTGGATGCGCGCGTCGATAATGTTGCCGCCAGCCAGATGGATGCCGCCCGCGATGCGATAGAACAGGCCGGGGTGGTCCGAGGCGATGACCATGACCAGCGTGGCCGCGCGGGTTTCGTCATAGCTGGTGGTGATGGTCAGGGGCGCGCCCTTGGCCTCGTGCAACTGCACAAGATTGCTGGCGATCACATCCTCGGGTTCGGCGATCCAGTAGGCATCGGTGAACTGCTTGCCATAGCGCGCGACCAGCGAGCCTTGCTCGCCCATGCGTTCGGTTACCGCCTTTTGCTTGGCCGCGATGCGTTCGGCGCGGTGGCGTTCGACATGGCCAAGGCGCAGGCGCTCCTCGGCGCTGGAAAACAGCTCGGTCAGGAGCTGGCGCTTCCACCCGTTCCACACGCCCGGCCCCACCGCGCGGATGTCCACAATGGTCAGCAGCGTCAATTGCCGCAGCCGTTCGAGCGATTGCACCACGGCGACGAAATCGGTGATGGTTTTCCAGTCGGCCAGATCGCGCTTCATCGCGGTCGCGCTCATCAACAGATGTTGGCGCACCAGCCAACTCACCAGTTCGGTCTCCTCGCTGGTCATGCCCAGACGCGGGCACAGGCGCAGCGCGATTTCCGCGCCCAGCACGGAGTGGTCGCCCCCGCGCCCCTTGGCGATGTCATGCATCAGCACGCTGGCATAGAGCGCGCGGCGGTGATGCACCTTGCCGATAATCCCGGTGGCCAGCGGGTGATCTTCGGCCAGTTCGCCCTTCTCGATGCGGGCCAGCAGGCCGATGGCGCGGATCGTATGTTCATCCACCGTATAATGGTGATACATATCGAACTGCATCTGGGCATTCACGCGCCCGAAGTCGGGGATGAAGCGGCCAAACACACCCGCCTCGTTCAGCCAGCGCAGCACCGTTTCGGGATCATGGCGGCTGGTCAGCAATTCCATGAACAGCTCATTGGCGCGCGGGTTCTTGCGCACCTCGGCGTCGATCATTTTTGCGTCGCGGGCGATCTGGCGCATGGTTTCGGGGTGGATCTCGAAACTTTCCGCATCCGCAATCGTGAAGATTTCGAGCAGCCGCACCGGATCGGCCTCGAACCAGTCGTCCGACGGCGCGGCGATGCGGCCATGGGAAACTTTGTATCCCTTGACCGTGCGCGTGCGCCCGCGCAGCGAGGCGAGGAAGCCCTTGCGCTTCTTCTTCTCGGTCTGCTCCTCCAATTGTGCCAGAAACACGCCGGTCAGGCTGCCGACCTGTTTGGCCTGAAGGAAGAAGTACTGCATGAAGCGTTCGACCGCGCTCTTTCCGGGCCGGTCGGCAAAGGCCATGCGCTGGGCCACCTGTCGTTGCAGGTCGAAGGTCAGCCGGTCCTCGGCGCGGTTGGTGATCGTGTGGAGATGGCAGCGCACCGCCCAGAAAAAGCTCTCGGCGCGGCGGAAGGCGCGGTATTCGTCCTGCGTCAGCAATCCCACATCGACCAGTTCGGCGGGGCTGCGCACCTTGTGCAGATATTTGCCGATCCAATAGAGCGTGTGCAGATCGCGCAGCCCCCCCTTGCCCTCTTTCACATTGGGTTCAACCACATAGCGGCTGTCGCCCAGTCTCTTGTGCCGCTCATTGCGCTCGGCCAGTTTTTCGGTGACGAAATTGCGCTCGCTGCCCTCGACCACCTCGGCGAAAAACCGGCGGCGCGATTCGTCGAACAGCGCCTGATCGCCCCAGACATAGCGCCCTTCGAGCAGGGCGGTGCAGATCGTGATGTCCGATTTGGCCATGCGGACCGTATCGTCAAGGCTGCGGCTGGAATGGCCGACCTTCAGCCCCAGATCCCACAGGAAATAGAGCATGGCCTCGATCACCTGCTCGCACCAGTGGGTCTGCTTGGAGGGCGTGATGAAGGCCACATCGACATCGGAATGGGGCGCCATTTCGCCCCGGCCATAGCCGCCCACGGCCATGATCGTCAGCCGC
This sequence comes from Novosphingobium sp. KACC 22771, assembly GCF_028736195.1. Taxonomy (GTDB): domain Bacteria; phylum Pseudomonadota; class Alphaproteobacteria; order Sphingomonadales; family Sphingomonadaceae; genus Novosphingobium. The sequence continues at coordinate 132,171 of NZ_CP117881.1, read as the reverse complement.
TCGCCCGTGCTGCGGTTGACCGCCGGATAGACGTCGGAAATCACATGATCGTGGATGACGCGCAGCAACTGGTCGGTCAGGAAAGCCTGCGCCTCGGCGCAATCATGGCCCGCGCCGGGGCGCTCCATCAACCGGCGGTTGATTTCCTCGCGCCCGTCGGCCAGCGCCCGTCGCAACAGTTCGACGATCGACTGGCGCGCCACATTGGCCTTGTTGCCCGCCGCATCCATCGCATCGGCAATGGCGATGGTCAAAGCGCGGCGGTCGATCACCGCGCGTTGGTTGGGAATGCGAATGGCGTTCATCGGGGGCTTTCAACTGGAGGCTGGCGGGCCAAGTCTAAACATCTCTACTTAAGCGACACTTATCACTCTACCCCGTGGAGCCATCGCCGCGCCAGAGGTTTGACGCAGAAAAAGGTGACTTCTGTCACCGGCTTGTTGTATCGCGCGGCTCATTAGGAAAAAATGGGCTTTTGCCCCAGCCACGGATCCCTTTTCCCATGTTGAGCGACCTTGTTCATGCCTCGCTGCCATTAGCCGATTTCCTGTCCGCCGGGGCCAGTGCGGTGAAGCAGCCGATCTTCTGGGCCGATCTGGGGCTGAAAAAGGGCATCAGCCTGGGCTTCTTCACCCTGCGCTTCTATTCGCTGGCCTATCTGGCGGGCATTGTCTTCGGCTATTGGCACATGACGCGGATGATCCGCCAACCGGGCAGCCCGCTGGCGCAGCGCCATGTCGATGACCTGTTCTTCTGGTGCACGCTGGGCATCATTCTTGGCGGGCGTCTGGGCTATGCCACATTCTACGACCACACGCTCTATACCGAGCCTTTGAAGATGCTGCGCCTGTGGGAGGGCGGCATGAGCTTTCATGGCGGGCTGATCGGCGTGCTGGTGGCGGTCTGGGGCGTGTGCCGGGCGGGCGGCCTGTCGTTTATTCGGGTGATGGATTATGTCGCGCCCTGCGCGCCGGTGGGTCTGTTTTTCGGGCGCATTGCCAATTTCATCAATGGCGAATTGTGGGGCCGGGTGGCCGGGCCGGACGTGCCCTGGGCGATGGTCTTTCCCGACGAGGCGGCCGGCAATTTCGCCCGCCATCCCAGCCAGCTTTACGAGGCGGGGCTTGAGGGAATGGTGCTGGGGGCGGTGCTGTTCGCGCTGTTCTGGCGGACGCGGGCGCGCTGGCGGCCGGGGATGCTGATGGGCACCTTCTCGCTGGGCTATGGTCTGGCGCGCTTCATTGTCGAATTTTTCCGCGAGCCCGATCAGCAATTGCAGGAATTTGCCGCCCGCACGCATATGTCGATGGGGCAATGGCTGACCGTGCCGATGATCCTCCTGGGCCTGTTCCTGATCGTCCGTTCGTTGACGCGGCCGATGCTGGGGGCGCGGGTGCCGGTGCGGTCGGGCGCCGATGGCTGATCTGTCGGAGAGTCTGCGCCGCCTGATCGCGATGCAGGGGCCGATCCCGCTCGCGCTCTATATGGCGCAGGCCAATGCCCATTATTATTCCACCCGCGATCCGCTGGGCGCGGGCGGCGATTTCATCACCGCGCCCGAAATCAGCCAGATGTTTGGCGAGATGGTGGGCGTGTGGATTACGGATGTTTGGCGCCGGGCCGGATCCCCCGCGCGCGTAATCTATGCCGAGCCGGGGCCGGGACGCGGCACGCTGGCGCGCGATGCCTTGCGTGTGGCCTCGCGGTTTGGCCTGATGCCGGAGGTGCATTTCATCGAAGGCTCGCCCGCCTTGCGCCGGATGCAGGCGGAGGCCTTTCCGCAGGCGGTGTGGCATGAGGACCTCTCGACCCTGCCGGAGGACGCGCCGATCCTCCTCGTGGCCAATGAATTTCTTGATGCCTTGCCGGTGCGCCAATTGGCCAAAACGCCGCAAGGCTGGCGCGAGCGGATGGTCGGGCTGGATGGGGATCGCTTTGTACCCGTGGCGGGCGGATTGCCGATGGACCATGCTGTGCCCGCCCCGTGGCGCGAGGCCGAGGCGGGGGCGATCGTTGAAACCTGCCCCGCCGCCGCTGCGGTGATGGGCGAAATCGGCGCCAGGCTGGTCGCGCAAGGCGGCGCGGCGCTGATCATCGACTATGGCTATGCGCCAAGGCAGATGGGCTCGACCTTTCAGGCCCTGCGCGCCCATGCCCATGTCGATCCGTTTGAGGCGCCCGGCGAGGCGGATCTGACCTGTCTGGTCGATTTCGTCACCGCCGCGCAGGTGGCGCAGGCGCAAGGCGCGCGCGTGATGGGCATCGCCGGGCAGGGCGGGTGGCTGATGGCGCTGGGCATGGCCGAGCGCGCCGCGGCATTGGCCAAGGTTGCGCCCGATGAGACCCAAGCGGCCTATCACCGGCTGACCGCGCCCGATCAAATGGGCGTCTTGTTCAAGGTGCTGGGGCTGGCCGGGCGCGAATGGCCCGATGGGGCCGGATTTGCACCCCCTGCGCCGGTTTCGTAAATCTGGGATACAGCTTTCTCCAAGCATAGAAACAGCGCCCCGACCCGAATCCTGCTCCGAAAGTCCGACCATCGCCGCCCTGCCTTCCTTTGCCCAGCAATCGCGGTTGCGCAGTCGTGCGACGGCTATTGGCCTGTCGGCGGCGATCATGGCGCTGTTCATCGCCGCCCTGCTCAGCCTTGGACTGGCCGGGGCGAACAAGCAGCCGGGGGAACCGCGTCTGGTGTCGATCCAGATGGACGATGGCAAGCAGCAAGCCCAAGCCAAGGCGCAGCAGCAGGTATCATCGCCCAAAGTGGCCAAAATGGCCGAACCGCCCAAGACCCCGGTGCCCGCTCCGCCCGAGCCGACGCCCACCACGCCCCCGCCGCCCAACTATATCAAGTTGAGCCACGATGACTTTGCGGCATCGGACATCGGCGCCATCGGCCGCCGCAGCGAAGCCGTGGCCGCCGCCAATGCCGCCGCCGCCCGCGCCGCCGCCACCGGGCCGGGCGAAGGGCCCAAGGGCGTCCACCTCTATGCCGCGCAATGGTATCGCGAACCAAGCGATGCTGAGCTGCGCCCCTTCCTCTCCGGGGCCAACGCGCCGCCCGGAGCCTGGGCCACCATCGCCTGTCAGACCATCGACCATTTCCATGTCGAGAATTGTCAGGAGCTTGACGAATATCCGCTCGGCTCCGGCCTTGCACGCGGGTTGCGCAGGGCCTCGTGGCAGTTCCTTGTCTGGCCGCCGCGCATCGATGGCAAGCCGCAGGTTGGAACTTGGGTGCGGATACGGTTTGATTTCACCAAGGGGTGAGGTTTGCGGAGGGGCCTATGCCTCCGGCGGGCAAAGGGCGGGGGCCCTTTGCAATCCCGTTAATGGGTGGCGCGATGAGGGCAGGGGAGTGGGTTTGTTTATAAAGCCTGCGGCGCCATGTTGCGCTGATCGGCGCCGCAGGCTTTCCATTTCAATCCTTGCGTCCGACACTTGAGGTCGGACCCGTAACGCAACGAAGACAGTATGGGGATTGCAAAGGGTCGAGACCCTTTGCCCGCCGGAGGCAAACCCCCAAAACCCCGATCAATTCGTCTCCCGCTTCAACCTCTCGGCCAAAGCTTCCAACTCGGCCGGCTCCAGCAGCCATGTCCGCGTGATGCGCCCGGCGCGATGCACCGGCGCGGTCAGCAGCAGGCGGGCGTTTTGGCGCGCATGGGGTTTGTAGAGCGTGAAATGCACCACGCATTCACGCACATGGGCGATCACCGGCACGCGGCCTTCGAGGTCGATCATCGTCGCGGGTTGCTCCCACGGGATATTGTCGACGGTGGCGCGGTTGCTTTCGCTGGGCATATAGGCCTCCGCGTGGGTAAAGTCGGGTTTGGGGTTTTCTGCGTCAGACATCGAGATTGGCCACGTTCAAAGCGTTTTCCTGAATGAATTCGCGGCGCGGCTCGACGATATCGCCCATCAGGCGGGTGAAGATTTCGTCGGTCACGTCGGCGTCCTCGACCTTGACCTGCAGCAGGGCGCGGTTGTTGGGGTCGAGGGTGGTTTCCCAGAGCTGTTCCGCGTTCATCTCGCCAAGGCCTTTGTAGCGCTGGATCGAGAGGCCCTTTCGCCCGGTGGCCAGCACCGCTTCGAGCAATTGCGAGGGGCGGGTGATCGAGCCGTCCAGATCGACCGGGCGGGCAGCGACGGGGGCGTCCTCGCCCTCGGTTTCCTCGACCGTCGGTTCGGGTTCGGCGGTCACGGCGGTGGAGCGGCTGAACTTGGCCGGCGTGGCGTAAACCTCGGCCTGTTCCGCGGCCAGACGGGCCAGTTTGCGCGCCTCGGCGCTGATCAGGAAGGCGGCCTCGATCTTGTGATAGTCGGTGACGCCGCGCCAGTGGCGCAGGAATTCGACATGGCCCGCCTCGGTCAGCATCGCTTCCCACTTGGCCTCGCGGTCGGCGCGGCCCAGCCATGCGGCGGCCTTGTCGAGCGCCGCCTTGCGGTCCTCGGGGCTGAGCCCATGTTCGAGCGAGCCGGCCAGCGCCATCGCCTCGATCACGGCGGGGTTATAGCGGCGGGGCACAAAGGCCATCAGATTGCGCAGGCGCAGCGCATGATCGACCAGATCCTCCAGATCGCGGCCCGAGCGCGCGCCCGTGCCGGTTTCCAGCATCCGCCCGGACAGGCCCGCCTCGACCAGATAGCGGTCGAGCGCGGCATTGTCCTTGAGGTAAACCTCGGACCGCCCCTTGGCGACCTTATACAAAGGCGGCTGGGCGATGAAGAGATGGCCCGCGCGGATGATGTCGGGCATCTGGCGGTGGAAGAAGGTCAGCAGCAGCGTGCGGATATGCGCGCCGTCGACGTCGGCGTCGGTCATGATGACGATCTTGTGATAGCGCAGCTTTTCCAGATTGAATTCATCACGGATGCCGGTGCCCATCGCCTGAATGAGGGTGCCGACTTCCTTGGACGAAATGATCCGGTCAAAGCGCGCGCGTTCGACGTTCAGGATCTTGCCCTTCAAAGGCAGGATCGCCTGATAATGGCGGTCGCGGCCCTGCTTGGCCGATCCGCCTGCCGAGTCACCTTCGACCAGGAAGAGTTCGCACTTGGACGGATCGCGTTCCTGACAATCGGCCAGCTTGCCGGGCAGGCTGGCGATGTCCATCACCCCCTTGCGGCGGGTCAGTTCGCGGGCGCGCTTGGCGGCCTCACGCGCGGCGGCGGCATCGATCACCTTCTGGATGATCGACTTGGCATGGGCCGGGTTTTCCTCCAGCCACTGCGTCATCTTGTCGGCCATCAGCGCTTCCAAAGGCTGACGCACTTCGGAGGAAACCAGCTTGTCCTTGGTCTGGGACGAGAACTTGGGATCGGGCAGCTTGACCGAAACGATGGCGGTCAGGCCCTCGCGCATATCCTCACCCGAAAGCGAGACCTTTTCCTTCTTCAGCATCCCCGAACGCTCGGCATAATTGTTGAGCGTGCGCGTCAGCGCGGCGCGGAAGGCGGCAAGGTGCGTGCCGCCGTCGCGCTGGGGGATATTGTTGGTGAAGCACAGGACGTTTTCGTAATAGGAATCGTTCCACTGCAACGCCACGTCGATGCCGATCCCGTCCTTGTCCGCCGTGATGGCGATGGGTTCGGGGATCAGCGCCATCTTGTTGCGATCCAGATAGCGCACGAAAGCCGCGATGCCGCCTTCGTAATAGAGGTCGTGTTCCTTCACCTCCTCGCCGCGCAGATCGCGCAGCAGGATGCGCACGCCAGAGTTCAGGAAAGCGAGCTCGCGGTAGCGATGCTCCAGCTTGTCAAAGTCATAGACCGTGACGTTCTTGAACGTCTCGTCAGAGGCGAGGAAGGTCACACGCGTGCCGTTCTTCTTCTGGCCCTTGCGGGTGCCGGATTCATAGATCGGCGCATCACCTTTGACGATCAGCGGATTTTCCGCGTCGCCATGGCGGAAGCGCATCCAATGCTCCATCCCCTCGCGCCAGATGGTCAGTTCGAGCCATTCCGACAGCGCATTGACCACCGAAACGCCCACGCCGTGCAGGCCGCCCGACACCTTGTAGGCGTTGTCGTCGCTGGTGTTCTCGAACTTGCCGCCCGCGTGGAGCTGGGTCATGATGACCTCGGCCGCCGAAACGCCTTCTTCCGGGTGCAGCCCGGTGGGGATGCCGCGCCCGTTATCTTCGACCGAAACCGAACCGTCCGGGTTCAGCTCGATCAGCACCAGATCGCAATGCCCGGCCAGCGCCTCGTCGATGGCATTGTCGGAAACTTCGAACACCATGTGGTGCAGGCCCGACCCATCATCGGTGTCGCCGATATACATGCCGGGGCGCTTGCGCACCGCGTCCAGTCCCTTGAGGACCTTGATCGAGTCTGCGCCATAGGCGTTGGTGTTGGGCTGCTGCCCGGTGCTCGGCTGACTGTTGTTCGAATTTTCGGTGCTCATAAACGGCCTATAGGCATTTTGGCGCAGGACCGAAAGGCGCTTTCGCCCCTTCCTTCCACAGAGTTTTCCTGCTGAATTACCGCCAAATCGCGATTGGGCGAAGCAGGAGGCATCCATGAAGCATGGCAGGCAGTTGTTGGCCGGAGTTGCGGCTCTGGCGGGGGTGATGGCGGGCGGGCTTATGGCCACCGCCGCGGCCGCTCAGGAGGCGCCCCTGCGCCCCGATCAGGCCGCCTTCCGCGCGCTCTACAAGGAGTTGGTGGAGACGGACAGTTCGATCACCACCGGCTCCTGCACACTGCTGGCCGACAAGGTGGAGAAGCATCTGCGCGCCGCCGGTTATGGTGATGCGGATATCACCCGCTTTGCCGTGCCCGATCATCCCAAGGAGGGCGGCATCGTGGTGATCCTGCCGGGCACGTCCAAGACCTTGAAGCCCATCCTGCTGCTCGGTCATCTCGACGTGGTGGTGGCCAAACGCGAGGACTGGACCCGCGATCCTTACACTTTGATCGAGGAGGGCGGCTATTTTTATGGGCGCGGGACCTCGGACATGAAGGCGATGGACGCCATCTGGATCGACATGATGGCGCGGATGAAAAAGGAAGGCGTCAAGAACAAGCGGACGCTGAAACTGGCGCTGACCTGCGGCGAGGAAACGAGCTGGGCGTTCAATGGCGCGCAATATCTGGCCAATAACAAGCGCGATCTGATCGACGCCGAATTCGCGCTGAACGAGGGCGGCGGCGGGCGCACCGACGGAAAGGGCAAGGTTATTGTCCAGAACCTGCATGTCGGCGAAAAGACGGTGGTGAATTACCGCATCGAGGCGACCAATCCGGGCGGCCATTCCTCGATTCCGATCCCGGACAATGCGATCTATGAATTGTCGGACGCGCTGGTCAAATTGCGCGCCTTCGATTTTCCGCTGATGCTGAATGACACCACCAAGGCGTTCTTCACCAAGGCTGGCCCGGCGCGCGGCGGCGATATGGGCAAGGCGATGGTGACCATTGCCGCCGCCCCCATCGGCAGCCCCGAATCCAAGGCCGCCGAAGCGATCCTCAACACCGACCGCTCCTATCACTCGATGCTGCGGACGACTTGCGTGGCCACGCTGCTGGATGGCGGCCATGCCAACAATGCGCTGCCCCAGCGGGCCGGGGCCAATGTCAATTGCCGCATCTTCCCCGGCGTGGCCGCCGAAGAGGTGCGCGCCACGCTGGAAAAGGTGATCGCCGATCCGAAGATGACCGTAAAGCAGGTCGATGATCGCGGCCCGCTGGCCAAATCGCCGCCGCTCACGCCCTTTATCGTCGGCCCGGCGGAACGCCTGGTGGCCAAATATTATCCCGGCGTGCCGCTGGTGCCGGTGATGTCGACGGGCGCCACCGATGGCATCTATCTCGAAGCGGTGGGGATTCCCTCTTACGGTCCTCCCGGCCTTTATGGCGATCCAGACGGCAATGGTGCGCATGGCTTGAACGAACGCGCGATTGTGAAGGCGGTCTATACGGGCCGCGAATTCCTGAACGAATTGGTGAAGGAATACGCCAACAAGTGAGCGGCGGGGCTTTGGGGGCGGAAGGTTTCCGTCCCCGTTTCCCGATTGGCCGCAGGATGGCGGCGTATATAGGCTTTTTACGTTATGTGATATTGTATCATTTTTGAGGGACTGTTAGGAAGGCGGACATGAGGGCGCGGCATAGCTGCGCTGCAATATGAAATAAGGGTCCGACTTTTCCTATGAAACTGACGCGCATCACCCCCGTCTGCGCACTTGCGGCAATCGCGGCCGCGCTGGCCGCGCCTGCGCCCGTGCTTGCGGCCTCCAATACCGTTGCCGATGATGCCGGGGCCGAGCAAGACGCCATCCACAGCGGCCCGCCCGCCGAGATCGTCGTCTCAGGCGTGCTGCCTCGCAGCCAGCAGGATATCCTCTCGGGCGTGGCGGTGCTGAAAGGCGCGCATCTTGATCAGGCCCTGCGCTCCTCCATCGGCGAAACGCTGGCCCATACGCCGGGCGTGACGGCCACATCCTTCGGCCCTACCGCCTCGCGCCCGGTGCTGCGCGGGATGCAGGGCGAGCGGGTGCGCGTGCTGGTTGACGGCATCGGCTCGATCGACGTGTCGAACACCAGCGCCGACCATGCCCCGGCGGTCAACCCGCTGCTGGCCGAACGGATCGAGGTGCTGCGCGGGCCGCAGGCGCTGCTCTATGGCTCGGCGGCGGTGGGCGGCGTGGTCAATGTGATCGACCGCCGCATCCCGACCGAGGTGCCCAAGGAGCCGATCCACATTGGCGCGCTGGCCTCCTATGGTTCGGCGGCGAATGAAAAGTCCCTCGCGGGCACGGTGGATGTGCCGCTGGGCGGGGGCTGGGTGGCCCATGCCGATGGCAGCCGGGCGGTGTCCGATGATATGAAGATCGGCGGCTATGTGCTGACCCCGGCGCTGCGCGCGCAGGCGCTGGCCACGGCGGCGAGCGGCGCGGGCGATCCCGATATTGATTACACCGCCAACGCCAATGCGCGCGGACGGCTGGCCAATACGGCGGCCAAGAGCTGGGATGCGGGCGCGGGGCTGGCCTATATCGGCGCGCAGGGCAGCATCGGCGTCGCCTACAGCCACAAGGACAGCCTCTATGGCGTCCCCAGCCGTTTGGCCACCGCGCCCGATCAGGAGCAGGAAAGCCCGCGCATCAAGTTGCAGCAGGACCGCTGGGACGCGCGCGCGGAAATCCGCCCCGCAGGCGGCGCGATCGACAAGATCGCCGCCCGCTTTGGCTATGCCGCCTATCAGCATGCCGAACTGGCGCCCGATGGTTCGGTCGGCACGCGATTCTTCAACCATGGCATCGAGGGCCGTCTTGAAGTCACCCAGTCCAAGCTGGGTGGCTGGCAGGGGGCGAGCGGGGTTCAATATGTCTCGCGCGATTTCAACGTGATCGGCGACGAGGCGTTCCTCCCGCGCAACAGCACCCAGCAACTGGGCCTCTTTACGCTACAAAGCTTTGACGCGGGCGCGGTGAAGTTTGAGGCGGGCGGGCGTTACGAGCATTCCAAGCTGAGTTCGATGCCATTGCCCGACCAGCCGCAATTCTGGGGCGGATCGCGCAGCTTCGACACCTTTTCCTTCTCGGGCGGGGCAACATGGCGGATTGATCCGGCCTGGACGCTGGGCCTGTCGGCGTCGCGCACCGAACGCGCGCCCTCGGCCGAGGAAATGTTTGCCAATGGGCCGCATGCAGGCACGCAGGCGTTTGAAATCGGCGATGTGAGCCTGAAGACCGAACGCTCAACCAGCGTCGAGGCGATTCTGCGCGGCGGCGGCAAGGGCTATTCGATCGAGGCCTCGGTCTATCACAGCTGGTTCGGCAATTTCATCTATGAAGACCCTACCGGGGCCATCGAGGATGGCCTGCCGGTCTATCAGATGCGTCAGGCCCCGGCGCGCTATTACGGCTTCGAACTGCAAGGCGCGATGACGCTGGCGGAAATCGGCGCTTGGCGTTTGGCAGCAGATGCCATGGGCGATGCGGTCAAGGCGACGATTTCGGGCGTGGGTCCGGCCCCGCGCATTCCGCCCCTGCGCGTGCTGGGCGGCGTCACGCTGAGCGATCCGCGCTGGGATCTGCGCGGCGAGGTCGAGCATGTGACGGCGCAGAACCGCATTGCCGCGCAGGAAACGCCGACGGCGGCCTATACGCTGGTCAATGCCGAGTTCGGGTTCAAACCGGGCGGCAAGGACGGTCGGGTGTCCTTTACGCTGGGCGCGCGCAATCTGTTCAATGTGGATGCGCGCCGCGCGGCCAGCTTCCTGAAAGATTACGCGCCGCTGGCCGGGCGCGACATTCGTCTTTCGGTGCGACTCACGGTTTGACCGTTCAGGCGGTTTGACGCGCCGCGTCATAATCTATGCTGCAAATGCGAAGGGCTGCCTCACCGAAGTGGGGCAGCCCTTTGATGCTTCATGGGGTGAGAGGACCATGGAAGCTATAAGTTTAATACCGGCGATCAGGCCAGAACAGCGGCGAAAAACAGGCCGCTGACGCTGATGGCGGCGGCAAAAGCCACGATATTGCGCGACATGGGTTTACTCCTGGGTTGTTGTTATACCGGCGTCGGCCTACGCTGTTTGGCGTAGTGACTGCCGTCTGTGAGGCGGCATATACGACCAAAGTTTTATTTTGCACGTGCGAAGAGGGCGCGCGCGATTGCGTTTTGTGCAACTGTTACTTGCATCGCCCGCTCCGTGCTTTTCTCCATCCTGCGTCCCGCCGTATCTGGACATTTGCCCCCGTAAACCTTACGGGCCTGCCATGACTGTCCAGCCCTCCGACTCCATCCTCATCGTCGATTTCGGCAGCCAGGTGACCCAGCTGATCGCACGCCGCGTGCGCGAGGCGGGCGTCTATTCCGAAATCGCTCCCTTCAGCATGGCCGAGGCCGCCTATGAGCGGATGCAGCCCAAAGGCATCATCCTGTCGGGTTCGCCCGCCAGCGTGCTCGATGCCAATGGCCCGCGCATCCCGCAAGTGATCCTCGATTCCGGCCTGCCTATTCTCGGCATCTGCTATGGCCAGCAAAGCCTGATGCATCAGCTGGGCGGCGAGGTGCTGCTGGGCGATTCGGGCGAATTCGGCCGCGCCTTTATCGACATCAACGACACTTGCGCGCTGTTTAACGGCCTGTGGTCGGTGGGTGAAAAGCATCAGGTGTGGATGAGCCACGGCGACAAGGTGACCAGCCTGGCCCCCGGCTTCCGCCCGGTGGCCTCCTCGGCGGGCGCGCCCTTTGCGGTGATCGCCAATGACGAAAAGCGCATCTATGCGATGCAGTTCCACCCCGAGGTGGTCCACACGCCCGATGGCGGCAAGCTGCTCAAGAACTTTGTGCGTCACGTCTGCGGCCTCAAGGGCGATTGGACGATGGCCGAATTCCGCAAGACCAAGATTGCGGAAATCCGCGAGCAGGTCGGTTCGGGCCGGGTGATCTGCGGATTGTCGGGCGGCGTCGATTCGGCGGTGGCCGCGGTGCTGATCCATGAGGCGATCGGCGAGCAGCTCACCTGCGTTTACGTTGACCACGGCCTGATGCGCATGGGCGAGAGCGAGCAGGTGGTCAGCCTGTTCCGCGGCCATTTCAACATTCCGCTGGTCCATGTCGATGCCTCGACCCTGTTCATGAAGGGCCTTGAGGGCGTCACCGATCCTGAAGCCAAGCGCAAGTTCATCGGCAAGACCTTCATCGACGTGTTCGAGGATGAGGCCAAGAAGATCGGCGGCGCCGACTTCCTCGCGCAAGGCACACTCTATCCCGACGTCATCGAATCGGTCAGCTTCACCGGCGGGCCGAGCGTGACGATCAAGAGCCACCACAACGTCGGCGGCCTGCCCGAGCGCATGAACATGAAGCTGGTCGAGCCGCTGCGCGAACTCTTCAAGGACGAAGTGCGCGATCTGGGCCGCGAACTGGGCCTGCCCGACATTTTCGTGGGCCGCCATCCGTTCCCCGGGCCGGGCCTCGCCATCCGCATCCCCGGCGAGGTCAGCCGCGAGCGTGCCGATATCCTGCGCAAGGCCGATGCGGTCTATCTTGAGGAAATCCGCAATGCGGGCCTCTATGACGCCATCTGGCAGGCGTTTGCCGTGCTGCTGCCGGTCAAGACCGTGGGCGTGATGGGCGACGGGCGCACCTATGATCATGTCTGCGCGCTGCGCGCCGTGACCAGCACCGATGGCATGACCGCCGACATCTATCCCTTCGACGCGGCCTTCCTGTCGCGCGTGGCGACCCGGATCATCAACGAGGTCAAGGGCATCAACCGCGTGGTCTATGACTATACGTCGAAGCCGCCCGGCACGATCGAGTGGGAATAAGCGAGGGTGGGCATCACCCCGCCAGAACCGGAAAGCAAATCAGCCAGCGGGGGCATCCCTCGCTGGCTGATTTATATGTTCGTCGGCAAAATGGCGTTGGCCGTCGCCATTGTCGCGGGCGTCATCTGGTGGGCGCATCGCGCGCCCTGAATCACCCTGCGGGGTTGGCCGGTGCGGTGGGAGCAGGGGCCGCCTTGGGCTTGGTGTAAGGCACGAATTCGCCAAGGCCCACCGATCCGCGCCACCACATGCCCGCGCCGCCGCCGCGCGTGGCCAGTTGAACGATGTCGACATTGCACAATTGCGATCCCCATGTCCGGGTGATCAGCACATCGTCATCATCGAGCGATTGCGGATAGGGCGGACGGTTTACGTAAATCGTGCCGCCCATGTCATAGACGATGGCGGTCTTGTCGATGATCGTGGTCGAGCGGATCTGGGTCAGGTTGATGCAGTTGACGGGCTTGCCCGGCACGCGGTCCTTGACGATCTTGGCCAGCTCCTGCTCGGGGGTCAGACGCTCGCGCGCGTCAACCATCGGGGCGGCCAGGACAGCCAATGCGCCGCCGGCCAGAGCGGCGATGCGAAGCATGGAACGAACAGACATTTTGCCTTCTCCTTCGGTCTGAAGCGCCCCCTTCAGATGGACCATTCTACGCCCAGTCGGCGCGGGCGTCCATGATTCGGCTCAACCCGTGCCGCCTACCGTCAGCCCTTCGACCAGCAGGGTGGGTTGGCCCACACCTGCGGGCACCGACTGGCCGCCCTTGCCGCAAATGCCCACGCCTTCGTCCAGCGCGAGGTCATTGCCGATGCCGGTGACGCGGGTGAGCACCGAAGGCCCGTCGCCGATCAGCGTCGCGCCCTTGATCGGCGCGCCCAGCTTGCCATTCTCGATGCGATAGGCCTCGGTGCAGGAAAAGACGAATTTGCCGCTGGTGATGTCCACCTGCCCGCCGCCAAAGCTCTTGGCGAAAATGCCGTTTTTGACGCGACTCAGCAATTCGGCGGGATCGTCATTCCCGGCCCGCATAAAGGTGTTGGTCATGCGCGGCATGGGCGCATGGGCGTAATTCTCGCGCCGCCCGTTGCCGGTGGGGGCCACCCCCATCAGGCGGGCGTTGAGGCGATCCTGAAGATAGCCCTTAAGGATGCCATCCTCGATCAGCACGTTTTCCTGCGTCGGCGTGCCTTCATCATCGATGCTCAGCGAACCGCGCCGCCCGGCAATGCTGCCATCGTCCACCACGGTCACGCCGGGCGCGGCCACCCGCTCGCCCAGACGGCCCGAGAAAGCGCTGGTGCCCTTGCGGTTGAAATCGCCTTCCAGCCCGTGACCCACCGCCTCATGCAGCAGCACCCCCGGCCAGCCCGGCGCCAGCAGCACGGTCATTTCGCCCGCAGGCGCGGCCACCGATTCCAGATTGACCAACGCCTGCGCCAGCGCGGCGTCAATGGCCCGGTTCCACGTTTCCGGCTTCATCAGGTCGTCATAGAGATAGCGCCCGCCGATCCCGAAGCTGCCCGTTTCGCGCCGCCCGTTCTGTTCGGCCACGATCGAGACGTTCAAACGCACCAGCGGGCGAATGTCGGTGACGGCGTCGGCATCGGCGCGCAGGATTTCCACCACTGACCATGAGCCGGAAATCGAGGCCGAGACCTGCGCCACGCGAGGGTCGCGGGCGCGGGCGGCGGCGTCGATCTGTTCGAGCAGCGCAACCTTGGCGGCAAATTCCACGCCATCGAGCGGCGAGGCATCGGTATAAAGGTGGCGATTGGTGCGCACCGGGGGCGCGGATCGCTGACCGGTCGCCGGGTCGAGCAGGGTGAGGGTTTCGCCCGCGCGCGCGATGGCGGCGGCGGAAATCTCGTTGGCATGGGCAAAGCCGGTCATTTCGCCCGACACGCCGCGCAGGCCAAAGCCCGCCTCGCGGCTGTAATCGCAGGTTTTCAGCCGCCCGTCGTCAAAGCCAAAGGCCTCGGACGCGATGAATTGCAGGTATAGCTCGCCATCGTCGCATTGGGCCAAGGTGCGGCCCACCAGAGCGCGGGCCTCATCGGGTTCAAGCTGGCCGGGGCGATAGAGCAGCGAGCGGGGATCGGCAGAAAAGGTCATGCCGTTGATATAGGCCGATGCCGCCGCGGTGCAATGACCCAGTTGAAGGGAAGGCGCGGCCTATCCGCGCCGGTTCCCGTCAATGATGAGCGTGGGCCTGATCCAGCACAAAGCGCTTGTCGCAATAGGGGCAATCCACGAAGCCACGCTCGTCGATTTCGAGATAGACGCGCGGATGACCCAGCGCCGAGGGCTTGAACGTGCCATCGGTACGGATCGCTTCGGCGCCATCGCAGTGAACGCGGGTGGTGTGAACGGTGACGGTTTCGGGCTGGTCGCTCATGGGAAAAGGCCACTAGCAGGAGTTTCGCGCGATTTCCAGAGGCTGCGGGTGTGTTTGTTGATCGTGGGCATGAGGGGGCAATTTCCGGCGCGCGCGCCTTTCGGCCGCTTTGAGACAATTTGTTACTTGGCTTGGTGCGATTTATCTCCTTTGCCAAATGTCTGTAACCCCGTTAAAGGGTGGGCAGACGGGGCCGATTTTTGCGTGAATAAGCGTGCGAGGCCGATGCTGGGGGCATTCCTCGCCGCGATTGGGCGGCCTTCATCCGTGTCCGACCGACACGGACAGGGCGCCGCGATAGGTTGAGGTCGAATAAGCATGCGTCATGCCCACCGAGAAATGTTGATTTGCGACCTCACCCAATCCTATGCACCCGTCGGTGGCGGCGGGGTCAGCACCTATCTGCGTGAAAAGCGGCGCTATATTCTTGAACAGACCGGGCATCGCCTGCTCCAGATCGTGCCCGGACCGGAAGATCGCGTGGTCGAACGCGGGCGGCATATCTGGGTCGAGGTCGGCGCCGAACAGGTGCGCGGCAGCCCCAATTACCGCTTCATCCTGCGCACCGGCGCGGTGCGCGAGGTGCTCGAACATTTCCGGCCCGATGTCATCGAATCGCTCTGCCCGTGGGTTTTGCCTTGGACCGCGATCAATTATCGCCGCGCCCATCCCGAAACCGCGCTGGTGGCCGGGTATCATACCGATTTTCCCAATGTGCATATCCACCGCGTGGGCGAGCAATTGTTCGGCCGCCGCATGGCCGATGGCCTGCGCGCGATCGGCGTGGCCTATGCGCAAAAGACCTATGGCGCTTTTGACCGCCTCTATGCGCTCAACGATCCCGTGCGCGAACAATTGGCAGAGTGGGGCATCGATCATGTCGATGTGCTCTCGCTGGGCGTGGATACCGAGCAGTTCAGCCCGGCGCGGCGCGATCCCCATTTCCGCGAAAAGCTGGGGCTGGCCGGCGATGGGCCGCTGCTGATCTATGCCGGGCGCATCGACAATGAAAAGCGCGCGCATCGGCTGGTCGAAATGTTCCGCCGTCTGCCGTCTGAAATGGGCGCGGCGATGGTCATGCTGGGCGACGGCAAACTGCGCGACCGGCTGATTCGCGAGACGCGCGGGATGGCCGTGGCGCTGCCGGGCTTTGTCGATGATCGCGATGCGCTGGCGGTCGCGCTGGCTTCTTCGGACATTTATGTCTCGGCGATGGCGGATGAAACCTTCGGCATTTCGGTGATCGAGGCGCAGGCCAGCGGGTTGCCCGTGGTGGGCGTGGCCAGCGGGGCGATGCCTGCGCGCGTGCCTACGGGGCTGGGGCGACTTGGCCCGGTGGACGATGCCGCCGCGATGGCCGAGCATGTTCAGGCGCTGTGGCGCGGCGATTATCGCGCCATGGGCGCGGCGGCGCGCAACCATGTGGTGCAGCGCTTCAGCTGGAACAAGACCTTTGCCCAACTGGTGAACGAGGTCTATCCGGCCGCGGCGATGCGCGCGCTCGAACGGCGCTCGGCGGTCTATCGCTGGGCCGAACATCGCCTGCCCGAACTGGTGCGTTCGGCGGGATAGGGGCCGCAGGATAGGGGCGACAGGATGGCGGCGGGCTAAGTCCTGTTGCGCGTCCGGCATCAGGGGTTTAAGCAGCGCGCATGAGCCAGTCCGACGCCCCCGCCATCTCGATCCGCAACCTTGTCAAACGCTATGCGCCCGCCGGAAATGGCGAGGGCAAGCTGGCGCTCAAAGGTGTGTCGCTCGACGTGCCGCAGGGGCAGATCTTCGGCCTGCTGGGCCCCAATGGCGCGGGCAAATCGACCATGATCAACATCATGGCGGGCATGGTGCGCAAGACCAGCGGCGAGGTCTCGATCTGGGGCTTTGACATTGACCAGGACCGCCGCAACGCCTCGCGCGCCATCGGTATCGTGCCGCAGGAGATCGTGTTCGACCCCTTCTTCACCCCCTATGAGGTGCTGGAAAACACGGCGGGCCTTTACGGCATTCCCAAGGCCGAGCGCATGTCCGACCAACTGCTGGCCGATGTGCATCTTTCCGACAAGGCCAGGGCCTATGCCCGCACGCTCTCGGGCGGCATGAAGCGGCGCCTGCTGGTGGCCAAGGCGATGGTGCATCAGCCCCCGGTGCTGGTGCTGGACGAGCCGACGGCGGGCGTGGACGTGGAATTGCGCCGCCAGCTTTGGGAACTGGTCAAACGGCTGAATGATGAAGGGGTGACGGTGGTGTTGACCACGCATTACCTGGAGGAAGCCGAGGAATTGTGCGACCGCATCGCCATCATCAACCATGGCGAGCTGATCGCCAACAAGCCCACGCGCGAAATGGTCGATATGGCGCGGGAAAAGATCGTGGTGCTCACGCTTGACCGGCCACTTGCCGCGCTGCCCAGCCATCCGGCCTTTGTGAAATGCGCGGCCGTCGCGCCCAATATGATCGAAATCACCTATAACAAGGACAAGACCAACGCGGGCGAGATCCTTGGCGCGGTGCAGGCCCAGGGCCTGGTGATCGTTGATGTCACCACGCGCGAGGCCGATCTGGAGGATGTTTTTGTCAGCCTGACCACGGAGGCGGCGTAAGCGCCGCCCGCCGCGATCGGGAGCATTTCACATTTCCGAGGCCTTGGCCTTTTCCATCTCGTCCTTGACCCAGCGGCCTTTGTCCATCCGGCGAATGGGCTTGTCACAGAATTTGCAGTTGCCCACAAAATTCAGACCATCCCATTTGACGCGACTTCGGCGCGGAACGTGTCGATTAAAAAGACATAAAGGCAAGTCCAGCTTCATCGTGACGACCCTAATTCTTGCGCAGGCCGACAATTAGCGAGTTCTAATAAACTCACTATGCCATGCCGACAGGCAAATGCGTGTAAACTTCGATCCGCCTATGTACATATACCTAAATTATGCGGTCGCAAAGCACTTGGTTGACCCATTTTGCAAAATTTTCCTCTTTCGTCTTAAAGATTTAACCATATCCGCTTGCGATCTGCGAAAATGACAGTTTCGTTGCGTTGCCTGCTTTTCAAATTGGCCCTTTGGGCGCAAAGCGACCCCTCGAATCGCCTGCCGTTTGCGCATCGCGCAGCGGCCCAGATTGGAATGGCTTATGAATGCTGATGTGATCGTGATCGGTTCGGGCGCCGCCGGTTTGACCGCCGCCCTTTCTCTGGCTCAGCGGTTGAAAGTGCTGGTGCTCGCTAAAGGCACGCTGACGGGGGGATCGACCGCATGGGCGCAGGGCGGGATCGCCGCCGTGCTGGATGCGGGCGACACGTTCGAGGATCACATCCGCGATACAATGGTGGCGGGCGCCGGGCTCAACCGGCTCGACACGGTGGAATATGTGGTCGAGCGCGCGCCGCTGGCCATCGGGCGTCTGGCCGATCTGGGCGTGCCGTTCAACACCGAGGGCGATCATCTGCACCTCCACCGCGAGGGCGGCCATTCGCACCGGCGCATCGCCCATGTGGCCGACGCCACGGGCTGGGCGGTGCAGGAGGCGTTGATCCGCGCGGCGCAGGACCATCCCAATATCACGCTGCTGCCGGGGCAAAGCTGCATCGACCTGATCACCGGGCGGCATGAGATGCGCTATTCCGGCTCGGGCCGGGTGTGGGGCGTCTATGCGCTGGATGAGGCCAGCGGCAAGGTCGAGGCCCATATCGGCCGGGCCACCATTCTGGCCACCGGGGGCGCAGGCCGCGTCTATCAGTTCTCCACCGCTCCGCGCGGGGCCACGGGCGACGGCATCGCCATGGCATGGCGCGCGGGCGCGCGCGTTTCAAACATGGAGATGATGCAGTTCCACCCCACCTGCCTCTACAACCTTGAGGTCAAGAACTTCCTGATCACCGAGGCGGTGCGCGGCGAGGGCGGGCGGTTGATCAATCCGCGCACCGGCAAGCGTTTCATGCCCGATTATGACGAGCGGCTTGAATTGGCCCCGCGCGATGTGGTGGCCCGTGCCATCGACAGCGAGATCAAGAAATACGGCCTCGATTTCGTCCATCTGGACATCAGCCACAAGCCCGCCGATTTCGTGCGCGAGCATTTCCCCAATATTCATGAAAAGCTGCTCTCGCTGGGCATCGACATGACCAGCGAGCCGATCCCGGTGGTCCCGGCCCAGCATTATACCTGCGGCGGGGTGGTCACGGATCTGGACGGGCGCACCGATCTGCCCGGCCTCTATGCGGCGGGCGAATGCGCCGAGAGCGGGTTGCATGGCGCCAACCGTCTGGCGTCCAATTCGCTGCTGGAATGTCTGGTGTTTGGCGATGCGGCGGCGGCCGATATTCTGGCGCGCTGGGATGAATTCGATACGCCGCCCTCGATCCGGGCGTGGGATGAAAGCCGGGTTTCGGATTCGGACGAAGAAGTCATCATCAAGCAGAACTGGACCGAAATCCGCCGCTTCATGTGGAACTATGTCGGCATCGTGCGCAGCACCAAGCGGCTGGAGCGCGCGGCCCATCGCATCAAGCTGCTGTTTGACGAGGTGGACGATTATTACGGCCACTTCCGCGTGACGACGGACCTGATCGAATTGCGCAACCTGTTGCAGAGCGCCGATCTGATCGTGCGCTCTGCGTTGAAGCGGCATGAGAGCCGGGGGCTGCACTATACGCTGGACTATCCCCAGACCGTTGAGCCGCCGCTCGACACCGTGCTGGTGCCGTAAGATTTCGGCGCCGGCACGGCGGCGCTCAATCAGCCCCGGCGGCCGGTTTCAAACAGGAACCAGCGGCGGCCCTCGGCCTCGTCCAGCCAGTTCTCGATCAGGCTGGCGGTGACGACGTCGCGGTGCTCTTCGCACAATTCGTGCAGGGCGCGCAGGTGCTTCACCAGATCGCCATTGTCATCGCGCAATTCGGCCAGCATGTCCTGCGGCTCGACATAATCGGCATCATTGTCCAGCACCCGGCTCTGGCGGGCGATCTGGCCGATCGAGCGCAGCGTGGTGCCGCCAAGCTTGCGGGCGCGCTCGGCGATGGGGTCGGTCATCGCGAAAAGTTCGTCAGCCTGACGGTCGAGCAGCAGGTGATATTCGGTGAAATGCGGGCCGGAGACATGCCAGTGGAAGTTCTTGGTCTTGAGATAGAGCGCGAAAATATCGGCCAGCAGCACGGTCAGCGCGGCGGAAAGATCGTGGGTGGCCTCCTGCCCCAGGCCCGATGGCGTGGCGAGGGGGGCTTTGCGCTTGTCTTGGGCCGAGATCGACATGATGGGCTTTCCTTTATCGCGTAAAAAAGGGGCGCCGGAACGGGTGCGGGGGGATCGGGGGGCAGGCGTTCCGGCGCCGCAGGGTCATGGGGCGGCCTGAAAGGGGGCGCCCTGAAAGGTCTGGGGCAAGATCAATGCCCGCCTTCCGAGGCGCCAAACATGGTCTTGGCGTAGGTGATGCCAAGGCCATAACCACCGCCCCACTTCTTTGCGATTCCGGTGGTCGAATCATAGGTTTCGGCCCGCGCCCAGTCGCGCTGGAGTTCGAGCATATATTGCAGCGCGGTCATCGGCTTGGCGCCCAACTGGATCATGCGCTGGCAGGCGCGTTCATGCGCTTCGGCCGAGACATCGCCGCAGGCATCGGCGATGAAGTAGCAGTCAAAGCCCTGATCGATGGCCGAGGCGATCGGGCCCACGATGCAAACGCTGGTCCACAGGCCCGCGAACACCAGACGCTGCTTGCCGATGCGGTTGACCTCCTCGATCACGGCTGCATCTTCCCAGGTGTTCATCGAGGTGCGGTCGAGCATGGCCTGGCCGGGGAAGGCTTCCTTGATCTCGTCGAACATCGGGCCGGAAAAGCTCTTTTCCGCCACCGTGGTCAGGATGGTCGAGACGCCGAAGGATTGGGCAGCCTGGCTGATCAGCGCCGCATTGTTGCGCAGCAGTTCGGCCGCAATCGACTTGGTGGCAAAGGCCATCTGCGATTGGTAGTCGATCAGGAACAGGATGTGGTCGGTGGGCGAAATCAGCGATTTGCCGGGGGTGGCAGTGGCGGTGAGGGTCATCGGCATCGTCCTTTTCGGGGTGGCGTCCGCTCCCCGACAGGGGGAGGGCGAGAGGCGGGCAAGCAGGCTGGGCTGCAGCCCGGTTCGCCGCCTTTTCTGACGCCGGACCCCGCTTCGGGTCTTGGATGAACGTGACCCGAAGCAGGACAAATTTGCACGGTTTGAACGAAGCTTTCCTCAACGCCTCAGATTGGTGCGCGCCAGTTCGACGATCTCGTCGCCCCGGCCGTTCATGATGGCCTTGAGCATATAGAGGCTGAAACCCTTGGCCTGCTCCAGCTTGATCGCGGGGGGCATGACCAGTTCCTGCGAGGCGGTCCGCACATCGACCAGCGCGGGGCCGTCATGGTCGAGCATGCGCCGCAGGGCGGTTTTCAGACCGTCCGAATCCTCGACCCTGATGCCCAGCACCCCGCAGGCCTGCGCGATGGCCGCGAAATCGGGATTTTTCAGTTGGACATTGACGTCCAGATAGCCGCCCGCCTTCTGCTCCATCGCGACAAAGCCGAGCAGGCTGTTGTCGAAAATGACGACCTTTACCGGCAGGTTGAGCTGGGCCAGGCTGAGGAAATCGCCCATCGACATGGCAAACCCGCCATCGCCCGACAGTGAGATCACCTGTCGCCCCGGAAAGGCCGCCTGCGCGCCCAGAGCCTGGGGCAGAGCATTGGCCATTGACCCGTGATTGGCCGAAAACAGCAGCCTGCGCCGCCCGTTCATCCGCAGATAGCGCGCCGCCCAGACCGTGGGCGTGCCGACATCGGCGGCAAAGATCGCATCCTCATCGGCCATCTCGCTGAGCAGATGGGCGATATATTGCGGATGAACCGGCCTTCCCGGACCGTCCGGCGTGGCCAGCGCATCAAGACCTTCGCGCGATTGGGCATAGTGGTCGAGCGCGGCGTCAAGAAAGCGGCGATCCTCGTTGCGCTCAAGCCGGGGCAGCAGCGCCTCGATCGTTTCGCGCACATCGCCCACGACGCCCAGAGCCAGCGCGGCCCGCTTGCCCAGTTGCGATGGATCATGGTCGATCTGGATGATTTTGGCCTGCGCCGGATAGAAGTTGCGATAGGGAAAATCGGTGCCCAGCATCAACAGCACGTCGCAGTTTTCCATGACCTGATAGCCCGAGGCAAAGCCGATCAGGCCCGTCATGCCCACGTCAAAAGGGTTGTCCCATTCGACATGCTCCTTGCCGCGCAGCGCATGGACGATGGGGGCGCCCAGACGGTCGGCCAGCGCGACGACCTGATCATGCGCGCCGGCGCATCCGCTGCCGCATAAAAGCGCCACATTGGCTTCCCCGTTGAGCAGATCGGCCATGCGCTCAATCTCATCGGGACGGGGCAGGATGCGCGGCGGCGCCAGCGGCGGAAAGGCGCCCTGCGCCCCATCGGGCGCGGGGGCAAGGGCAACGTCGCCGGGGATCACGACCACGGCAACGCCCTGCTTGCCGATGGCGGCGCGCATGGCGCGGTGCAAAACCTCGGGCATCTGTTTGGGATTGGTGACCAGTTCGACGAAATGGCTGCATTCGCGGAACAGTTCCTGCGGATGGGTTTCCTGAAAATAGCCAAGGCCGATTTCGGTCGAAGGAATATGGGCGGCAATGGCCAGCACCGGCACATGGTTGCGATGGCAATCGAACAGGCCATTGATCAGGTGCAGATTGCCCGGCCCGCATGATCCCGCGCAGACCGCCAGCCTCCCCGTAAGCCCCGCTTCCGCCCCGGCGGCAAAGGCGGCCACTTCCTCATGGCGGGTCATCATCCAAGCGATCGATCCCATGCGGCGCAGACTCTCGTTCAACCCGTTGAGGCTGTCGCCCGTGACGCCCCAAATCCTTTCGACCCCGGCATCGGCCAGAGTGTTGGCAATAAGGTCCGCGATGGTCTGTTTCGACATGCTGCAAACTCCAATGGACAGGTTGGACGGGGGGCGGCAGGCCCGCTCTTCGCTGTTGCGGCAAGGTAAGGAAGCGGCGGCCCGCCTGCTTGGACAGGATGCACATGAAAGGCGGGGGTCGGACCATTGTTCCGCGCCATATCAGCCTCCTGCGCGACCCTCGGCGGGATGCCGCCGACGCGTCCAAGAAACCGCGCCAATCGACAAGATCGCCTTTGCCCGACTGTGCCATGCGGCCGGAAAACACCAGCCGGGGTTAGAATCATGACGGTCCACAGTTTGCTCACGCCTCAAGACTGCGCCATCCTGCTGATCGACGAACAGGCCGGTCTTGCCTTTGCCGCAGGCTCTGCTGACCGACAGGCGCTGCGCAGCAATGCCGTTGCGCTGGCCCGGATCGCGCGGGCGTTTGATATTCCGGTGGTCGTCAGCACCTCGGCCTCAAAGGTCTACAGCGGCCCGCTGATGCCGCCGCTGCGGCAGGTTCTGCCCGATGCGGTGCCGATCGAACGGCGCAACATGAACCTGTGGGAGGACGAGGCCGCGCGCGCTGCCGTTCTGGGGACCGGGCGCAGGACGCTGGTGATCGCCGGGCTGCTCACCGAGGCCTGCGTCAGTTTCCCCGCGCTGTCTGCGCTGGCCGATGGGTTTGCGGTGCGCATCGTTGCCGATGCCTGCGGCGGGCTGACACCGGAAAGCCATGCGGCGGCGCTGCGGCGTCTGGAGCAGGCGGGCGCCGTGATGACGTCATGGCTCCAGCTTCTCCTCGAACTTCAGCGCGACTGGACCCGGCGCGACACCTATGAGGCCGCGCGCGCCATCGTGGTCGATCATGGCGGCGGCTATGGCATCGGGCTCGATTATGCGCGCGACATGATCCACCCGGCCTAGGCCGGGCGCTCAGGCCCAGTTGGCCCGTCTGGATGTCAGCCCGATGCCGGGGTTGAGGCTATTGGTGGGATCAAGCGTGCGATAGTGTTCTTTAAGCGCCTGCTTGGCGGGATAGAGGTGGCCGACATTGTGTTCGGCCGGATATTCCGCGCCCCGCGCATCAAGCAGGCGCAGCATCGCCTGTTCAAACGCGACCGGATCTTCGCCCTTCTTCAGGAAATAGTCGCGGTGAAAGACGTGGCAAAAGAAATGGCCGCAGGTGCTGATGCCCACGATCCGTTTGGCGATGTCTTCGGGCAATTGCTCGTTCCAGTCCTGATCGTCGCGCCGCAGCGCCACATCGAGGGCGACAAAATCGTCGACCAGATCGCGATGCAGCGCCCGGTAGCGGATCGAGGCCCCCGCCACGGCAAAGCGGTGGAGAAAGGCCTTTTCCCCCTCGTCTTTGGTGCATTCAAACCATGCGCCGTTTGGCGAAGGGAAGGTTTTGGCCAACAGGTCGCGCGCTTCGGCAATGCCATGGCCGCCCATGCGCAGCATCAGGTGATGTTCAAAGCGCCGGTCGAAATCGCGCATCCGTTCGGGCAGGTGGCGCGGCATCAGCGCCGCGGCCGCCTGCATCAGGCGATCGGACAGATCGCGCGGGGCCCAGCGCATCCGCCCGAAAAACGCATCAAAGCGCCCCTTGAGCGCAAACAGGCGCGGCAGATGGCGCGCGCCCAGATAATGGATCGCCAGAAACGTGTCCTTGCCATAACGCTCGGTCAGACGGAACGCCGAGCGATGGATATATTCCCCCTGAATCGGCAGATTGGCAAAGCTGGTCAGGATGGTGCGGCGCAGCGCGGTCAATTCGGCCGGATCATTGGTGCCGATGTAAAAGTCCACGGTATCGTCTTCGCGCGGGAAGGTGTCGAGCCGCACGGCAAAGACTACGACATGGCCGCCGCTGCCCGCCGCTTCGTGCAGGTGGCGCGGATCGTTGTTGAAGCGGGCGGGCGTATCGGCATCAACCTGGCGGACATGCTGTTGATAGGTGTGATCCGAACAGGCCCGCGCGGGGTCGTCGGCAATGGTGGCCTCGTCCAGCCCGCCCGCGTCAAGGCGCTCCAGCATGGCCTCGGGCGTATCGCCAAGGTCAACGCCCAGATGGTTGACCAACTCGACCTCTCCGCCCGGCATGATGCGGGCATAGAGCGCCATTTCGGTATAGGCCGGGCCGCGATGGATCAGCGCCCCGCCCGAATTGTTGCAGATGCCGCCCAAGATCGAGGCGCCGATGCAGGAGGAGCCGATCCGCGAATGCGGCTCGCGCCCGATGGCGGCCACCATATCCTCCAATTCGAACAGGCGCGATCCGGGCAGGCAGATCGCCTGTGTGCCGTTGCGGATCAACTGGATGCCATGCAGGCGGGTCGTGCTGATGATGACGATATCACGGTCATAGTTGTCGCCATCGGGCGTTGATCCGCCGGTAAGGCCGGTGTTGGCCGCCTGCATGATGATGATGACCCCCGCTCTGGCGCAGGCGTTCACCACCTTCCACAGCTCCAGCAGGCTGCCGGGCAGGGCGACGGCCAGAGCCTTGCCCGAACCGAAGCGAAAGCCGGTGCGATAGCGCTCTGTGCGGCGATCCCCGGTCAGCAGATAGCGCCCGCCCACGATCGCTTTGAGATCGTCCAGCAGGGCGGGCGGGGCGGCAACGGGGGAAGCGGGCGAATGGGCCTGCATGCATGAATTCCTTGGCAAAAGCGGGGAGCAGCGGCAATACGCGCTCCACCATGTCGGACCCGGCCGGTGATCGCTTGGCCGCCCTTGCGCTGTTTTGGCCAATCCTGCGCAATGCGTGCGGGAACGCGTGCGTTTCGTGCCAATCATCATCGGCTTTGACAATCGCGGGCCGCGCCAAAGGTCCATGACTCCTTGAGGAAACAAGGAGGCCATGATGCTCAGTCGGGATGATAGCTGCGACAGTTTGGCCGGGATCGCGCGATTGGCCCGCCCCGGCAAGGCGGCGATATGGGCCCTGTCACTTTTCGCGGCGTCATTGGCCGCAGCGGCGCCGGGCGCCATCCCCCCCGCCATGGCGCAACAGGCCGCATCCAAGCCCGCCACCCCGCAGGTCGGCGGTCAGGCTCCCGGTTATTTCCGCCTGTTCGTCGGCCGCTTTGAAGTGACCGCCCTGCTCGACGGCACGCATCCTTTTCCCTCGGACAAGGTGGCGCTGGGCGCGACGAGCGATCAGGTGGCGGCGGCGCTCAAGGATGCCTTCCTGCCGCTGCATTACGAAGGCATGATCAACGCGTTTCTCGTCAATATGGATGGGCGTCTGGTGCTGATCGATGCGGGCGCGGGCAATCTCTACGGCAAGGACGGGGGCGGCCTCAAACGCGCCATTCTGGCGGCCGGCTATGCGCCGGAACAGATCGACGATGTGTTCATCACCCATCTTCACGAGGACCATGTCGGCGGGCTGATGCTCGATGGCCAACCGGTCTTTGCCAAGGCCATCATCCATATCCCGCGCAAGGACGGGGAATTCTGGCTGGACAGCCGCAATGCGGCTGGCGTGAATGATTTGCTCAAGCCGTTTTTCCCGGCGGTGCAAAAGGTCGTCGCGCCCTATCAGCAGAGCGGCCGGGTCCTATTCTTTGATGCCGGTGCCGCGCTGCTCCCCGGCCTGACGCCGATGGCCGCCGCGGGCCATACGCCGGGCCATACGGCCTATCTGCTGGAGGATGGCGGGCAGACCATGCTGCTGTGGGGCGATACGGTCCATATGGCGCCGGTGCAGTTTCCCGATCCCAAAGTGGCGATCCGCTATGACTGGAATGCGGCGATGGCCATTGCCGCGCGTGAAAAGCTGATGGCGCGGGCGGCGGCACAGGGCTGGCTGGTTGCGGGCGCGCATATCTCGTTTCCGGGCATCGGCCATATCCGGCGCAAGGGCGCAGGCAGTTTTGAATGGGCCCCCCTCAACTATACGCTCAACAGGATGCAGCCATGATCCGTCGTGAAAACCACACCATCCGCGCCAATGGCATCCGCCAGAACTATATTGATGCGGGCGAGGGGCCCCCTGTGGTTCTGCTGCACGGCTTTCCCGAAACCAATTACGCATGGCGCCATCAGATCCCGGTGCTGGGCGAACTCTATCGTCTGATCGTGCCGGACCTGCGCGGCTATGGCGAGACCGAGAAGCCTGCGACAGGCTATGACAAGCGCAATATGGCGCGCGACCTTGCCGCGCTGCTCGACAAGCTGGGTATCGGCAGGATCGCGTTGGTCGGCCATGACCGGGGCGCGCGCGTCGCAACCCGCTTTGCCAAGGATTATCCCGAAAGGGTGGACCGGCTGGTGGTGATGGACAATG
Organism: Novosphingobium sp. KACC 22771; assembly: GCF_028736195.1. Taxonomy (GTDB): domain Bacteria; phylum Pseudomonadota; class Alphaproteobacteria; order Sphingomonadales; family Sphingomonadaceae; genus Novosphingobium. The sequence continues at coordinate 105,279 of NZ_CP117881.1, read as the reverse complement.
TTCCCACCCGCATCGTGGCGCGCGAGATCGATGCGCGGATTGCCAAGGCCTATTGGTTCTTCCTGTTCCACCTGATCCCCGACCTTCCCGAGACGCTGATCGCGGGCAAGGAGGAGCCATGGCTGCGCTGGTTCTTTTCGGATTGGACCTATGATCCGGCCGCGATCAGCGGCGAGGCATTCGACACCTATGTCCGGGCCTATCGCGCGCCGGGCGCGGTGCGCGGGGCCATGGCGGATTACCGCGCCAATGCCGAGGATGTGGCCCAGGACCTGGAGGATGCCGAGGTCAAGATCGCCTGCCCGACGCTGGCGCTGTGGGGGGCGAATTTCGGCGCGGTGGGCGAAATGTTCGATATGCCCAAGGTCTGGGGCGAGATGGCCAGCGACCTGCGCGCGGTGGCGATCGATCGCTGCGGCCATCTGCCCCACGAGGAGCGGCCCGAGGCGGTCAATGCGCTGCTGCTGGAATTCCTTCAGGGCTGGGAGGGGCAGGGGCGGTGATAAAGCCCCATTTTGATCAGGGCTGGTGGTTCTGGGCGGGGCTGGGGCTGCTCCTTGTCGCCCTGCTGGCCGCGCTGGTCCTGTGGCGGATGCAGAGTCTGGCGCAAAAGACGCGCAGCCGGATCGAGGCGCAGGTCGAGGAGCGCGAGCGCATCGCCCGCGAATTGCATGACACGCTGTTGCAAGGGGTTCAGGGGCTGGTGATGCGCTTTCAGGCCGTGGCGGAAATCCTGCCCCCGGATTCCAAAGCGCGCAAAATGATGGTCGAGGCGCTGGAGCGCAGCGACGACATCCTGATCGAAAGCCGGGATCGCGTGCGAAATCTGCGCGCCGGCGGGGCGGCGGGCGATCTGGTGGCCCGTTTGAAATCCATCGTCGGCAATGGCCCGGCGGCCTGGCATGTGTCGGGCCATCGCCGCGATGTCTGCAGCGATGTGGTCGAGGAAATTGCGGCCATCGCGGGCGAAGCGCTGGCCAATGCCATGCGCCATGCCCATGCGCGGCACGTGTCGCTGGGCCTTGCCTATCGCTTCTGGTCTTTGCGCGTCGAGATTGCCGATGACGGCATCGGGATTGATCCGATGATCCTGCGGCAAGGATGGCGCGAGGGGCATTTCGGGCTGGTGGGCATGCGCGAGCGTGCCGAGCGGCTTGGCTCGCGTTTGAAAATCCACAGCAGGCTGGGGCATGGGACAAGGGTCACGCTGCTTGTGCCGCGCCGGGTTGCCTATCATGCAAGGTGGAAGCGGCCGGAGATTGTGTGAATTCATCCGCCATGTTGCGTCGCATTTCTCCCAAAGGCGGTATTTCCCGACAAGGATCGCACGCGCGTTTCCCCCAAGATGCCCTACGCGCCCCGACCCGTGGAGGCGCTAGAGGAGAATGCCATGCGCCTGCCCCCCATTGCCCCATCCGATATCACCGACGAGCAGCGAGAGCTGTTTGATGCCATGACAGAGGGTGTTGCGGCGAAATATTCCTCTTTCATCACGCGGCGCGACGATGGTGCGCTGCTGGGTCCATGGAACGCCTGGCTCCATGATCCCGCGCTGGGCCAGGCGTTCTGGGGCGCGACACAGGCGATGACCAAGGCCCGGCGCATTCCCGACCCCGCGCGACAGGTCGCCATTATCGCGATCGGCGCCCATTTCGGCGCGGCCTATGAAATCTATGCCCATGGCGCGGTGGCCATCAGCCAGCACGGGATGAGCGAGGCGAGAATTGCCACGCTGGCCGCCGGAGAACGGCCGGTGGATCTGGATGACGATGAGGCGGCGGCCTTTGACGTGGCGCGGGCACTGCTGCGCGGCGGGCCTTTGCCCGACCCGCTCTATCAACTGGCCATCGCGCGTTTCGGGCAGGCGGGCACCAATGAGCTGATCTATCTGGTCGGGCATTACTGCTTCGTCTCGATGACGCTGAACGGTTTTGCCATCCCTGTCCCGGGCGCGGCATAGCCATGCCGCGCGATAGCGCTATCGTTTGCAGGCCGATGCTCCACCCTATCGGGGGACGATCCGGCTACGCATAAGGGGGCTGCCTTGAGCGTTAATTGATATAGAATCCCCCGCATGCTCTATCCTGCTGCAAATAAATGGGATTTTGAAGTGGGGGGCGAATCGTCGTCACCCTTGCTCGGCAGCTTGGGTAACGCCCATGTTTTCGCGGGCCTGCTGGCTGCGATCATCTTCCTGCTGGATGCTTTTACCCGTGCCGACCTTGCCGTGGCGGGGCTCTATGTCCTTGTCCTGTTGATCGGCACGAGTGTCGAGGCGCCGGCGCGGCGGCGCGCGATCATCGGCTGGTCGAGCGCCTGCGCGCTGCTTTCGCTAGCCGGTTATGCGATTTTCCGTTCCAGAGGCGCGCCGCCCCTCGCGCTGGTGCATCTCGCCTTCAGTCTCACGGTGCTGTGGGTGACCACTCTGGTCCTGCTGCGCATGCAGGCGATGAATGCCAGCGTGCAGTCGGCGGAGCGGCGCTATCGCCTGCTCTTTGATTCGCTGGCCGTTTCCATCTGGGAGCATGATTTTTCCGAGGTCGCCGCTGCGCTGGAGGCCCTGCGCGCCCGCGGGATCACCGATATCCGCCGCTATCTGGGCGACCATCCGCAATTTGTCGCCGCGATGCGCCGCCGGGTGCGGATCACGGATGTGAATGCCCGCGCGCTCACGATGATGGGCGTTCAATGCAAGGCCGAGTTCTTCAAATCTCTCAGCGACTTTCTGGCCGAGGGCGATGACAGCTTTACCGAATGTCTGGTGGCGGTTTGGGAGCGCAGAAAGCATTTCCAGTCAGAAGCCACGGTCATCCCGACAAATGGCGTTCCCAAAGAGGTGATTGTCGCTTTCAGCCTGGGGCCGGAGGCCTCGCTCGACCGCGTGCCCGGCAGCATTCTCGATGTTTCGCAAAGCAAGGCGCTGGAAGAGCAGATCCTGCGCACGCGCGAGGAACTGGCCGATGTGCAGCGCACCGGCGCGCTTGCCGCCATGTCGGCCACGATTGCCCATGAATTGAACCAGCCGATGACGGTGATCCATTGCTTTGCCGATGCCGCGCGGCGCTGGCTGGGGCGCACCCCGCCCAACATGGAGGAAACCGAGCGCGCGCTGGCAGGATTGAGCGCAGGGGTCGAGCATGCACGGCAGGTCATGCTGCGCGTCCGGGCGCTGGTGGGCGATGCCAGGGTCGATCAGAGCGAGGTTGAGCTGGAGAGCGTGCTGACAACCAGCGTGGCGCTGATGGGGCGCGAGGCGTCCGAAACCAGCACGCGGCTGAGCATTTGTCCGCAGGAGGACAATCTGATCGTGCTGGGCGACCGCATTCTGCTCAAACAGGTGTTTGTCAATCTGATCACCAACGCGCTTCAGGCGATGCTCGCCGTTCCGCCTGCCGAGCGAGCGGTCTATCTGGCCTCGGAGCGGCGGGGCGACAAGGCGGTGATCACCGTTTCGGATCGCGGGCCGGGTTGGGCGCAGGTGGGCGCGCGGCGGGCCTTCGATACGTTCTATACGACCAAGAAGAACGGGATGGGGCTTGGACTTTACATCAGCCGCGCCGTGGTCGAACGCCATGGCGGCAGCATGTCTTTGCGGGAAGGTGATTGCGGCGGGGCGGTCATTGAAATCATCCTGCCGCTTGCGCCCGAGCGCGACGGATCATCCCCGGCCGGCGATCGCCTGTTCGATGGCGGCGAGCAGAGTTTCGCCGTCTAGCGGTTTTTCGACCAGAGCGGCGGCAAGGCCTGTGTCTCTGGCGGCCAGCGCCAGAGTGTCGGGATAGGCGGTAAAGAGCACGACCGGCGGGCGAGGCCGTCGCAGCGCCAACCGATGGGCCAGATCGACACCTGTCATGCCGGGCATCTGGATGTCGCTGACCACGCAATGGAAATGGTGATCGGCATCGCGCAGGAATTCCTCGGCGGATGGAAAAGCGCGACATTCATAGTCCATGGACCGCAACAGGCTGACCGTTGCCGCGCGGACAAGTTCGTCATCATCAACGACAGCGATAAGGCGTCTGCTCATGCGGCCGATCCTCACATTCGATAGGTTTTGCCCTTCATAGGTATGCGGCGGCAGGGCGATTGGCGATCCTATACCTTGGGTTAGGCCTGTGAGGTCGAGCATGACCGGGCCAAAAAGGTCGGCCGTTTCAGGGTTGGCCGATAACGGCGGCAAGGCGGACCAGATCGGGCACCCGGCGCACGTTCATCTTGCGCATCACACTGGCCCGGTGCAGCTTGACCGTGATTTCCGCGATGCCAAGATCGCCCGCGATCTGTTTGTTGAGCTGGCCGCGCACAACGCCCTGCATCACCTCGCGCTCTCGCGGGGTCAGCGTTTCATAGAGGCCCTGTGCAAGGGCATTGTCGCGCCCGGCCTCGCGGTCGATGCGGCCCCGGTCCATTGCGGCCTTGACCGCGTCCAGCATGTCTTGATCGCGAAACGGCTTGCTCAGGAAATCGACCGCCCCGGCCTTCATCGCGCGCACGGTCATCGGAATATCGCCATGCCCGGTCATGAAAACGATCGGTATTTCGGCATGGCGCGCGGCCAGCGAGGCCTGAAGCTCGAACCCGCCGATATCGGGCATGCGCACATCGGTCACGACGCAGACCAGCATGTCCGGCCATGGCTCGCTGAGCGCCTCGCGCGCGCTGGCATAAAGGCGCGTGGCATAGCCCACCGAGCGAAACAGGCTGTCGAGCGAGTGGCGGACCAGCGCGTCATCATCGACCACGATGATCATGCCGCTGCCCTCGGCGCTATCGCCATGGGTCGATCTATCAGGTTCGGATCGGGCAAATTCGGTGCTGTCCATACAAGCCTCCAGGACTGCCCTGTCAGTATAAAGTTGTTCGAAGGTCACGGGCCCCGTGTCCCGTCAAGGAGTCTTACCAATGGCTATGGTCACTGCCAAGGATGGAACGCAAATCTATTACAAAGATTGGGGAAATGGTCCCGCAGTCTTTTTCAGCCACGGTTGGCCGCTGAGCGCCGACATGTGGGAACAGCAGATGATTTTCCTGGGCCTCAAGGGCTTTCGGGTGATCGCGCATGACCGCCGGGGTTTTGGCCGTTCCAGCCAGCCCTGGAGCGGTTATGACTATGACACCTTTGCCGACGATATCGCGCTGGTTCTGGCCGATGCGGGCGTCGAAGAGGTCGCGCTGGTGGGCTTTTCGATGGGCGGCGGCGATGTTGCGCGCTATATCTCGCGCTATGCCGCGCAGGGCAAAGGTCCGCGTGTCACCAAGGCTTGCCTGACCTCCGCGGTCACGCCTTTTTTCATCAAGGCCGAGGACAATCCCGAAGGCGCGCCGCCTGAAATCTTTGACGGCATTCGCGCCGGGCTGCTGGCCGACCGCCCCCAGTTCCTGTCCGATTTCAACGCGCTGTTCTACGGCACCAATCTGAAGCCGGGCGCGGTATCCGAAGGCGTTCTGGCGCAAACCCTGCAGATCGCGCTGACCAGCGGCATCAAGGGCACCTATGATTGCGTGGGCGCGTTTTCGGAATCGGATTTCCGCCCCGACATGGCCGCTTTCACCATGCCCACGCTGGTCATTCATGGCGATGCGGATTCGGTGGTTCCCATCGCGCCCACGGGCGCCGCGGCCCACCGGCTGATCCCCCATTCCCAGTTCAAGGTCTATGAAGGCGCGCCCCATGCGCTGACCACCACGCACAAGGATCAGTATAACGCGGATCTGCTCGCTTTCCTCCAGAGCTGATCCGGTCGTTTCCCGCAGGGGCCCGGTTCCCCTCCCGCCGCAGGCACCTTGCGGCCCGGCGCTGCGCTGTTTCCACCGGCGCGGCGCCGGTTTGCGGGGCCGCCGCCATCGCGTCGCATGGGAAAGGCATCGGCGCGCGCCAATCGAAGGGCTTCAGAGTGGTTTTTGCAGGCCCGGACAAGGGCAGGGTCATCGAACTGGGCATTCTGCACGATTGCCGATTTGAACTGGTGGCGGGCAATCTCGCCACGGTGGAGGCCGATGTGGCGGTGGCGGCGCTTTGCGCGCAGCACCCGGTCCGGCATCTGGGATCCGGGGTCGAGGCGTTGGACCGCGCCTTGCGCGGCGCGATCCTGCGCCTGCGGATCGAAGGCGTCTTTACCGGCGCGTGGGGCGAGACGCTTTACCTCTCCTCACTGCCATCAACAATAAAGGCCAAGGGCGTCATCATGCTGGGCCTTGGGCCGACGGGGCGCAAAACGACGGCCAAGGTCCGCCGCGCCTTCATGATCGCCGCCAGTCAGGCCATCCGGCTGGGCGCGGGCCATGCGACTTTTGCCCCCGCCCAATTATGCACCGGATTGCCGCGCCTTAACGCCGAGGCCAACGCCCATGCCGTGCTGCGGGGCATTGCGGAGGCCCTTGTGCGGATGCGCGGTGGTCTGCGCCGCTGCTCTTTCGTCGCCCCCGAACCGGAACTGGATGCGGCGGGCGAAAAGTTTGCATTGGCCTTTCGCCGCATTGTGGAACATTAAGCAGTCTTCTGTGCAATCAAAGTTGTCATGCCGCCGCCTATGCCCCAATCCCACCTGATCCGTGTGCTGGTCGTCGATGACCACCCGTTGCTGCGCGAAGGCGTCTGCGCGGTCATCGGCACGCAGGCGGATCTTGCGATTATCGGCGAGGCGGCTTCGGGCGAAGAGGCGGTGCTGCTTTACGAGCGGCATCATCCCGACATCGTGCTGATGGACCTCCAGATGCCCGGCATGGGCGGGGTTGCGGCGATCGAGGCGTTGCGCAAGGACCATCCCGGAGCGCGGGTCATTGTTTTGACCACCTATTCCGGCGATGCGCAGGCGATGAGCGCCTTGCGCGCGGGGGCTGCGGGCTATCTGCTGAAAAGCAGCATGCGCACCGAATTGCTCCATACGATCCGTTCGGTGCATGCGGGCGGCAAGTTTCTGTCGGCCGGGATCGCCACGGGCATTGCCATGCACCATGCCGAGGACGTGCTTTCCACCCGCGAATCCGAAGTGCTGACCCTTGCCGCATCGGGCAATTCCAATAAGCAGATCGCCGGACGCCTCGGCCTCTCGGAGGATACGATAAAGGGTTATATGAAAGTGATTTTTGCCAAATTGGGAGCGGCGGATCGGACGCATGCCGTCACCATTGCCGCGCGCCGGGGGATCATCGAGCTCTAGGCGATGCAAGAACCGGGAAAAATCCAATCTATACTTTGGTTTAGGGTCTGCTGATCCTAAGCAGGGTTTCCGGAAAACCCACGTTCGATTCAGAAAAGCGCGCAACCGCCCGATAGTTCCCCCCGCCACGGTATCGCCCGCGGCACGGCAAACCGCCAGGGGAGCGCGACATGTATTTGAACATCATGGAAGAGCCGCGATCAGAAGCGGTCGCCTTGCCGCCCTATCTCCTTGATCTTTTGGGCGAGGCCCGCCGTGCGATGGAGGTCGATCCGGGGCTTGCCAAACAATGCCTTGAAAAGATCAGCGCGCTGCTGGGCGGTGAGAATGCGCGCGGCATCGAACGGGCCCTGGTGCCCGAGACCGCGCGCGAACCGGAGGGCAAGCTGGCCAAGGGCGGTCTGGCCTCTTGGCAATTGTCGCGCATCCGCAAACATATCGAGGCCAAGCTCGACACCACCATCCTGATCGAGGACCTTGCCGTCATAGCCAAACTGAGCCCCGGCCATTTCTGCCGCGCGTTCAAGGTCAGTACCGGCGAGACGCCCCATGGCTATATCGTGCGCCAGCGGATCCGCAGGGCGCAGACCCTGATGCTCAACACCGACGACACGCTCAGCCAGATCGCCTGCGCTTGCGGGCTTACGGATCAGGCCCATCTCACGCGCCTGTTTCGCCGGATGCTCAATGAAACGCCGCTGGTTTGGCGGCGAAACTGGCGTTCGGCATAGGAAAAAGGGGCGTTTATACGAAAACGTATAGGCGCCCCTTGGCCTCAATCCTCCCACGCCAGAATGGTCTGGCGCTGTTCGCCCAAGCCATCGATGCCCAGATGGACCACGTCGCCCGGCTTCAGAAAGACTGGGGGCTTGTGGCCCAATCCGACGCCTGCGGGCGTTCCCGTCACGATCAGGTCGCCCGGTTCCAGCGCGTAGAAGCGCGAAAGATAGCTGACGATGGCGGCCACGCCGAACACCAGATTGGCGGTGGTGCCATCCTGATGGCGATGTCCGTTCACCTCCAGCCAGATGGCGAGATTTTCCGGGTTCGCGATCTCATCGCCGGTCACCAGCCATGGCCCCATCGGGGCAAAGCCGGGAAAGCTCTTCCCCTTGGTCCACTGACCGCCAAGTTCCATCTGATACGAGCGCTCGGTCAGATCGTTGAACAGGCAGTAGCCCGCGACGTGATCCACGGCCTGCTCTTCCTCTATATACATGCCGGGCTTGCCGATCACGATGCCCAGTTCGACCTCCCAATCCCCCTTTTCCGCCCCGCGCGGCAGGCGGACCGGGTCGTTGGCGCCGCTGGGACGGCATCCTTTCATAAAGACGGTCGGTTCACCGGGCAGGTCGAGGCCGACTTCGGCCGCGTGGTCGGTATAGTTAAGCCCGATGCAGATGATCTTGCCGACATCGGCCACCGGAGGGCCAAAGCGGACCCCTGATGCGGGGATCAACGGCAGGGCGCCGATATCGCTCTGTCTGATCCGGTCGAGCAAGCCGTCGCCCAGCGCCTGCGAGGAAATGTCGTCGACGATCCCGCGCAAATCGCGCAACTGACCATTTTCACCCACAAGGACCGGAATTTCCTGACCCACAGGGCCGATACGGGCAATTTTCATGATGTTCTCCTTCCGGTGCGAAGGGGCGCGACAGGCATGGATGCCGCGCTTCATGCCCCTACTCTCCCCGCGCAAGGGCCTGTAATCTTGTCGGATCCGAACGGATTGGCGCCGCGCGGCAGGGGCGCGGAGGAAGGGGGCGCGAATATGCGCCATCCATACAAGCGCGCGGTTTCGGGCGCCAACATCGCCCGGCGATCCTAAACCCATCATTCCGCGACAAGACCGCCTCGCGCGCGCATTCGATAAAGGCGCGTCATCAATACGAGGTAAAGCCAATGAACGCGCCATCTTCCACCTCTGTCACGGTTGTTCTGGTCCATGGGGCATGGGCCGACGGATCAAGCTGGGGCCGGGTCATTCCCCTGCTGCAGGCAAAGGGCATTCCGGTTGTGGGGGTGCAAAATCCCACATCCTCGCTGGCCGATGATGTGGCCGCAACGCAGCGCATTCTCGATACGGTTCAGGGGCCCGTCGTGCTGGTGGGCCACAGTTGGGGCGGGGCGGTCATCACGCAGGCGGGCAATGATCCCAAGGTCGCCGCGCTCGTCTATGTCGCCGCCTTTGCGCCCGGCGCGCAGGGGACCGTTGGCGAGCAGGTCGGGCGTTATCCGGCGCCTCCGGGGCTGGGCGCGATCATCAACGATGGTCAGGGCAACCTGACGCTCAGCGAGGCAGGCTGGCTCAACGATGTGGGTCAGGATCTGCCCGCTGATGAGGTCCGCGTGCTGGCCGCCATCCAGCCGCCCTTGCCCGCCGCCACCTTTTCCGATGCGGTGACGCAAGCGGCATGGGAGACGCGCCCCACCTGGTATATCGTGTCGACTCAGGACAGGATCGTCAGCGTCGAACTGGAGCGAGAGCTTGCCGCAACCATGAAGGCCAGGACCACCGAATTGGATGCCGGGCATCTCTCGCTGCTTTCTCAGCCCGAGGCGGTGGCCGGAGTGATCATGGATGCGGTCAAATCGGTCGAGGCATCGCTCTGATGCGCCGCTGCGCCGCCTGATCTGTCAACCGAGCCCATCCATCCTTCAAGGAGTTGTTTGAAATGGACACTGTCAAGCCAGGATGTCCGGTCCACCATGCGGCGGCCGACGCCCGGTCGCGCGCCCTTTTGGGGCGGACCAACCGCGATTGGTGGCCCAATGCGCTTTCCCTCGACATTCTGACGCAGGGCGGTGTCTCGGCCAGCCCCTACAAAAAGGACTTCCGCTATCGCGACGCCTTTCAGACGCTCGACTATCATGGCGTGAAGGCCGACCTGCTGGCGCTGATGACCGACAGCCAGCCGTGGTGGCCCGCCGATTATGGGCATTACGGCCCGTTCTTCATCCGCATGGCATGGCATTCGGCGGGCACCTATCGCACCGGCGATGGGCGGGGCGGCTCCTCCTCGGGCTCGCAGCGCTTTGCCCCGCTCAATTCCTGGCCCGACAATGGCAATCTGGACAAGGCGCGCCGCCTCCTCTGGCCGATCAAGCGCAAATATGGCGCGGCGCTGAGTTGGGCCGATCTGTTTATCATGGCGGGCAATGTCGCGATTGAATCGATGGGCGGCCCGACCTTCGGCTTTGGCGGCGGCCGCGAGGACATTTTTGAGCCGGAACGCGACGTCTATTGGGGCACCGAACTGGAATGGGTGGGCGATCCCGAAAGCAAGACCCGTATTGACGAGGAGGCGGGGCGCACGCTGGAGGACCCGCTGGCCGCGATCCAGATGGGGCTTATCTATGTCAATCCCGAAGGGCCGGGCGGGGTGCCGGACGCCTTGCTCTCGGCGCGCGACATCCGCCAGACCTTTGCCCGGATGGGGATGAATGATGAAGAGACCGTCGCGCTGACCGCCGGCGGGCATACATTCGGCAAGGCCCATGGCGCAGGCGATGCCGCCAAGGTGGGCGCGGCGCCCGAGGGCGGCGACATCGCGCAGATGGGGCTGGGCTGGCTATCGGGCCACGAGAGCGGGATGGGCGACCATACAATCACCAGCGGCATCGAGGGATCATGGACGCCCACGCCCACGGTCTGGGACATGACCTATTTCGATATGCTGCTCGACCATGACTATGAACTGGTCCACAGCCCCGCAGGCGCCAAGCAGTGGCAGCCGGTGGGCAATCCGGCCGAGACGCTGGCGCCCAAGGCGCATACGCCCTCGGTCATGGTGCCTACGATGATGACCACCGCCGACATGGCGATGAAGGTCGATCCGGCCTATCGTGCGATCATGGAGCGTTACCGCGCCGACCCGGCCCATTTTGCCGATGCCTTTGCGCGGGCATGGTTCAAACTGACCCATCGCGATATGGGGCCCAAAATCCGCTACCTCGGCCCGGAAGTTCCGGCCGAAGACCTGATCTGGCAGGACCCGCTGCCCGCCGCCGATTATGCCCCCGTCGATGCGGGCGATATTGCTGCGCTCAAGTCGGCCATCGCGGCCAAGGGCCTTTCGACGGCGGAACTGGTCGGCACCGCCTGGGCCTCGGCCTCGACCTATCGCGGGTCGGACAAGCGGGGCGGGGCCAGTGGCGCGCGCATCCGGCTGGCCCCGCAAAAGGATTGGGCAGTCAACCAGCCCGAGCAACTTGCCCGCGTGCTGGCGGTGTATGAAGCGATCAAGGCCGAGTTTGACGCCGCCGGGGATGGGAAGAAGGTCTCGCTGGCCGATCTCATCGTGCTGGGCGGATGCGTCGGCATCGAGAGCGCGGCAGCCTCGGCGGGCCATGGCATCACCGTGCCCTTCACGCCGGGCCGCACCGATGCCACGCAGGAGCAGACCGATGTCGAGAGCTTTGCCGTGCTGGAGCCGCGCGCGGATGGTTTTCGCAACTACCTTCCCTCGCGTATGAGCGTGGTCACCGAGGAACTGTTGATCGACCGGGCGCAACTGCTTGGCCTGAGCGCGCCGGAGATGGCGGTGCTGGTGGCGGGGCTGCGGGTGCTGGAGGTGACGCATAATGGCTCCTCCACCGGCGTCCTGACCACGCGCCCCGGACAGTTGACGCCCGACTTCTTCGTCAATCTGCTCGACATGGGGACGGCGTGGAAGGCGGCGGATCCGCAGGACGACCAGACCTTCATCGGCACTGACCGCGCCACCAAGGCCCAGCTCTGGACCGCCTCGCGGGCCGATCTGGTCTTTGGGTCCAACGCGCAGTTGCGCGCGATCGGCGAGGTCTATGCCGGCGCCGATGCCGAGGCGATGTTCGTTGAAGACTTTGTTGCCGCATGGACCAAGGTCATGAATGCCGACAGGTTTGACCTGACCGCGGCCTGACGCCCCGATGGCGCCTCCCGCGCCTGATCTGCCGAATGGACCGGCGGATCAGGCGCGGGTTTCAGTGCAGCGGGATGATGCCGCGCCGGATGGCAACGGCGGCCGCCTGTGTGCGGTCCACCACGTCCAGTTTCAGGAAGATGCTGCGCAAATGCGTTTTGACCGTTTCTTCGGAAACCGACAGCCGCGCCGCGATTTCCCGATTGGCCTTGCCGTTGGCCACCAGTTCCAGCACGGCAACCTCGCGTGAGGACAAATGTTCGCGCATCGAATGGAGCGCGATCTGCTGGGCGACTTCAGGCGAAATGAAACGCTTGCCCTCATAGACCGAGCGGATCGTGCCCAGCAGTTCGTGGCGCAGCGAGGCCTTGAGCAAATAGGAGGCCGCGCCCGCCTTGAGCGCCCGCACCGCCTGAACGTCGCCCTCATAGGTGGTCAGGACAATGATCAGCGCTTTGGGATTTTCGGCGCAAATCTGCTCGATGGCCGAAATGCCGTCGAGTTCGGGCATCTGCAGGTCCATCAGCGTCACCTCGGGCCGCAGGCTGCGGTGCAGGGCGACTGCTTCATGGCCATTGGCGGCCTCGCCCACCAGCACCATGTCGGGCTGGGACGCGATGATCGCCGCGATCCCGTCGCGCAGCAGCGGGTGGTCATCGACACACAGGACGCTGATCGGGCTGGCGGGGGCGGGTGAGGGCATCGCTCTATCCTGTGATCCTGACGGGCGGACAGGGCGCCCTTGGGCCAGCCTCTCGCCACTTTCAAAAATGCGCTGAAAATTCGGCCCGTATATATCGAGTGCTGTCGCGGCCCGGTGTCCACTTGATGGCATCAGAAACCGGGCCGGGCAAGACCGCATAGGGATTGATGTTCCAGTTCCCGTCGCGCGACCGGTTCAGCGCATAGCTTGTGTCGAGCAGGTTGGAGACATAGATCCCCAAACTCTTGGCCGGACTGCGGATTTCGATGCCCATGCCCAACAGGCCATAGGCCGGCTGGATCGAATTGGGGTCCTGCAACAGGCTCTGGACGATGCTGGACTGGCCCATCCAGTTGCCGGTCAGGGCCAGGGTCAGATCATGGCCGATGCGCCGTTCATGCACGGCATTGATGGAAAACTTCCACGCCGGGGCATTGGGCAGGACCTTGCCCGACAGGTCCTGCTGCCCCCCGATGCAGCCCAGCGCTGCGGTCTGGCTTGAAAAACAATTCGCGTTGGGAAAATTGCTCATGCGCGCGTCATTATACGCCCCCTGCGCGCTCAGCATGAGGCCGGGCAGGCTGGCCCGCAATTCCATCTCGACCCCGCGTGAAGTTACGCGCGGGATGCTGTTGAGCACGTTCTGGCGCGTTGTCTCATCGCGGCTCTGGGCCTGAAAATCGTGGAAGACCTGCTGATAGAGGCTGATATTGCCGATCAGCCATGGGGTCAGATTTGCCTTCACGCCCAATTGGAGGGCATCGACGGTTTCGGCGCTGATCGGCTGTTTGGCCGCCACCGCATCGGCAATCGGATAGCCCTTGAGCGGCCCTGCCGCCAGCAGCCCGCGCATCGTATAGGTGCTGCTCAGATCATAGGCCGCGCCCTTATAGCCCCGGTCATAGCCGGCAAACACCATGACGCCCGCAGCGGGGCGATATTCCAGCGCCGCGCGCCCTGACACCGCATCAAATGTGTTGCAGGTCGAGATCGCAAGGCCGCTGGGCGCTGTGGCCGAGCAGGCCGGAATGCCGAAACTGACGCGGTTGAAGCGGTCGGTCAGTTGATAGCCCATCTCATCGCGATTGATCCGCAGGCCGGTGACGATGCCAAGGCGCGGGGTGAGATCAAAACTCGATTGGCCATAAAGGGCATAGTTGGTGTCAAAGGCCGAGGCGGTGTAATCGGAAAAAGCCGATGTGGTGGGCGGCACCACGGCAAGGGTGCCGTCCTGCTCCAAGGTGTTGCTGCCGCGCACAAAGGAGCGCTGCGAACGGACGCGGCTGAAAAAGAAACCGGCAAGGAAGCGAAACCGGCCCGTCGCGGGCGAGGTGAGTTTCAGCTCCTGCGTCAGCGAGCGAACCTTGAACCATCCCCCATTGGCCGAGCCGCCCGCCACCGCGCCCGGCACAGCGGCGCCATTGGGGCCCCAGTCAAAGGCCGTTCCATCCGTGTCCTGCAGATCCTGCAGCGAATAGTCGGCATAGCCAGTGATCGAGGTAAGGGTGTAGGCCCCCGCGATCCATTCCGCTTTCAGGCTGCCGCCCGCCTCGCTGGCCCGCCCGCGCGGGTTGATGTCGGCGGAGATCAGGCGATTGTCGGGCCCCGGCGTAATGCCGTTCAGGATCGCGGTCTGGGCGATGCGTTTGCCGCCAAAGGTGCCAAAGGTCACGTCGGGGCTGAGCGCATAGATGGCGGCGGTGCAGCAGGTGCTGGCCGAGCGGTCGAAATAGGGCGCGGCGGTGATGGTCAGCGCGCCTGTGGGGCGCCACACCAGCTTGCCGCGCACATCCACGCCCGATTGCCCGCCCACCCATGTCGCGTTGTAGATGTTGAAGAGATTGCCGCGATAGTCATTGGCGCTGACCGCCACGCGGAACAGGAGATTTTCGGAAAGCGGGCCGGAAAGATAGCCGCCGATGCGCCGCTCCCTGTCGCTGGTCAGGCTGGATCGCATGCCGCCCGACCATCGGGCGGTCGGCTCGGCGGTCTTGATATTGACCAGACCGGCCGTGGCCGCCGTGCCGAACAGCGTGCTCTGGGGGCCTCTGAGCACCTCGATGGAGGCAATATCGGCCAATTCGCGGAACGCCTGCGCCTGAAAGGCCTGGGGCACATCGTCGATGACGACCGAAACGCTCGGCTTTGTGGCGATGGAGAAGGCATAGGTGCCAATGCCGCGGATGTTGATGCTGTTGTTGCCGGGCTGGGTCGTCTTGGTGATGCTCAGCGCGGGATCAACCCTTGCCAGATCATCGAAATCGCGCACTTGCTGGCGCTGGAGCATCTCGGCCGAGACGGCCCACATCGAGGTGGGCACGTCCTGAGCGCGCTCGGGGCGCTTGGTTGCGGTGACGACGATATCCGTCATGGCATAGGTGCGGGCATCCGCTTCGGCCGCCGGGCAGAGAGGCGATTGCGTCAGCAGCCCCAGCGCCCATGCCGCTCTCGCGGCCAAACCAGTTGCCGCTCTCGCGGCCAAACCAGCTGCCGCCCGCGCGGCCAACCCGGCTGCTGTCCTCTCCCCAACCTTGCCCCGCATGCCTTTTGTCCACGCCCCCACGTCGTCCCCCGCAACACTAGTCGAAGCCCGGCCCGATGCCCAGCATCACGAGCGAACCGAGGCGCACTTCATTCGATTTTCATCAACGTGGCCCGTTGAGTAAGCGCGCGGGAAAAGGGTATCCAGAGGTCGGACAGCCTTTCCATCTCGCCCCTGTTTGTTTAGACATCTCCCCGATAGGTTGGGGGTTTTGCAAGCGATGACATGGTCTGTCGGCAGAAGGGGGTCCGTACAGACGCGTCAACGAGCATGGCGCCGGGCTCTCGCCATCCTTTGCGTGCTGGCGCTGATGGCGCCGATGCGCCTGCTCGCGCTCGACCCCACGCGCAGCATTGCCCAGGTCCACCACACCTCATGGACCATTGCCGATGGCATCCCCGCCAACATCTGGGCCATTG
Organism: Novosphingobium sp. KACC 22771; assembly: GCF_028736195.1. Taxonomy (GTDB): domain Bacteria; phylum Pseudomonadota; class Alphaproteobacteria; order Sphingomonadales; family Sphingomonadaceae; genus Novosphingobium. The sequence continues at coordinate 89,551 of NZ_CP117881.1, read as the reverse complement.
AACAGACCCCCGATGGCTATCTCTGGCTTGGCTCGGTCGATGGGCTCTTTCGGTTTGACGGCGTGCGGGTCGAGCGGATCGCCACCGACAAATTGCCCAGCCCGAGCATCCATGCGCTGGCTGCAACGGCCTCGGGCGGGCTGTGGATCGGCTATGAACGGCCGGTCGGCGCGATTTCCTTCATGCGCAACGGGGTGGTCACCAACTATCCGATAAAGTTGAAAAATTCGACCAGCGTCCATGGCTTTGCGATGGGGCCGGACGGTACGGTCTGGGCCTCGACGCCCGATGCCATCCTGCGTTTCGACGGCAAACGCTGGGTGCCGATCAAGGGGGATTTCGGCTATTTCTTCAGCGAGGGCAATGGCGGCGTCCGCTCTTTCGGCGTCGCGCCCGATGGCACCGTCTGGATCAAGAACCGGGGCGGCATCTATTTCCTGAAGCCGGGGCAGGCGCAGTTTGAGCGGGCCATGGCCTATCCGGGCGGGCCGGAAGGCTTTACCAAGACCCCCGACGGCCGCCTCTGGACCACCGATGCGCGCAGCGGCCATCTCTATCCCATGCCGGACCTGATGCATCCTGCCTTGCCCGATCGCGCGGTGCGCAACCGGGGGCGGGTGGTTCCCCGCAATATCGAGGGCAATATTCTGCTCGACCGCGACGGCACCTTGTGGTGCACCAGCCTGCGCGACGGCGGGCTGATGCGCGTGCGCACCGTGGCCAACGCCATGGTGCTGGACAAAAGCACCGACACGCGCGGCCCCCTCGTGGCCGGAACCGGGCTCAGTTCGAACATGGTCCATACGCTGTTCGAGGATCGCGAAGGCAATATTTGGGTCGGCACCAGCCTTGGGCTGGATCGTTTTCGCCCGGCCAATATCGTGACCGAGCCGACCGTGCCTGCGGGCTATCGCGCGCGATTTGTCGCCTCCACGCCGCAGGGGCTGTTTGCCTATACCGGATGGTCGGGCACAGACAGCCGCGCCAATGACGGAACGCAGGCGCTCTATCGCGTGGAGCCGCATCACGCGCCCCAGCTTTACATCGCCAATGTCGGACGCCTGCGCACGCTTTTCACCAGCCTTCATGACCGCTCGATCTGGCTGGTCACGCAGGATGGGGTTCAGCAATTGCTGGGTCGGGCTCTGGCCCCGCCTTTGGCGCTGCCCTATGGGGTAGAGGGCAATTCGGTCTATTCGGCGGCCTATGATACGGCCGGTACCTTGTGGATCTCGTCCTTTGTGCATGGCGTGTTTCGCCGCACGGCCGATGGCTGGAAACAGTTTCCGCTGCGTTCCTCGGCCGGGGCGACGGGCGTGCTGATTGCCGATCCGGACGGCAGCATGTGGATCCGCTATTCCGGTGGAGGGCTTTTCCGCGTCCACGGCACCCGGACGCAGGACCTTTCGGGCAACAGGCTGGGCATTGGCGATGTCACCTTTGTCCTGCCAACGGGCCATGGGGTCATATTTGGCGGCGAAAATGGCATAGGGCGGTTGAAGGACGGCCGGTTTCAGGCTCTCCACGCGGCCCAGATCGCTGCGCTTTCGGGCGTCACCGGGATCGCCGATACGGCCGACGGCAGCAGCTGGATTTTTGCCCAGGCCGGGATCGTCCGGGTCAACACGCGTTCGCTCGACGAGGCGCTGGCCCGATCCGACCCAAAGGCCCTGCATTACGAGGTGCTGGATTCGCGCGATGGTTTGCCGGGCGCGCCCTATGGGGCCGTCGGCGGCAGCAGCGTGGCCACCGATGCGACGGGGCGGGTATGGTTTGCCACCGGCAATGGACTGGCCTGGATCGACCCGCGCAACCTGCACCACAATCCGTTGGCGCCCAATGTGCTGGTGACCTCGGTGCTGGCCGATGGGCAGCAGTATTCCTCTCGGCCAAAGCTTGATCTGCCCGCAGGCACGTCGAATGTTCAGCTCGATTATACCGCGCTCAGCCTGTCCATCCCCGACCGCGTCCGGTTCCGCTATCGGTTGGAGGGCGTCGATGCCGATTGGGTCGATGCGGGCAATCGGCGTCAGGCCTTTTACACCAGACTGGGGCCGGGCGAATACCGGTTTCAGGTGATGGCGGCCAACAGCGATGGCGTCTGGAACCGGCAGGGCGCCGGGATGACCTTTGTGATCGCGCCGACTTTCGTACAGTCGCGCCTGTTCATGATGCTGTGCATCCTGTGCCTGGCGCTGTTGGTGCAATTGGCCCATTCGATGCGTCTGGCCCATCTCTCGGCGCGCATGCGTTCCCAGCTTGAGGGCCGGATGTCCGAGCGCGAACGCATCGCGCGCGAATTGCATGACACTTTGCTGCAAGGTTTTCAGGGGGTGATGCTGCATTTTCAGGCGGCGGCCTTTTCCATTGCGCCGGATCATCCCGCGCATCCCTTGCTGGACAAGGCGATGCGGCGGGGCGATGCCGCGCTGGCCGAAGGGCGCAACCGGGTCCGGGATCTGCGCTCGTTTGAGGATATGAAGGACCTTGGCGCGACCCTGCGCACGCTGGGGGCGGCCTCGCCGCTGAGCGAGAACGTGAATTTTGTCGTCAGGGAGAGCGGGGCGATGCGCGCCCTCAATCCGATCACGACGGATGAGGTGGTCAAGATTTGCGCCGAAGCCATTTACAACGCGTTTCGCCATTCGGGCGCCGAGACCATCGCGGCATCGATCTCTTATGAAAAGGACGCCCTGCGCATCCGCATCGATGATGACGGCCGGGGAATCGCGCCCGAAATATTGGCGGCAGGCGGCCGCGAAGGACATTTCGGCCTGATCGGCATGCGCGAGCGCGCCTCGCGGATCAAGGCCGCGCTGAATTTCACCACCGGCGCGCCCAGGGGCACCAGCGTCGAATTGCTGGTGCCCGCTCTTGAGGCCTATGCGGACATTGCAAAAGAGGGGTGGAATATCCGGGCAATTTTCAGGCGTATTTTCAAACGGTAACGCTGCCCACAAACTCGCCTGGCCTTGCGACAGGCCGGTTCATTGATGCTCCGGCTTTTCCTCGGGCAGCGGTTGCCCGTTGTGGAGATAGGCGGGCGCCTCGATCAGGATGAAGGCAATGCGGCAGACCTGATCGCTGGTGTTGCGCCACAGGTGGTTGGTCCCGCGCTGGACGATAATGCCGCCCTGACCGATGGTCTTTTTGCGGCCATCCTCCAGTTCCAGTTCGATTTCGCCCTGCAACACAATGCCATAGTCGATGGAATTGGTGCGATGCATCGGGCTTTCCTTGCCCGGCAGCATGTCGGTGATGCGGATCACGCTGCCGCGCTCCAGCGTCAGGCCGGTGGGCAGATCGCGCCCGTCGCGCTCGTCATTGAGGTCGGCGGGAACCGTCTCGGTCGACCAGATCGTGAGGAACGCGGCATCGCCCGAGGGGATCATGCGGGTGGGGGAAAGGTCTTCGGATTTGAAGATCGCCCGGCCATCTGCATCATGGCCGGTCACCACGCGCTGGACCAAAGGCAGGCCGCTGTCGGAAATGTCGCTCATGCTTTCACCACTTTCTGTTCAAGGGCGCCAAAGGGCGCGCGCCCATCGGGCAATCTGGCCTCCATCCGCACCGTGTCGCCAAACCGCATGAAATCGGTGCGCGGGGCGCCCTCGTCGACGATTTCGATCCCGCGCCGTTCGGCGATGCAGGACGAGCCGACCTCGCGGAAATTCTCGTTCGACACCGTGCCCGATCCGATCACCGTGCCCGCCACCAGGGTGCGGGTGCGGGCGCCATGGGCCACCAACTCGTGAAACCCATAGGCCATCGGTTCGCCATAGGCATGGCCGAAAGGGTGGCCGTTCCACTGCACATCGAGATGCAGCGCGGGACGATGTGCGCGCCAATGCTCGCCCAGTTCATCGGGCGTGACTGCAAAGGGCGCCATGCCGCAGGGTGGCTTGGCCTGAATCCAGCCAAAGCCGGTTTTCATCTCCGGCCCCGCCAGCTTGCGCAGCGACCAGTCGTTGATCTGCACCACCAGCGCGATGTAATCGCCCGCGCGTTCGGCGCCGGTGCCCATCGGCACCGCGCGCGTGACGACGCCAAATTCGCCCTCAAAATCAATGCCCAGTTCCTCATCCGCCATCGGCACATCGGCGGTGGGGGCATGGAACGTGTCGGACACGCCCTGATACATCAGCGGGGCGTTGGTCTTTTCGGGCGTGATGCCCAACACCTTGTCCATCAATGCGCCATGGCTGGGATAGACCGAGCCATCCAGCCATTGCCAGGCGCGCGGCAAAGGCGCGAGCAGGCGGGCAAGATCGAGCTGTTCAGGAAAGCTGGCGATTGCCGCCAGCGCGGGGGCGGCGCGATCCCAATCCTCCAGAGCCGCCTGCAGCGTTTCCACCGGGGCCAGCGCATAATGCGTCGCGTCCGGCGACACCACGATCAGCCGCCCATCCTTCGTGCCATTATCCAGCGTAGCCAGCCGCATAGCAGACACATCTCCCGTTTTGTTGTTACGGTGCAAACCTAGACGGCTCTGCGGCCCTGCGCCAACGGGATAGTGTCGATAGGAAACCATCGATAGTATGCGATGGTCGGCATGGGGGCATCATGCCAGATGGCGGCAAAATAGACCTGTTACGGGGAGTTTTGCCGATGGCCATTTACCTCAAGCGCGGCTTGGCTGCGGAAGCGAAGGCGCAGGGCGACCGCAAGGTGCGCGAGATTGTGGAGGCGGCGCTGGCCGATATTGAGCAGCGCGGGGATGCAGCGCTGCGCGAGATGAGCATCCGGTTCGACGGCTGGGACCGCGAGGATTATCGCCTTTCCCAGTCCGAGATTGACGCGGCGGTCGACAGCCTCTCGCCCCAGGAGCGCAAGGACATCGAATTTGCCCAGACGCAGGTGCGCAACTTTGCCCGGATCCAGCGCGAGAGCATGAAGGACGTCGAGGTCGAGACCATGCCCGGCGTGGTGCTGGGCCACAGGAATCTGCCGATCCAGAATGCCGGTTGCTATGTGCCGGGCGGCAAATATCCGCTGCTGGCATCGGCGCATATGTCGGTCATCACGGCCAAGGTGGCGGGCGTGCCGCGCGTCATCACCTGCGCGCCGCCGTTTCAGGGCAAGCCTGCGCGCGCGATTGTGGCGGCGCAGGCGATGGCCGGGGCCGATGCGATCTATGCGCTGGGAGGCATTCAGGCGATCGGCGCGATGGCGATCGGCACGCAGACCATTGATCCGGTCGATATTCTGGTCGGCCCGGGCAATGCCTTTGTGGCCGAGGCCAAGCGGCAATTGTTTGGCCGGGTGGGCATCGACCTGTTTGCCGGCCCCACCGAAACGCTGATCATCGCCGACGAGGTGGGCTGCGACCCGGAAATGGCCGCGACCGACATTCTGGGTCAGGTCGAGCATGGGCCCGACAGCCCGGGCGTGCTGCTGACCAACAGCGAGGCTTTTGCCCGCGCGACGATGAAGGAAATCGAGCGCCTGCTGGAAATCCTGCCCACCGCCGACCATGCCCGCAAGGCGTGGGAGACGTTTGGCGAGGTGATCGTGGCGGAAAGCTATGAGGAGATGGTCAAAATCGCCGACGATATCGCCAGCGAGCATGTGCAGGTGATGACCGCCGACCCCGATTATTTCTTGAACGCCATGACCAATTACGGCGCGCTGTTTTTGGGCTCGCGCACCAATGTGTCCTTTGGCGACAAGGTGATCGGCACCAACCACACGCTGCCCACCAGAAAGGCGGCGCGTTATACCGGCGGGCTGTGGGTCGGCAAGTTCCTGAAAACCTGCACTTATCAGCGCGTCACGACGGATGAGGCCTCGGCGCTGGTGGGCGAATATTGCAGCCGCCTGTGCGCGCTCGAAGGCTTTGCCGGGCATGGCGAGCAGGCCAACATCCGCGTGCGCCGCTATGGCCACCGCGATGTGCCCTATGCCGGGCAGGCCGCGCCCAGCGACCTGACGGTGGCCTGAGCCATGGGCCTGCCGCAGACGCCGGCCTTTGGGCTGGAGGGCAGGCGCGCGCTGGTGACGGGGGCGGGGCGGGGCATCGGCCTTGCCGCCGCCGCCGCGCTGGCGCAGGCGGGCGCCGCGGTGACGCTGGTGGCGCGCTCGGCCGGAGAGATCGAGGCGGGCGCCGCCGCGATCCGCGCCGAGGGCGGGCGGGCCGAGGCGGCGGTGCTGGATGTGGGCGATCTGGGCGCGGTGGAGGCATTTTTTGCCGCGCGTCCGGCGTTTCATGTGCTGGTCAACAATGCGGGCACCAACCGGCCCAAGCCTGTGTGGGAGGTGAGCGAGGAGGATTATGACGCGGTCCTCGACCTCAATGTGAAAAGCGCCTTCTTTGTTGCCCAGCATGGCGCCAAGGCGATGATGCGCGAGGGGGTGAAGGGCAGCCTGATCCACATGGGTTCGCAGATGGGCCATGTCGGCGGCCCGCGCCGCAGCCTTTACTGCGCGTCCAAATGGGCGATCGAGGGCATGAACAAGGCCTTTGCGCTCGACCTTGCCCCCCACGGCATCCGGTCCAACACCATCGCCCCCACTTTCATCGAAACGCCCATGACGCGCCCCTTCTTCGAGGACCAGAGCTTCCTCGATAGCGTGCTGGCCAAGATCAAGCTGGGCCGTCTGGGCCAGGTCGAGGACCTGATGGGCGCCATCACCTTCCTCGCCTCCGACGCCGCCGCCCTCATCACAGGAACAAGCCTCATCGTCGATGGCGGTTGGACCGCGGATTAAAGGAAATACAGATGTTTGAACCCTTTCCCGGCAATTACGTATGGAATTTGGCGACCAATCTGGCGCTGGTTGCGGGCGGCAACCATGGCGAGATCGACGAGGCGTGCCGCCCGGTGCGTGAGGCGGCCAAGGCGGGCGCGGACGCGGGCAGCGCGGTCTTGTTCGACAGTTGGATCGCGGTGGCCGATCAGGTGGCGAAAAATGCCGATGCCGATCTGGCCCAAGGGTTCCACCTTTCGGCGGGCAGCAAATATCTGCGGGCCAGTGGCTATTATCTGGCTGCCGAACGCATGCAGAGCCGCGATTATGCGCCGCGCTGGGCGGCCTATGATCGCGGGCTGGAACTGTATCACAAGGGCAGCGCGCTGCGCGGCCTGCATGTGGACAAGGTCGAAATCCCCTATGAAGGTTCCAGCTATAGCGCGATCTTCGTGCATGATGGCAGCGGCACGCCGCGCCCCACGCTGGTTTCGGTCAACGGCCTCGATTCCATGAAGGAACAGGTCAATATGGCGGGGCACGGGGCCGCCAACCTCGAACGCGGCATGAACACGCTGTTCCTCGACCAGCCCGGCACCGGCGAGGCGATCCGCAAGCGTAACCTGCCCGCTGTCTATGATGCGGAGCGCTGGGGCAGCCCTGCCTTTGACTATCTGCTGACCCGCAGCGATGTGGTCCACAGCAAGATCGGCATCTTGGGCCTCTCCTTTGGCGGCTATCACGCGCCGCGCATTGCCGCGAATGATCCGCGCTACGCTCTGTGCGCCGTGATGGGCGCCAACCATGTGTGGGGCGAGCGCCAGCGTCAGCGCGTGGCCAATGAGGGCGAGAACCCTGTACCGCATTACTGGGACCATGTGCTCTGGGTGTTCGGCATGGAGGACCGCGAAGCGTTCCTGAACTATGCCGACCAGATCACGCTCAATGGGCAGGTCGAGAAGATCAAGGTGCCCTTTCTGATCACCCATGGCGAGAATGACCGGCAGATCCCGGCGTTTAACGCTCAACTGTCCTATGATCAGGCGATCAACAGCCCCAAGCGCCATTTGCGCATGTTCACCAAGGCCGATTTCGAAGTCGAGCATTGCGGCGCGGACAATGGCACCGGCATGCGCGACTATATTGCGGATTGGTGCGCCCAGACCTTTGCCGAAATAGGTTAATGGCGGACTTTGCCTTTCATCATGGCGGCGTTTCGGTGCCCGATCTGGACGAGGCCATCGCGTGGTACGGCCGCGTGCTGGGCTTTGAGGTGGAAAAGCGGTTTTATATCGAGGCTGCGCGCAGCCATACCGCCATGGTGAAAAAGGGCGCGCTGCGGTTCGAACTGTTCGAGGTGGAAGGCGCGGCGCCGCTGCCCGAGGATCGCCGCCATCCGCCGCGCGATGTAAAGACGCATGGCAACAAGCATATAGCTTTCCGCGTGACCGATCTTGACGCCTTTCTGGCCGAGATGGCGGACAAAGGGGCCGATATCGCCTTTGTTGTGCGCGAAGCGTTTGGCAAAGGTTGCTTTGTGCGCGATATGGCAGGCAATCTGATTGAATTTGTTGAGGAGCCGGACTGATGGTTTTCGAAATTGCGCGTATCACTGTCGATCCGGCCCGCGCCGAAGATTTCGAAGCCGCCGTCGCCAAGGCCGAGCCGTTTTTCCGCGCTGACGCCGGCTGCACCGGCTTTGCCCTGCAGCGCGTCGTGGAGGAGCCGGGTGTCTATCATCTGGTGGTGGGCTGGACCTCGGTTGAGGCGCATAATGATGGGTTTCGCGCCACGCCGAATTTTCAGGAATGGCGCGCGCTGGCCGGGCCGTTCTTTGTCGCCCCGCCGCAGGTGATCCACACCAGCACGGTGATCGGCGCGGTCTCCGTCGCCTGAAGGACGCCATGCCCGCCGGTGCAAACATCGGCGGGTATGGCCTGTCAGCCATGCGGCATGCTGTGCATGGCAACATCATCCGCGCCGCGCCCGATATGCCGGGCGATCAGCACGATCACCCATAATCCCAGCATCGTGGCCACCGAGAAGACGGTGAAAGCCGCCTGAAGCCCCCCGGCATGGCTGGCGGCGAACGTCACCGTCACCGGGCTGAGGAACTGGCCAAAGGCAAAGGCGCTGGTCCAGATACCGGCGCCGCGGGCGCGAATGTCGAAGGTCAGCAGGCTCATCGCCCAGACCAGCAGAGTGGGCAGCAGCATGCCCGATCCCACCTGATTGACAAAGCAACCGATGAGGAAGACCGCAGGCGAGGCAGCCCGGCCCATCATCAGAAAGCCCAGCATCAGGGCGACAAATTCGATCACCAGCAGGCGCGGAACCGGAATGCGCCCCATCCGCGAATAGAGCAGCGTGCCCAGCGGCACACCCAGGGCGGCGACCGAGGTGAGAAAGCCAACGCGGGCCGGATCATCAAGGCCAAGCAGGGCAAGCCCGCTCGATGCCTGAATCTGCACCGTGTAGAACAACACTGAGCCAAACACCGTGATCGCCAGAATGACCGCCATGCGCGACCACGGAAACCCCGACCAGCCCACATCGGGGGAGGCGGCCTCGTCCGCTTCATCGCTCTTGTCGGCCGGTTCCCAGGTAAAACGCAGAACCAGCCCCATCATCACCAGCGCGCAGAGATAGACCCAGAAGGGCGCCCGCCATCCAAACCGCCCCAGCAGACCGCCCACATTGAGAAACACCACCGCCGAGATGGAGGCAAAGGCGGTTTGTCCGGCCAGCCACCTGTCGCGCGCGGGACCGTGGAAATAGTCGCCGATCATGGTGGTGGAGAGCACCATGATCAAGGTCTCGGCCATACCGACGCCAATGCGGCTGATCAAAATGGAGCGCAGGTCATGCAGGAAAACCGGCAACACGCCGACCACGGCATAAAGCGCGAAGGAGGCCAGCAACAGCCGCCGCCTCCCGAAATAATCGCCCATCATCCCCGCCACCGGCGAGAGCAGCGCGACGCAAAGCGCAGGGATGGTCAGCACCATCGGCACCCAGTATGCATACCCCGCCACGCCGCTGAATTCGCGCATGATCTGCGGCAGGCTGGGCGTCAGCAGCACGATGGCCATGGCCGAAAGGGTAATCGGCAACAGCAGGGCTATGCCCGTCATGATGCCGGGTTCGCGTTGTCTGGTCATTCCTGTTCCTTGCATCCTCTCGCGCCGCCCCATCAAAGCGGGGGCGTGGTTTTAAAGCGCGTGCTCGTCGTCCTGGGTGAGGCGGCTCAATTCGCCCGTCATCGGCCGCTTGCCCGATGCCGCCTTGCGAAAGGGATCAAAGCTTTGCCGATCGGCATCGAAGCGCATGTCCCATGCAATGTCCGGCCCGCGGAAAATGGCCGGCGGGCTGGCCGCCCACAGCAAAGAGCCGAATTTGAAATCCCAGGCGCGCGGCACCCAGTTGTCGTCGAGATAATCGGTATCGGCATGATATTCCGCCTCGCCGCCATGGCCGGGGATTTCGCAGTAATAATAGATCGCGCTGGAAATGCGGTGGCGCGATATGCCGCCGCTGGTGTTCATCGTGGTGTTCTTCCACCCCTTGTCGGCCATGAGGTTGGCGCCCAGCATCACTTCGTCAATATCGTCCATGCCAAAGGCGATATGCATGAATTTGAAGTGATCGGGGGCAATCGGCAGGTCGCAATTGACCCAGAAGATCGAGTGATGCTCGAATGTGCCGGGCGCGCGCGCAAAAATGCCCACGCCCTTGCTGTGGTCGGTATAGCGAAAGCCCAGATGCCGCTCGTAAAATTCAAAGCTGCCGACATAATCGGGGCTGAAGAACACGATATGGTTGATCGTTTTGGGAATCGCCTTGTGTCGCCAGATGCGGTGCTGGTTAAAGCGGGGCTGCGTCTGGGGCGTGTTGACCGGCGATGCCGCGCTTGTCACGGGCCGCTTGTCCCATATGCGCAGGGCGATGGGCTGGCCATCGGGGCATACGCAATGGACGGTGCCCTCGGCATCGCGGGTCACGGCCACTTCGGTTGCCAGACTGGCGGCGATGCGTTCCAGATTTTCGGCATTGTCCACGCCCCACACCGTCAGCTTGACGCCGTTGCCGTCAAATGGATCGGGTGACGGCAGGCGCGCATCGCCCAGCGGCAGCAGGATGATCCGGCTGCCCGAGGCAAGGCGGAACACCGCCTCGGTTGCCGAAATGCTTTCCACCGGCAGGCCGAAATCAGTCCAGAAGCGGCTGTGCAGGGCCAGATCATCGACCCCGAACAGGACGCTTTCCACGCCCAGAATGCTCATACAATTCTCCCCAAGGTTTTGCGCCTTATGCGGGCGCGCCACGCGAGCGAGAAACGCATAGCATCGGATGGCTGCTATCGGTTTTGCGGGAAGATTGTCGGGGCGGTCATTTGCCGAAAAGCACGCCCGGCGCGAACAGGATGGTGCGCGCGTTAAGCAATCGGGGGGCATGGCGGCACACCGCTCTGAAGCGGGCTCGCGCGTCTGCCCGCAGCGCCGCGATCAAGGCCGCGCGGCGGGTGTTGGACGGGGCCGGGAGGTAATCCTCAGGTGCCGCGCAGGTTGGGATGGTTGTGCTGATAATGGGCCATAATCTCTTCCCGCCGCGCTTCGGAGAAGTCGAGCACATTGCTGTCCGTCGGTGTTGCGCTTTCATTGGCAAAGGCGGCAAGACGTTCGACCACCCATCGCAGCGCCTGATCATTGTTGTTCGAGATGTGCCACTGGATGGCTTCGCGGATCGGCGGGATGTCAAAGGGCACCTCGCGCATCACCAGCGGCAGGGCGCCGACCATCTGAACCGCAAGGCGGCGGTGCATGGTGGCAATCCGGCGGGTGCCCAGCACCAGCGCGGTTTGCGACAGGAAAGTGGGGGCAACCACCTCCAGCCGACGCTGTGTCTTTTGGCGCCGCACGAACCAGTCGTCAAACGCGGGCACCCGGCTTTTGCCAAAGCGCGCCGTGACATGGCCCAGCGAAAAATAGCGCTCCCGCGTCATTTCGCCCTGCATCGCGGGGTTGGCCGCATCGCCCACCACGACATAATCGTCCTCGAACAATACCTGGCTGGGATGATCGGCGCTGATGGCAAAGTCGATGGTCAGCAGCAGGTCGATCTGCCCGCGTTCCAGCGCCTCGACCGGGCTGTCGCCCATGGGCTGGATTTCAAAGCGCATCTGCGGCGCCTCGGTTTCCAGCATGGCCAGCGCACCGGCGAGCAGGACCTGGGTGGAATAGTCCGAGGCCATGAAGCGGATCTGACGGTCGCAGGTGGCCGGATCGAATTGCGGCGCGATGGCAATGGTGGTGCGGATCTGCTCCAGCACCGCGCGCACCGGTTCGATCAGCTCCTCGGCCCGCGCGGTCAGCACCATCGAGCGCCCTTTGACCACCAGCAGTTCGTCGCCAAAATAGTCGCGCAGCCGACCCAGCGCCGATGACGTGGCCGATTGGGACAGGCAAAGGCGGTCGGCGGCCAGACTGACGCTTTTCTCGGCCAGCAGCACATCGAGCGCGGCCAGCAAATTGAGATCGAGCCGTTGGAAACGCATCGCCATTCTCCCGGATCAAAGCGTCGCAAGCGCGCTTTTGACGAGGCTATCAATATCGCCATCATGGGCAAAGCCCGCTTTTTCCGCCGCCGGTGTGGCCAGCGGCGGCTGGGCGGCAAAGGCGGCCTCGAGCGCGGCATCGGGCTCATAGCGGACCCGATCCGGAGACACGCCGCATTGGCGCGCGATACTGGCGGCCAGATCGCCCATCGTCACGCGCAGCGCGGGCAGCGTGACCGCGCGGGTGGGGGGCAGCAGGGCGGTATCGAGCGCAAGCGCATGGAGGAAATTGTCGGCACAGCGCTCGACCGATTGCGCCCAGATCGTGCCCTGCGCCGACACCGGGCAGATGAATTCCTCGCCCGCCTTGAGCGCATGGAACAGGTTCGACATGAAGGCGCTCTTCATGCCCGATGGCCCCTTGGGCCGCGCCAGAATGCCCGGCAGGCGCACCGAGACCCCATCGATCAGGCCGCGGTTGGAAAACATGGCCACCGCCTGTTCCATCATCGCCTTGTGCGCGCCATAGATCATCTTGGGGCTGAGCGGGGTGAGATCATCGACATGATCGGGCATGGGATCGCCAAACACCGCGATGGAGCTGGCAAAGACAAAGCGCGGTCGGTGGCCCGCCGCCGCCGTTTCCAGCAGCAGATCATACATCGCGTCCAGATTGATCCGGCGCGATGCCACAGGATCGGCCTCCGCCGCCCCGCCCGGCACCGTGGCCAGATGGATCACCGCCGAGACGCCCTCCTTCAGGGCCTGCGCGCGCACGGCCCGATCGGCCAGATCCCCCGCCACCACCCGCGCGCCATCGGGAATGCCGCCCTCTTGCGTATCCATGGCGATCACCCGCTCGCCCCGCTCGACCAGTCGGGCGACGATCCGGCGGCCGACAAAGCCGCCCGCGCCGGTGATCACAATGGGTTTGGAATCGTTCATACGGGGGCCTTTTCTTTTACAACGCCGAGCGGCTCTGGTGGTTGGGCTTTATCAGGAGCGCAGGTCAAAGGCAGGCGGCGCAAGGTGAAGGGCGCCATGATCCGATCGACGGCCTTTGCATACAATTCTCCCATGTTCGTCTCTGCGCTTCACACGCGATTGAGACGGGTCTAGCCCAAAGCGGCGGCCGCGTCGCTTCCATTGCGTGAATAGCTGTCTATCCAATGTTCGAATTTGTCTCTTGCGCCATGCGCGTTACGCCGGATCGCATGACACGGGAGAGCATCAGCAGCGTCCACGAGGCGCTTATCGTTGGCGGCGGGATCGGCGGCATGGCCGCGGCGATCGCGCTGTCGGAGCGCGGCGTCAAAGTCGAGCTTATCGACCTTGATCCGGAATGGCGGGTCTATGGGGCGGGGATCACGATCACCGGGCCGACCTTGCGCGCCTATCGGCGGCTCGGCTTGCTCGACGCGATCAAGGCGCAAGGCGCGATCACCACAAAAACCCGGCTTTTCAAATATGACGGCACGCATCTTCGTGACCTTGACGAACCGATCATCGAAGAGGGATTGCCCGCCACCGGCGGTATCATGCGCCCGATTCTCCACCGCATCATGCAGTCGCGGGTCAAGGATCTGAACATTCCGGTGTGCCTTGGCCTGACGGTTCGCGCGGCAGTCAACACCGATGACGGCGTCGATGTCACTTTTTCGGATGGCACAAGCGGCCACTATGATCTTGTCATTGGTTCGGACAGCGTGTTTTCCGGGATGCGCGATCTGGCTTTCCCGCATATGGCGCCTGCCGAGCCGACGGGGCAGGCGTGCTGGCGCATCTCGATCCGCAAGCCGCCGGCCATGGAGGCGGGCGAATTCTACCTTGGTCATGCCAATCCTTGCGGCATCACGCCCTGCGCGCCCGATTCGGTCTATATGTGGATGCTGACCGCGCATGAGGCGGGCACGCGGATGGATGATGACCGGCTATACAGCGAGTTCAAGCGTCTGCTGGCGGAATTTGGCGGCAATGCCGGATGGATCCGCGACAATATGACCCGCGATGACTGGATCAACTATCGCCCGCTGGCCGCCGTGCTTCAGCCCAAGCCCTGGTACCAGGGGCGGATCGTGCTGCTGGGCGATGCGGTCCATGCCACCACGCCGCATCTTGCCTCGGGTGCGGGCATGGCGGTGGAAAGCGGCATCGTGCTGGCCGAGGAACTGGCCCGGGCCGAGAGCGCGGAGGCTGCGCTGCTGGCTTATCAGGAGCGGCGTTACCCGCGCTGCAAGGATGTGATCGACAGTTCGGTCTCGTTGGGGCGCCTGCAATTGGCCCATGGCGATCCGCGTGAACATGCCTTCATTCTCGAAGGCGCGCTCGCAAGGCTCAACGAGCCGTTCTGATGGCGCCAAGGGGTGCGGCAGAGCCCCGGCGTGTTTATGCAAAGTTCCTTAGAGGCCCGCAGCGTTGCCAACGCTGCGGGCTTTATGTTTTGGGAGGGCCCGTCGCTCCGGCTGCTGGGCGTGGCTTGACCGCATCGGATCAAAATGGCGCCCGCCACAGTCTCGCAGCCTCATAAGACAAAGCCGGGGCCGACAGGCTGATGGGCGCATTCACGCCCGACCAACCTGTCGGCCCCGGCTCTCACACCTTGCCCTTGTGACGGGCGCTCAGAAGTTGCCCGACAGGCGCAGGCCAAAGGTGCGCGGCGCCGAGAAATGCCCGATGGCCGCGCCGATCGGCGCCGATTGCGGGGCCAGATCGCGGCGTTTGTTTTCCATATTACGGATATAGCCGGTGAGCGCCCATTTGCCGTCATCCGTGCGCAGCGTCAGCGAGGCGTCCGTGGTCCAGTAAGCGGGGATGCTTTCAAACGCCAGATATTCGAACCCACCCCATTGCTGGTCGCGCCAGGCGGTGTCGAGATTGGCCACCAGCTCCAGCCCATGGCCCAGCGGCACCTTTTGCTCGGCCCCCAGATTGACCGTCCACTTGGGCGAATAGAGCAAAGGATTGCCCGAGCAGTTGAAGTCCTTGACCGGCGCGCCGCCGGCCGATGCCCCGGTGAAGGTGAAAGGACAGGCGAAATTGTCCCGCGGCGCGGCGGTGTAGAGATGCAGATTGTCGTAGGTGGCGTCGAGATGCTGGACCTTGGCGTTGAGCGTGGTGCCGCGCGCGGGTTTGACCAGCAGATCGACGTCAAAGCCCTTGATCGTGGCGCGCCCTGCGTTCTCGCTGGAATTGATCAGCGTGCCCGATGTGTCCACGGTGAAATAGGTGATTTGCTGATCGCGGTATTTCCAGATGAAGGCTTCCATGTTGAGCTGGATGCGGTTGTTGAGGAAACGGTTCTTGGACCCGATCGTATAGGCGGTGATGAATTCCGGCTTATAGCTGGTCTTGCTTTCGGTCATCTGGAGCCCGCCCGCGCGATAGCCGGTTTCAACCGTGGCATAGAGCAGGTTTCGGGGCGTCAGATCGAATTCGGCCGATGCCTTCCACGTCACGCGCGAAAATTTCAGCGAGTCGGAAACCGGATTGTAGGTCTTGAGAATGGCGCCCACCCCGTTGGTCAGCGGAAAGACCTGATACCCGGCCTGGGCCGTGCTGTTGGGCGCGATCCAGTTGTTGGCCTTGAGCCAGGCCACCGTGTCGTTCTGATTGAGCAGGTTGGGGTAGTAGGGCATCGCGCCGGGCGCGGCGCATCCGGCGGCAAACGAGGCCGGAGGCGTGATCAGCGCCGGGGGCGGGCCGCCGCAGAAGGTTATGAAGTTGTTGATCAGGCCGTTGATCGATTTCGTATCATGGGTAAAGCGCGCGCCGCCCACCAGCCGGAACCGATCCGAAACATGCCCGGTCAATTGCCCGAATGCGGCAAGGCTGTCGGTCTTGAGCCGGTAATCGACGATGGGGAGCACGAACTCCTGATTATACTGGTTGTTGGCGTTGATCTTCTCGTTGAAATAGAAGCCGCCCGCGACATAGTCGATCTTGCCCACGCTGCCCGCGAAGCGCGCCTCCAGGCTGGTCTGGCGGATCTTTTCATTGGTCATGGCCGTGTTGAAGGCGGGGCCGTAAAAGACCGAGTGATCCACGCTTTCGCGATAGGCCGGAATGACCGTAACCTTGCCGATGCCGGTCTTCCAGTTGAGTTCGGCGTTGACGCCCCAATAGGTGCTGTCGGCCCGCTGATCGGTGTTGAGCGGTTTGAGGAAGGCAAAGGCGGGCGAGCCCAGGATCTGGCCACGGAAGGCGTTGGCGGCCGGGGTGTTGAAGCCCTCGCTGGTGCTCAGGTTCGCCGGGACCATCGTGTATCCCCCCGCGGCGTTGGGCACAAAGGCGCCGATATACGATCCGCCGATGCCTTTGCCGCCAACATGCGTGTAATCCGCCCCGATGCGCAGCGAGAGATCGCTGGAGGGTTCGATCAGATATTGCGCGCGCAGCGACTGGCGCTTCATGTCGTCTGTGCCGTCGCGGTTATAGCCATCGTGCGAGGAATAGGCCCCGCCAAGGCGCAGGGCGCTGTTGGCGCTGACGCTCAGATTGACATGCGCGTCGATATCCACCGCGTTGAAATTGCCATAGCCCAGATTGAAGCCCAGCGAATTCTCGCCGAGCTTGGGCCGGGCGGGAATGACATTGACCGCGCCGCCGGTGGCGTTGCGCCCGTAAAGGATGCCCTGCGGCCCCTTGAGCACCTCGATCCGGGCAAGATCATAAAACGCCGCGCCAAAGACACCGCCGCCGCGCCCCAGCACCACGCCGTCATAGCTGGGCGTGACCGCTGGATCGACATAGCTGCTGGTGGTGATATTGCCGACGCCGCGGATGAAGATCGACGAGATATTGCCGCCGGGCGAGGGCAGCGAGATCGCCGGAACCGCTTTGGTGACGTCCAGCGCGCTGGTGATGCCGCGCTGGACCAGATCGGCGCCCGATACCGCATCGATGGGGATCGCGGCCTTTTGCAGGCTTTCTTCCTTGCGCTGGGCGGTAACGACGATTTCTGAAAGTCCGACGGGCGCAGGGGCGGACGGCTGGCTTTGTGCCAGGGCCGGGGCCGCAATGGCCAGAGCGGCCAAGGCCGTGGTGCCAAGAAGGGCGTAACGCATCAAATTCTCTCCCCAGGATATGTTTTTGCTTTGGGCGACGCATAGAGGCTGCGTGTCGCGAACTCCCGCCGTTTGTATGGATGCGTTCCCATCCATGTTTCGAATGGATGCTGTGCAGGGGGCGCCGCCGGGGCCGCCCGCAACAGGTCGGTCCCGGCAAGGCGGCTTAGGGCCGGGCCTGCTCGGCGCGGATCATCGCGGCCAGTTTGCGCCGGGCACGGATCGCCCCCAGATCAGGTGAGAGCACCAGCGGCTTGAGATCCATGAGGTCGCTCTCCCCCATGGCCCGTTGCTGGGCTTCGACCATGGGCTTGTCCTCGTCGGTAAAGACATGGGTGACGATGCGCGTCATGATGGCGTTATATTCGGCATCATCGCGGCGGAAACTGCGACAGTTGGCATAGAAATAGTGGGTGGTCGTGGCGGTCTCGGGCGTCATGATGTGAAAGGCCTTCGCCTCCACCGGGCTGTCATCGGGTCGCTCAATCTCGATGGTCAGGGCCATGGTGGCAGGCGCCGTCCAGACCACCTGCGTGCGCTGTCTGGCGGGGGCGGAGGGGTCGGGCATTTCCCCGGCAAAGGCGGGCGGCACGGTGTCGCTGTCAACCTGCCATGCGATGGTGACGCTGTGCTCCGCCTCGCTGACGGCGGCGGTGGAGCGGGAGATCGAGCCGCCGCCCAGCGTATTGGCATGCAGATAGTCGACGTGGCTGAGGTCCATGATATTGTCGCTGAGCAATTGGTAATTGGCGGCCACATGCAGCATGCCATGCATGCGCGCGGATGGCGGCGCGGCGGCCAGCACCGAACAGTCCGGGATCAGCGCCGGATCGGCCCGCGCGGCATCGCCCATCCACACCCAGATAACCATGCCCGCCTCATGCGCGGGATAGGCGCGGATGGCGGCATTGGGCGCAATCCGCCCATCGCCATGGGGATTGCGCACACATTGCCCATCCGGGCCAAAGCGCAGCCCATGATAGGGACATTGCAATTCGTCGCCATCGCGCCGCCCCATGCTGAGCGGGACAAAGCGGTGGCTGCACCGATCGGCCAGCGCCCGCACCGCGCCGCCGGTGTCGCGGTAAAACACGATGGGTTGCGACAATATGGTGCGCGAGAACAGCTTGTCCTGCTCCACTTCGTCGGCCCATGCGGCCATGTACCATGCATTGTGCAGGAAACTCATCGTCCTTCTCCCAGGCTGTTATCGGGGAGAGTTAGCCGGAGTTTGGCGGCGGTTTATATGCCCTGCACTATCTAAAAACGGCTCAATCCGCTCGCGGCTGCGCGTTCTGATGGGCCTTTAAATAGGCGCGTGGCGGCCGACCATAGCGCCGGGTAAAGGCGGTGCGAAAGGCGCGCTCGGAGCGATATCCGGCCAGTTCGGCCAATTGCGCGATCGGCATGCGTTGGTTCAGCATCATGTCGCGCGCGGCATTGAGCCTGATGCCCAGTACATAATCCATCGGGGGCTGGGCCAGCAGTTCGGCAAAGCGGCGGGCAAAGGTCGATGGTGCCATGTTGGCCTCTTTGGCCATGGCGGCCACGCTCCATCGCCCCATCGGCCGCGCATGGACCAGCGACAGGACCCGGCCGATCTGCGGGTCGGACACGCCTTTGAGCCAGCCGGTGCCTGCGCCCGGATTACTGGCGATCCGGGCGCGCAGAAAGCTGGAGAACATCAGGTCCGCCAGATGCGAAGCGGTGGCCGTATAGCCGGGCAGGTGCATCCCTTTTTGCTCCACCAGATAGGTCGAGAGGCTGGAGAGCCATGGGAAGATCGTTGCCGCCTCGCGGCGGATGATGAAGGAGGGGGGTAGGTCGGACAGGATCGGGCTGCGCTCGGGTTCCCGCAGCAGATAGGCCAGCGCCAGAATGCGGGTGCGGGGCGCGCCATCGCCCGGATCGGCGCCGACGCTCAGACGCAGCGGCGCCTCGCGGCGGGTGGCTGGTTCAAAGGTGTCGGCGCCAATGGGCGAGAGCACGTCAATCAGCGAGAGGATCGGCGCGTTCGGCCCGCTGGCAAAGCTGTGGCGCGTGCCGTTGAGGACGACAGCCGTTTCGCCCGCGCCCAGCCACGCGCCATCGCAATTGGCCGCGGCAAACCAGCAGTTTCCTTCCAGCACCGTCAGGCTGCAGGCAAAATCGGGCATGGCCTGTGTCAGGCCAAAACCCCATTCGCCGCCAAAGTCGAACACGCCGATCGAATTGGCCAGCACCTTGATCGAAAGCAGAGCGTTACCCAGCAAATCCATGTCGCGACGCCTTAAACCCGGTCTTTTGACCGGCCCGCGCCATTTTAGGCGGCCGGGCGCGGGCGGCAAGTGCGGATCAGGCGGCGGCCTTCACCGGCAGACGAAACGGGGCGCCGAGGCGATTGAAGGCGTTCATCGCGGCAATGGCGATGGTGAGGTCGACCAGATCCTTGGGCGCAAAGGCCGCCGATGCCGCAGCATAGGCCGCATCGCAGGCGTGCGTCTGGCTGACAAGCGTCACCTCTTCGGCCCAGGCCAGCGCCGCGCAATACTTGTCCGGAAACAGGTGCTGCACCTCGGCCCAGACCGGGACCAGTGCGACCTTGTCGACAGGCATGGTCCTGAGCAGGTCGCGGGTGTGCAGATCGATGCAATGGGCGCAGCCATTGATTTGCGAAACGCGCAGGAAAACCAGATGGATCAGTTCTTCCGGCAGGTTGGTGCCGCTGGTGACATAATGGTGGATGCCGAAAAGCGCCCTGGCGCCCTGCGGCGCGATTTCGTGCCAGATCAAACGTGTGTCATTGCCCATGATGGATCCCTTTGCCGTTGGCGCCAATCGGTGGCGCGTGCCGGTTTGACGAGGCAGCAGCGGGATGTGTGACATGGCGCCGGCATCTTTTTTTGAAGAATCGCGCGGGGGCCATGTCACATCGCGCGGGCCTGCCCCGTCAAGGTTTGCACCAAGCATGAAGGAGCAAGCCATGACGCAGCGTTTGGATCATTTGCAGCAGAACCCCGACCTCACCAACAAGCTGACCCAGTTGACCTTTGCGGTAAAGAAGGGCGCGGTCGAGCACAGCACTTTGGCGCTGATCGAAATCCGTGCCTCGCAGATCAACGGCTGCGCCTTTTGTCTGGATATGCATATCAAGGAAGCCACCATCCGCGGCGAACGCCCGTTGCGCCTGCATCATGTGGCAATCTGGCGGGAATCGCCGCTGTTCAGCGATCGCGAACGCGCCGCTCTGGCATGGACCGAGGCTTTGACCAGGCTTGGGCCTGAAGGCATCAGCGATGCGCAGTATGAGGCCGTAATTGCGCATTTTTCTCCGGCTGAACTGGTCGATCTGACCTATATGGTGATGGTCATCAACGCGTGGAACCGCGCCTCGATTGCCTTTCGTTCGGTCCCCGGTTCTGCCGACAAGGCCATTGGGCTGGATCGGGCGGGTTTGGCATAGGCGCGTGGGGCGGGATGTGACTTCGCTGTCGGGCGCGGCATTTTTTTTTGGGGGGGGGCGGATGATTCCGGGGCCTTGCCCACGCGCCCGCCGGATGGTTGCGGCCGGTTTCCAAAAGCTGCACAATCGCGGGGTGATTGGCCCGATTGCCGAACCCGCCCCTATTTCGTGATGGAGCCGCGCCGATGACCCGAACCGCAAGCCGGATATTTGATGCCCAGCGCCCGGCGCTGCTGCGCGTGGCCTATCGCATGCTGGGATCGCTGGCCGATGCCGAGGATATCGTGCAGGAGGCCTTTTTGCGCTGGCAAAGGGCCGATCACGCCGATGTGATGGTGCCGCTCGCCTTTCTGCGGCGCATCGTCACGCGGCTGTGCCTTGATCACCTCAAATCGGCACGGGTCCAGCGCGAGGCCTATTTCGGCACCTGGTTGCCCGAACCGGTGGTGGATGAGGATTGGGACGAGGATGTCACCCTGCCGCTGCTCCTTGCGCTGGAGCGGTTGTCGCCGCTGGAGCGGGCCGCCTTTCTGCTGCACGATGTCTTTGGCGAAAGTTTTGATGAGGTGGCGCAGGTGCTGGACCGCGATGCGGCGGCCTGTCGGCAATTGGCCACCCGCGCGCGAACCCATGTGCGCGGCGAGCGAGCCCGTTTCCCGCTGGACCGCGATCAGGGCAAGGCCATCGCCAACGCTTTTTTTGAAGCATCGCAAAGCGGCGATCTGGCCAAATTGGGCGCGCTTTTGACGCAGGATGTGGCCTATTACGCCGATGGAGGGGGCAAGCGGCCCGCAGTGAGCAGGGTCTTGCGCGGTCTGCATGACGTCCTGCGCGCCCATGCCGCGCTGATCCGCCTGCGTCGCCAGCCTCCGCAACTGCTGCGCTTTGCCACGATCAACGGCTTGCCCGGCTATGTCACCCGCGAGGCCGATGGCCTGCTGCAAACCACCGCGATCCAGATCGAGAATGACCGCATTTGCAGCATTTACGTTATGCGCAGCCCCGACAAGTTGGCCCGCATCCAATAGAGAGGGTTGAGGGCATCAAGTTCTGCATCACTCCAGAGCATGTTCAAGATGACCGGCAACGGTGATGGGCAAGGACAATGCCGCCTTCAAAGGCGGGAGTCTTTTCGCAGACATTGAGGACGCTCTGGATTTGGCCCACTGTTTCATCCCGCGGCCTGATCACCGGTTTGCCGGCCGTCAAAGCCAATGCAAACGGTCCTCTTGCGCTTGGAAATGACGGTATTCGCGCAAAACCGGCGCAGCCATGTGCGCTTGGCCTGTTTGATGGTAGTTGAGCAAAAATAGCGCGCGCACTCGTTGCTTTACAACGATGGCGGAGACGCCGGGATTCGAACCCGGGGTGCCCCCTTAAGGGCACGACGGTTTAGCAATTCACGAACCGGAGGCGCGCAAAGCGGCGAATTCTGGGAATATCGCCTATTTCTATGGCTTTAGGTCCTGCGCAGAACGCGCAAGACGCGCATCAAAACGCAACACCTTCCGTCGCAAAAGTCGGCACACCTCCTTTGCCCCTTCGGGCCTAGCTGAAAACCGTTGTTTTGACGCCAAACGCGCAAGACGCGCCATGGCGGCAGTGAGTGAACCGTTGGAAGGTCTGCCATCCTTGCCGCAGGTCCGGAGCGTAGCTCGAGAGCCACATTTGCAATCTATCTTGCCGCTTTCTGGTAGGCAAGATTTGCTTCGAGGGGAGGGGCGCCATGAGCACCACCCTTGCCCATAGGGGGCTGCCCGCTGGCGTGGGGCGTTTCGATCTGCTGCGCCTGTTCGAGCAGGTGGCACGACCGGGCTTTGGCCTTTCTTCAACAGCAGTGGCCTTGGTCCGACATTATGTGTTGAAGACGATGGACGGGGATTACCTGTCAGGCCGCATCTGCGCAGTCTGGACGCAAGCCTGCCGCTTTGCCGAAGCCTTAGGCCTGACACCGCGCTCGATCAACTCGGCTGAGCGCGAGTTGGAGCAGGCTGGCTTCATCGTCCGCAATGCCGGCATCAATGGCGAGCGCGCTGGTGATCGCCAGGATGGGGTTGTGGTCTGGGCAGCGGGCATCAATCTTGCCCCTCTCGTTGAGCGATTTTCTGAGATGCAGGCCAAGGCCGAGGCATTGGAATTGCAGGCCCGCGCCATCCAGCAATGCCGCGCGGAAATCCGCCAATTAGGCCAGCGCATCCGCGAGGCCGGTGACGAGGATCTGCGGGAACGGGCCGAGACCATCCTGCCCGATGGCCGCACGGCGCGGATCGCCAGCATCGACCGCCTGATTGCCATCCGCGAGGCCCTGTCCACGATGCTCGCCGCCATAGAATTTGCACCCGATCCGGAGCCCCGTGCACTGAAAACTTCCGACGCGCCGGAAGAAATCTGCGCACCCAATATACAAGACAAAAACTCTTCACGAAGGCGTACCGCGCGGCCCAGCGATCCGCTGGAGCGCATCCGGCCTGCGACCGCGTTGCTGGTGGCCACCGAGAGCTATCGCGGAATCGTCGAGGCTCTGGGTGGGCCAACCTGGCCCAACCTCGTCGAAGCATCGTGGCGCAGTTGCGGGCGGCTTGGGATCGCCCAGAGCACCTGGGGCCGGGCTTGCCAGCAATTTGGGCGGGAGCGGGCGGCGCTCAGCGTGTTGCTGATCGACCGGAATGCCGAATTGCCACCTGGCCACCGCTATCGGGTTGGATCACCAGCGCGCTGTCTGGTGGGTATGGTGCGGCGGGCAGGCTCGTCAAGAGTGAACCTTGCGGGGCTTTTCCGGGCAACGAAGCGCAACGTCCAAGATGCCCCGCCACAATCCCCAGCGCCTGCGCAGATTATCGAGCCGCAGGCTGGGCCTCTGGTCCATCTGACCGCGAGGCTGATGGCCAGCATGGAGCGACGCATCACGCCAGATGGTTGAACCTGTTCAGCATCTCGCGCGTCCAAAAGTCCACACTCTCACAAGCCCACACGTGAACGGGTCAGGAAATCACCATGACTATAATCGCCATCGTTAGTCAAAAGGGCGGCTCGGGCAAAACTACGCTATCTGTAAACCTTGCCGCGGCCGCCGAAGCCGCTGGCGCCGTCGCCCTCATCATCGACACCGATCCACAGGCCACCGCGAGCCAATGGGGCGCATGGCGCGCGGACAAAGCGCCGGAAGTGATCGACAGCGCGCCGCCGCGTATTCAGGCCAAGGTCGATGCCGCCAAGGCCCAAGGCGCGACCTTCATCGTGATCGATACACCGCCTCATGCCGACAGTGCCGCCAGCAGGGCGGTTGAGGTGGCCGACCTGGTGTTGGTCCCCTGCCGCCCCAGCGCCTTCGATCTTGCGGCGATCAAGACCACGGTCAGTCTTGTACGCCTGTTCGATAAACCCGCGTTCGTGGTCTTCACCGCCGGCCCGCCTCACGCGCCGCGTATGTACGAGGAAGCCATCGAATTGGTCCAGAGCTTCGGGATTAAGGCTTGCCCGCATATCCTGCCAGACCGCGCCGTCTATCGCCACGCCAGTGCAGCGGGTGCCTCGGTGATCGAGTTTGAGTCCGAAGGAAAGGCTGTTGCCGAGATTGCTGCGCTTCACATGTGGACCATCGCACAGGTGAACATGTCCACCACCGCACATGAGGGAGTGTGAGCAGATGAGCCGATTTGCCAACCTCGCCGACAAACCTAAGGCCAGTTCAAAGCCGCAAGCTCGGCTTGCCGTGCCCGACAATGAAGAGGCAGTCGCCGCATCAATGTCGATCAGTACGCCGCCGAGGACAAACAGCCGCGCCGGTCGCAAGGCCATCGCAGGCTATTTCTCGCCCGAGATGTCGCTGGCGATGCATGTCTGCGCCCGCAAGCATGGCCTCAGCCTTCAGGAACTGATGGCCGAGGCTTTCGATGATGTGCTGCGCAAATATGGCCAGAGCCCTGTGGGGGAGTGATCAGCCTTGGGCCGCTTCAGGCGCTCATCATCAGAAATGGGGGAAAGCATTTCCACTTTCACGATGGCGGCAAGACTTTTGGAACTCACCTCACCAGCAAGGCCTGCGGCGATGCGCTCTTGGAGTAGGCTTTCAAGGCCGGCTTGGTACTCATTTTGCGATACGGATTTCGGCAAGCTCGCCACGGCGTCAATAATTGGACTTCAAGGATGGGTGCTGGTCCAAGGATTTCGTGTCGGACAAGGAGCAGGCAACTACTTTCATCGAAGTTAACACTGGACATCATGCTGACAGTGCTGCCTGCAGGGTGGACGAGTCAGCCGATCTGGTGCTGATCCCAGCCGCCTCAGTGCGCTCGTTCTCGCGGCGATCAAGGGCAAGATCAGCGTTGTAGCATTGTTCGACAAGCCGACCACGTGTTCCTCACAATTGGCCTGACTTTTAGGACTTTACGAGGATTGTCGGCCCGTTCATCTCAGTGGCCGAAGAGAATTTACGCCCTTCCCAGATACTGCGGATCAAGGTGGTTGTATCAATCTTGCGTCAGACAGTCCTGATCAGTGTAAATGTCAAACCGGGAGAGCGTCACCGCCCCAAAGGTCGTGGTGAGGGCAGCGTCGGCGGCATCTCGCCCCCGCGCCATAAGGATACGACCGCTGCGGGGAAAGTTGTGCCTTGCATCAAAGACGAACCAGCGCCCGCCCAGCCACACCTCGAACCAGGCCGAAAAGTCCATATCGCCGATCACCGCCGGCAGATCCATGTCACCCAGATAGCCGGTGCAATAACGCGCCGGAATGTTCATGCAGCGGCACAGGGCAATCGCAAGATGGGCATAGTCCCGACACACACCCGTTCTTTCGTGGAACACCTCCCATGCGGTCTTGGTCGGGCGGGCAGCCATATAGTCAAAGCGGATTGCATCGTGGACATAATCGACAATAGCCTGCACCAGACCCCAGCCCATGGGCAGATGGCCAAACAAGCCCCATGCAATGTCTGTCAGCTTGTCTGTTTCGCAATAACGACTGGCGAGCAGAAAATGCAGCACATCGTCGGGTAATTCGGCGAGTGATGTCTGCCGTGCGCCAAGGTCCACCTCATCAGGTTCGAAGCGATCCTCGATGACAAAGCCGCAGGAAATGGTGATGCCGCCAGTTGGCATGGTCAGTCGCGTGCAAATATTGCCGAAGCCATCGACATAATCATAGAGCGGCACTTCAGGCGTCGTGAAAATGCGCTGTGCGGTGCGCAGATCCTTGTTGCGGGAAGCATGAACGCTCAGCTTGGCCAGCATGGGCACCGGCGCTTCGCATGTGAAACCTATGTTGTAGCCAGCGCGGATTCGCATGGGGAATGTCCTTTTTCGAAGACGTGAAGCGCCAAATCCCGCCACCCGATAGGATGCCGGGGTCAGCATAGGGCAGGTGCCGGACCGGACGATGCCCTAGGAATTCATTCCTTGGTCATCCGGCTTTTTTGAACAGGGGCGAGGGAGGTCATGTCCTGCTGCTGCTGGCGGGCCTGCTCGACCCGGGCGGCGCGTTCGGCCATGGCTTGCCATGCTTTTGCCGAATGCAGATGCCGTTCTCGCACATTGGCAAGGCTGCTGACTTCCGCGTCACGCAGGCTCTTTTCGGCACATGCTCTGTAATGGTTGCTTGTGGTAGCCACGATGATCCTTTCCGACCGGCGATAGGGCGCTGGTCAGGCGAACTGATCGGTGCGCTTTGATGGATTTGCGATCAACCCACCGTGTCGGCAGCCCGTTATGGCGTTTCCCGCGCCCGGCCTGCGATCTCGCTTTGCGGATCAAGCAGGCCGGGCGCGGGCCTTCGCGGCGGCCGGAAAGTTCCGTGCCGCGACGGACAATCCCTGGCATCGTGATCGACACCGGGGGCTGTCTGGATCAGGCGAAAGCGAGATTGATCGCGGACTGCTTGCCGCGACGATCCGTTTCGACTTCATAGCTCAAACGCTGGTCCTTGTTCAGCGTGGCCATGCCGGCCTGCTGAACAGCGCTGATATGCACGAAGCTATCATTGCCGCCATTTTCGGGCGCGATGAAACCATAACCTTTGTCTGTATTGAAGAACTTGACGGTGCCGATAGTCATAAATATTTCCTTTTCACGAAAACAGGAGAACCCACCTGCAAAATTGCAGATGGAGCTGGTGGTGTGTGAAAGGAAGAAAATCCGAATGTATCGGAGTCAAATTCTGTCGCAAACGACGTTAGCGGTTGTTCCTATAGGACGATAATTTCGAAAGTCAATTTTAATCGCTTGTGCTTTTCAATCAAGAAATTTGAGGAAATTCCCAAAATCGCACTTGGCCGCCTGCCACTGACGATGGTGCCTTTACACAGCGGCTCGACGGTGCCAGCTCCGCCGAGACCAAGGCCCGCGCCAACCACCATCAGGAATGACGGAGGTGATAAAAGGCAAAGCGCTTCACGCGGCCTTCAATCAAATGCCCTTTCAGCTTGCCGCGCATATCCTCGGCGCCCTCACTGGTCACACAGACCAGATGCGTCCCTCCCGATGGCAGGGTTTCGATGTCGCTGATCCGAACCCCTGCTTTCTGGCAGATGGCGGCCACATCCGCTTCGGGCAGGCCAATGTTCATCGCGCGGCTCATCGGGCCATCTCCGGCCGCCAGGATTGGGCCGCCAAGGCGCTGAGCGCGTTCTGAAAAGCCTCAATGCGGCGCGCAATGCCTGCGGCCTCGCTTTTGTGGTTCCGGCACGCATTATTGCTGGATGCGGAACTGGCGCGCATCAGCAAAATTTGATGGCGTTGATAAAGTTGATTGAGATCCATGTTTTGGCTCCATTCACGTAAGCGGGAGCACTCTGTCTCTCAGTCGAGGTTGCCTACCAGACGATTTCCGCGATATTTTTTATATAGATAATTTTTTTAAAAATGTAAGATCTCAGTTTTATTTTCGTCTGATTGATAATCCAGAATTTTCTAAAACCGTAAACCTTGCGCTGCCTGTTTTGAAAATATCGTTAGTCGGAAAAATGAAGTCATGCTATTGCATAAGCATCACGAGAATCCTCGCTGCAAGCTCCCTGTGACAGAGAGACATATGTGCTCCCGCTTGCCAAGCAGGAGGACGGACATGTCCACCTATCTCGATCACATTGTTTCCGATATTTCCTGTCGCCTGGGGGGGCGCGCTCTTCATGGCTCTTTCACTCGGCTGGCGCGCCATGCCGAAAATGCGGGGCGCGAGATCGACGCCGAGAGTGGGCAGGATTTGCGGGGAACATCGCCATGGCGCTCTATTCCGCTGTGGGTTTCCAATGATCGTGCAGAATCCTATTTCGAGATCTATTCGCTCCTCCCATCACCGGCAGCCTCCGGCCAAGCCGCAGAGCAATGGCGTTGGCGCCTATGCACCGCCGATGGCCACGTGAACGCATCGGGTGGCGCCTATTCGCGCCATGATGATTGTCTGGCCGCTGTTAATGCACTGCGGCGGTCGGCCGGTGCGGCGCGGATCAGGGATACCGAAAAAGATTGATGTGAATTCGGCGCCAGCAACGCTGTCACATCATAGTTTGCCGCCATGGTGATGCATTCCGTCGCTTAAGCCAGGCTTGCCTGCTTGCCGCCTGTCGGTGACGCGCTGTCTTGGGCGCTATTGCCTATTGGTCATCGGCAACGTCAATCGCCCCCAAAAAACTGCATAAGGAGCATATACAATGGCAAAATCGCAAAAACGCAGCAATCGTGAAATTCGCAAACCCAAGGCCGTAAAGGGCAAGCCGACGCCGGTGCCCGTTGGCATCGACACATCACCCGTTCTGGCCGCCACGCGCAAGCCGAAAGGCAAGCTCTAGGACAAGTCCGTGACCGATGGCTTGCGCATTGCCTTTGTCGGCAACGCGCTGCCACGGCGCTGCGGCATTGCCACGTTCACCTGCGACCTTGAACTGGCGATGCGCCATTTGCCCGAGGTGGCGCAGACCGCGATCATCGCCATGTGCGATCCGGGTGGGCAATATGCTTTTCCCCCGCAAGTGCGATGGTCGGTCGCGCAGGATGACCGTGGCGGCTACCTAGCGGCGGCTGATTTCATCAATTCGCAGGGTTTCGACGTTGTCTGCCTCCAGCACGAATTCGGCATCTATGGAGGCGAGGCGGGGGAATACATTCTCGATCTGATCGCGGCGGTCGATGCGCCTCTGGTCACCACGCTGCATACCGTGCTGGACCAGCCCAATGATGGTCAGCGCCGCGTGATCGACGCCATCATCGCGGCATCGGCGCGGGTGGTGGTGATGGCGCGCAAGGGGCGGCGGATCCTGATTGATCAATATGGTGCCGATCCTGCCAAGATTCTGGTGATCCCCCATGGCATCCCGGAAGTACCGCTGGTGCTTCCGCAATATGCCAAGGAAAAACTGGGCTTTGCCCATCACCGCATCATCCTGACCTTTGGGCTGATCAGCCCGAACAAGGGCATCGAGACGATGATCGAGGCGATGCTGGTGGTGCTGGCAATGGTGCCTGATGCGCTTTACGTGGTGATGGGAGCGACTCATCCCGCTCTGCTGCGCGCGGATGGAGAGGCCTATCGGGAAAGCCTGCGCGCGAAGGTGACGGCGCTCGGTCTTGACGGGCATGTGGTCTTTATCGACCGCTTTGTCGAACGGCCTGAACTGCTCGATCATATCGCGATGTGCGATGTCTACGTCACCCCCTATCTGGTGGAATCGCAGATGACATCGGGCACGCTGGCCTATTCGCATGGGTTGGGCCGCCCGGTGGTTTCCACGCCCTACTGGCATGCGGCTGAACTGCTGGAGGATGGATCAGGTCTGCTTGTGCCTTTCGCAGATCCCGATCGTCTGGGGCTTGCGGTGGCAGACCTATTGACTGATGACGAGGCGCGGCTTGCCATGGGGCGCAAGGCCTATGTCGCCAGCCGGGCGATGACATGGGCCAACACCGCCTCGCGTTATGGCGAAGCCTTCCAGACTGTCCGGCGGCCCGTCGCGCTCACCCTGCCTCCTGTGGACCTGAGCCATCTGGCGGTGATGTGTGACGATACCGGACTGTTCCAACATGCCGTTTTCGCGGTGCCCGACCGGCATCACGGCTATTGCATCGACGATAATGCAAGAGCGTTGCTGCTGTGTTGCACCTTGGGCGCGACTGCGGCGTCGCGCCCTTTGATTGAGAAGCTGCGGCCGCGCTTTGCCGCTTTCCTGCAACATGGCTGGAACCCGGACAACGGCCGTTTTCGCAATTTTCTGGGCTACGACCGGCGCTGGCTCGAAGAGACGGGGTCTGAAGACAGCCATGGTCGCACGCTGTGGGCCTTGGGACGATGCGCGCGATACCGCGAAGGTGGTGTGATGGCACCATGGGCCAGCGCGCTGTTCGCGTCGGCTTTGCTTGCCGTCGCCGGCTTCACCTCGCCGCGCGCATGGGCTTTCACCTTGTTGGGGCTGGCCGACTATTGCCTGGCCCATCCGCGCGATCATGCTGCCATGCACATCCGGCTCGACCTTGGTGAGCGGTTGCATCAGCGGTTGCTGGCTTGCGAAACGGCCGAGTGGGTGTGGTTTGAAGACCGGCTCACCTATGACAATGCCCGCCTGTGCGAGGCGCTGATCATCACCGGCAAGGCGATTGGCAGGGATGACTGGACGCAGGCCGGGCTGGGGGCTCTGCGTTGGTTGATCGAGCTGCAAACGGCGCCTGCGGGCTATTTCCGGCCCGTGGGTTCCCATGGGTTCCTGTTGGTGTCGCGCGCTGCGCCTATGCCGTTTGATCAACAGCCCATCGAAGCCTGCGCCACCGTGGCGGCCTGCCTTGCCGCGATGTCGGTTGATGCCTCTCGGTCTTGGCTGGCAGAGGCGCACAAGGCCTTTGCCTGGTTCACCGGCGCCAATGATCTGGGCTTGTCGTTGATCGACCCACTCGACGGCAGTTGTCGCGATGGTCTGCATCCCGATCGCGCCAATGAGAACCGCGGTGCGGAATCGTTACTGGCCTATCTTCTGGCCCTTGCCGACATGGAACAAGCAAACCCGATACACCGGCCGATCCAGCCTGAGCCTGACATCCTTACGTCCTCTCCCCTTCAAAACCTTTTATCCTGACAGGACGCTATGCCCCATCCTTCTTTTCTCAACCGCCATGCCCTGCATTTGCGGCCCGATCCTGCACGCGTGGTGGTGCGGGCCTTTCGCCCATCGGTCGAGCCACGCGATTACAACCCGCTGGACAAGACCCGAGCCAACCACATTGTCGATCGCGTCCTCGCGCTTGACGTGGCGGAGGCCGAGGCTGTGCTGGCCGCAACCTTCGACAATTTCGATGATCGGCATCGCAACCTGCCCGCCATTTTCGAGCAGCGCGCGCAGGAGATGGAGGACGCCTTCTCCTGCCATTGCTGTTTCACCCCAACCCAGTTGCAACTGGTGGGGGCCTATTTCCTGCACGAATACAGTTTTGAGGCGGCGGCCCTGTTCAACCCCAGCATTGTGCCGCACCCCAACCAGAGCGGCGTTGAACCGGGCGCCATCCGCTTCATCCTGTCGCTGCGGGCGGTGGGCGAGGGGCACATCTCCTCGCTCACCTTCCGCTGCGGCACTTTCCTGGCCGATGGCACGCTGATGATCGAGCCCCCGACCCGCCTCGCCAGCCTGCCCCGCGTGACCATGCGCGTCGGCGACAAGCTGGACCTTGCCTTCGAGGCAGACAGCGACATCACCGAAAGAGTGATTTTCCCCGTTACCGAGGCGCAGGCCAATGGCATCGAGGATGCCCGCTTCGTACCCTTCATCGAGGAAGGGCAGACGACCTATTACGCGACCTACACGGCCTACAGCGGTCAGGCGATCCGATCGGAACTCATCGAGACCAGCGACTTCCTGACTTTCCGCCTGACCCCGCTCAAGGGTCCCGCTGCCGTGAACAAAGGCATGGCGCTGTTCCCAAGGCGGATCGGAGGGCGCTATGCGATGATCGCGCGTCACGACAATGAAAGCCTCCATCTGGTCTATTCCGACAATCTGCTGGAATGGGGTCTTGGCACACCGATCCTCACACCGGAATTTCCTTGGGAGTTCATACAGATCGGCAATTGCGGCTCGCCGATCGAACTGGATGAGGGGTGGCTGTTGCTGACCCATGGCGTCGGGCCTGTGCGGCACTATTCCATCGGCGCCGTGCTGCTGGACAAGGATGATCCCACGCGCGTGCTTGGCCGGTCGCACCTGCCGCTGGTCCAGCCGGAAAAATCAACGCGCGAGGGCTATGTGCCCAATGTTGTCTATTCCTGCGGCGCGATGCGCCACGGTGCATGGATCATCCTGCCCTATGCCATCTCTGACACGTTCTCGACTGTCGCCACGGTGAAAATCGACAGCCTGCTGGCCATGCTAACCCTGTGATCTGCCGGGAAGTTGAAGAACCCTCGCGCAAGGTGCTGGGGTAATCGGAGATTTCCCAATGGCCTGTGTCGGTCGGCACGGGATTGTCGGTGATAAAGGGCGGGCCTGCCTGTGCGGCGCCAGCCATCAGGAACAAGGCGAGCCCGAA
This sequence comes from Novosphingobium sp. KACC 22771, assembly GCF_028736195.1. Taxonomy (GTDB): domain Bacteria; phylum Pseudomonadota; class Alphaproteobacteria; order Sphingomonadales; family Sphingomonadaceae; genus Novosphingobium. The sequence goes on along the minus strand of NZ_CP117881.1, from coordinate 57,304 downwards.
GCGCAGGCAGGGCATCAACATGGATCATTTCTCTTCAAGCCGGCGGGACGGGCACACTGTCGCACCCGCGATGCCGGTCTTCAAGGTCTGGCGCGCATTTCACGTCGCAATATGTGGAGCGATCAGGCACGATGACCCACGGCAGCACAGGACGCATGATGTGACGGCATCGCTTGATTCGACAGATGACCAGAAGGCCTATTGGAGCGACGCCCCCGCCAGTCTGCTGACAGAACTGGACAGTCGCGCAGGCGGGCTGGGCACGGACGAGGCGGAACGGCGCCTTGCCGCCGACGGCCCGAACGAGCTGGCCGGACGAACCCATCGCCACCTGTTGGTTGACTGGCTGCGCCGTCTGGCCAATCCGTTGGTCCTGATCCTGCTGGGCGCGGCCGGTGTGGCGGGCAGCACAGGCGATGTTGCCAGTTTCGTCATCATTGTCGGGATCGTCGCGCTCTCCACCCTGCTGGATATGGTGCAGGAACGGCGCGCCGAGGCGACGGTCGAAGCGCTGCGCTGCGCGATCGCGCTGGATGCCGATGTATGGCGCGACGGGCAGCAACGGCACCTGCCGGTGGCCGAACTGGTGCGTGGCGATGTGGTCGATCTTGCCGCAGGCGATCTGGTGCCCGCCGATGGCGTGGCGCTCTCCGCCAATGCGGCGCAGGTCAATCAGGCGGCGCTGACGGGCGAGCCCTTTCCGGTCGAGAAATCCGCCAGGCCCTTGGCAGGCAGCGCATTCGATACCGCGCCCAACCTGTTGCTGGCCGGTAGCTCGATGGTGGGCGGCACCGCGCGGATGCTGGTGGTGCGGACCGGCGCCCACACAAGGTTCGGCACGATCGCACAATCGTTGCGCGGGCTGGCGGAGGTGACCGCGTTCGAGCAGGGGTTGCATCGTTTCGGCTATGTCATCGCGCGGATGACGATCTTTCTGGTGCTGTTCGTGCTGCTGGCGCGTCTGGCGCTGGGCAAACCCGCGCTGGAAAGCTTCCTGTTCGCGATGGCGCTGGCGGTGGGGCTGACGCCGGAATTGCTGCCGATGATCGTGACGATCACGCTGGCGCGTGGTGCGCGGCGCATGTCGGCGGCGCGCGTGGTGGTCAAGCGCATGTCGGCGATCCATGATCTGGGCGAAATGGATGTGCTGTGCACCGACAAGACCGGCACGTTGACCGAAGCGAGGATCGTTCTGGTGGCTTGTCCGGGCATAGACGGGCAGGACTGGGATCATGTGGCCGAACTGGCCGCGGTGAATGCGCGGTTTGAAACGGGCCTGAAAAGCCCGCTCGACGATGCGGTGCTGGCACGGCACGGGGCAGCGGCAGAAGGCTGGGGCAAACTGGACGAGCGACCTTTCGACTTCGAACGGCGGCGCGTTTCGGTGTTGGCGGAAAGGGATGGGCGGCGGCTCGAGATTGTCAAAGGCGCTCCCGAAACCGTGCTAGCGCTTTGTGCCGATGCGCAGGCTCGCGATGGCACGCGCAAGGCTATGGATGCGACGCTGCGCGGTGAGATGATGGCGTTGTACGATGCCCATGCGGCACAGGGGCTGCGCCTGTTGGGCGTGGCGTGGAAGGATGCCGCCGGACGCGACCGGATCGACACCGATGATGACGCGGGGCTGAGCTTTGTCGGCTTCTGTGTTTTCGTGGATCCACCCAAGCCGAGCGCGCGTGATGCGCTGGCGCGGTTGGGCAAGGTCGGCGTGCGGGTGAAACTGGTGTCGGGCGATGCGCTGGCGGTGGCGCGCCATCTGGCGCAAAGCGTCGGCCTTCCGGTGCGCGAGGCGATGAGCGGAGAAGAGATCGCGGCTTTGTCCGATGCCGCTCTTGCCGCGCGGGTGCAGCGTGTCGATCTGTTCGCCCGGGTTTCGCCCGACCAAAAGCTGCGCATCGTCCACGCCTTGAAAAAGCACCATACGGTGGGCTTTATCGGCGATGGTATCAACGACGCGCCCGCTATCCACGCGGCCGATGTCGGCCTGTCGGTGGATGGCGCGACCGATGTCGCGCGCGAGGCGGCCGACATGATCATGCTCGATTCCGACCTGCATGTGCTGGCCGATGGTATCGCCGAGGGACGGCGCACCTATGCCAATATCATGAAATATCTCCGCATGGGCACCAGCAGCAATTTCGGCAATATGTTGACGATGGCACTGGCCAGCCTGTTCCTGCCCTTTCTGCCGCTGACGGCGGTGCAAATCCTGCTCAACAACCTGCTCTATGATCTTTCCCAGACCGGCATTCCGTTTGACACAGCCGACAGCACCCTACTGGGGCGGCCGCATCGCTGGAACATGCGCGGGCTGATGCGGTTCACGGCGGTGATGGGGCCGCTTTCCACACTCTTCGACGTGCTGACCTTCGGCCTTCTGCTGGGGGTTTTCCGCGTCGATGTGGCGCAATTCCGCTCGGCGTGGTTCGTGGAATCGATGGCGACACAAATCCTCGTGGTGTTGATCATCCGTACGGCGGGGCCGTTCTGGCGTAACCGGCCGCATCCAGCCCTGCTGGCCTCCGCGCTGGGATGTTTGTGCGTCGCGCTGGCGCTTCCCTGGTTGCCTTGGGCGGTGCGGCTAGGCTTTGCGCCGCTACCGGCGCCCTTAGTAGGCGCGATTATCGGATTGGTGGCGATCTATCTGACGCTGGCCGAGGCTGTGAAGCGCCTGGCCTTGCCCCGTACGGAGCTGGCCTGACTTTGACGGTGCTCTTGACTGCCAACAATGCGGGTGTGGTCATATTTTGTTCCCTCAACGCGAGCTGCATTCTGGATGAAGACGACCAACCATAATTCGGCGGGTGTGGTATGATGAATGGAAGACAGGTTCCGGCGCCGTGAAATGGAGCCGGGAACTTCAAAAGTGTGGGCGCCTGCCGACTGGGGAGGGCGCTCCCGATGAGCGCGGATCCTGCATCATCGCTTTGGCGCCCCTATGCGGAAGGATCGCAGAGTTACGACCATACTCGGGATGGCGGCAAGATTGAGAAAGCTGGCGAAGGAGAGCGCGGTTTTATCGTAGCACGTGGCGATGCGGCGCTGGTGCTTGACGGCCAGTGGAGCCTATCCACTGGCCGTTATGGCCAGAGCTAAGCGGCCAACGCCTGCACGATCTCCCGAGCATTGTTCACCGGCATGAACAGCCGGGTCGCCTTTGCAAGGCCGATGCCGACTAGCGTTCGCGTTGATTGGCGAGCCAGGTCCTGTTGACAAAGTGAATTCCCAAGCGCGCTCATTTCTGATTCAAGGCTGCTCTTTGCGGGGAGCGGCGATGGCGCGGGGTGATCTGACGGACGAAGAATGGGGCGTGATCGAGTTCTGTTGCCCTCGGAGCGTGGCCGCAAGTCCCGACCGGCCCATGATAATCGGCGTTTTCTCAACGGCATGCTTCATGTGTTGTGGGTTGGCTGCCCCTGGCGCGATATGCATGAGCGTTATGGCAAGTGGAACTCGGTCTATGTCCGGTTCCGGCGCTGGGCTGAGCAGGGCGTCTGGGATGCGATCCTGACAATCCTGGTTGATTTCGGGCTGACCGACGACTGGCAGCACATGATCGACAGCACCACGGTTCGCGGCCATGTTTCGGCAGCGGGCGCTAAAGGGGGCCTCATCAGGAGGCTTTTGGTCGATCACGCGGCGGCTTTTCGTGCAAAGTCCACGCCCGATGTGACAATCAAGGACGCCCTGTTGGGTTCGTCCTCACCGGCGGCGAAGCCTCCGACTATGGTGCCGTCGACGACTTGATGGCGCTGCCGGTCAACAAACCGAAGGCCCTGCTTGCCGACAAGGGCCATGATGGTGACGCAGTGCGCTCGAATTTGCTGATGCGCGGCATTTTGCCGATCATTCCACCCAAGGCGAACCGGCGCGAGCATATCGCCTGCGACTTCCGCCGCTATCGTGACCGCATCGAGCGCATGTTCGGCTATCTCACCTGTCTGACATCAGTGACGTGACCTGGCTGAACGTGCTGTTCAGTCGTGATGCGCCGGATGCAGGCGCGCTCCCTGCCGGAACTGGCGTGTCTGGTGATGATTGCCCAACCCCACGCTTGATCGGCGGATATGGCGCGCGGTGCATGGACCTTTTCTTGGCCGGAGCGCGTTCACTCTTCACAATGCCAGCGCCATCATGGCGCGCGAACGAAAAGAGGTAAAAGCCATGCCACTGTCTGCAATTATCATCTCGCTGGTCGGTGTCGGTATCGCGCTGTGGCTGGTCAAAAATTATCTGCCGATGGATAGAAAGATTAAATCGAGCATTAACGGTGTTGTCGTGATATTTTTGGTAATATGGCTTCTTAGCGTCTTTTTGGGCATTGATTTCTTTTCAAACATCCATCTGTGGCATTAATTAGTTCTGTTTTTTGCTGTCTCCTGTTTTTTCGTTCAGGCGTGGACCCAATCAGCATCGCGCAGGTTCCCCTTATGCAGGGCGGCGCCTTTTCTTCCTCGCCCGCGGAGAAACGGAATGCGTGACTATATCAACAGGGCCAAGGGCCTCGTCAACGAGACGGCTGGCAAGGCCAAGGTCAAGCTGGGTAAGGCTGTCGAGAGTTCGGATCTGATCCTCGATGGCACCGCGCTGCAGGCCAAGGGCAAGGCGCAATCCAGAGAGGCCAGCTTCAACGATGCGGCAGACGATGCAGTGGCGGAGGGCAAGGCCATGAAAGAGGCCTTTGAAAAAGCGGCCCACGACAAGACCCTTAAAGGCTGACGTATCAGCTTGGGCCATCTTGCACCGGGTACCTGACCCTCCCAGCCTAGTTGAAGATGGCCTTCAGGCCCGCTGGCGTTTTCATGCGGCGCTGGCGGACCTGACCCTGCCTCGACATGGACTATGCGTGAAAACCTGACCGGCCGGGAGTGCCGGACCAAAGAACCTCAAAGGAGGTGTATCATGAAATCAATCACCATCGGGCTGCTCGTGCTTGCTGTTCTTGGCGGTCAGCCCGCCGATGCCCGGCAGGAACGGCAAGGGCAAACCCACGAAGACCGAGACGGCGAACGTGACCAGCATGGCGACTGGTACGGGAGTCAATCCAACGACCGGCGCCATGACTGGGGCAACGAGCAACGCCCAGCGGAACAGCGCGCGATGCGCCATCCCAATTGGGGCCCTGATCGCGGTCAGGGCCATGTCTGGCGCCGGGGTGAGCGCATCGGCTACAACGACTGGAACGGTGCCGAGCGCATTGATTACCGCCAGCGCCACCTGCGCCGCCCGCCGCATGGCTATGAGTGGCGTCGTCGCGACAACCAGTATGTACTGGTGGCCGTGGCAACCGGCGTGATTGCCTCGATCATCCTGAACAGCGGCCGTTGAAGGCGAGGTCAAAGCGGACAAGCGGCCTGGGCGGTCTGTCGGCTTTGGACTGACCCTTCGGATCTGGCGCGGCGGGCGAAAAGCACATCGTCATCGGGACCGTCCACCGCTAGGGCAAGGGCACGGCGCCCACGTGCCAACCGGCTCTTCATCGTGCCCAGTGCGCAGTCGCATCGCCTTGCCGCCTCTTCATAGCTCAGCCCTTCCACCCCCACCAGCATCAGCGCATGGCGCTGGGCGGCGGGCAGGCGATCCATTGCCTTGGCCACATCATTCACCATCGTTGTATGGTCTTGGTGGGGCGGGGTTATTAGCGTATGTTCGGCCAACTCAGGATCCCAGCCGGCGGTTCGGCGTTCGCGGCGCAGGGTCGTGTAAAAGCAATTGCGCAATATCACGAAGAGCCACGCACGCAGATCGCTGTTGGGGGCCAGATTGCGGCGGGCGGCCCAGCCCCGCATCACGGCTTCCTGGGTAAGATCCTCAGCCATCGCTTGCTGGCCACACAGGCGACGCGCAAAGTTGCGCAGCATCGGCAAGGCAGGGGCTAACTGATCCATGAACATCTGATCGGATGGTGGCAATGTTGCCGGTGCCGTGCCGCTGTGCGGCATGCTAGCGCCGATCATGGGCGTTGCCAGCCTAGCCTTGTGACATATTGTGCCGGGTTCTTTCATTGGAGGCTCCTTGCCGATTGGCGATTGTGCCATCAGGCTGGGTGCAAGGATGCACCAGTCGCCCAACTCAATGTGTCTTGCCGCGCGCGCGCGGGAGCCTCGGAATCTACCTTTGTGCCGTCAGCGCTGGCGCTAATGAGGCTGGGTATATTCCGAGGCTCCCGCCGATACTGAGATGCGCCTAGTTGGAATGTTCAACGGCAACGCCCTTTTGCGCGGCTGTGCCCATGACCGCCTGCATGACGGCCATGAACCGGAGAATATCCATGACCCTTCCTTTCAGCCTGATCCGCAAACTGAGCCTTGCCGCCCTGCTTTGTGCCAGCGCCCTGTCTCCTCTGGCCGCAGCAGGTGATCAGTCCAATGCCGAAGCCGCCATCGCCATGGCGCGTGGCAAGATCGCCGCTGGTGACAAGGTGGGCACCAGTCGCCTTGCCCCAGAATTGCAGGAACAGGCCCGCGCCGCCTTGCTGGAGGCGCAGGACCTGTTGAACAATCACCACAAGAAGGAAGCGCGCGCCGCCGCCATGCGCGCCGGTGAACTGGCCGACCGTGCCTTGGTAAGTAGCGACAGCCGCCGCACGCAGGCCGAGCAGACCCGCCGCCTTGATTCACAAGAGGCCACCATCAACGCCCAGCAATCAGCCGCCAGCGCCAACCAGCGCGCCAATTCGGCCGAGGCCATGGGCAATGCGGCCAACCTGCGCGCCGATGCCGCCGTGCAAGAGGCCGCCGCCGCCGAGGCGCGCAGCCGGGCTGCACAGGCGAACCCGCCGATGGCCGCTTTGCCGCAAACCACCACCATTGTGACCCAGCAGGAAACCCGTACCGAACCCAGCCGGGCGATCCAGCCCGGCCCGGCCCGCAAGCGCGCCCACAAGGCCCGCCATGCGCCCGCCCATCATGCCCCGGCCTACCAGCACAAGACTACCACTGTGGTGACCACCAGCCAGCGCTGAGGCGCGGCGTTTCCCCTCTATTTCAAGAAGATCCCAAGCCATGATCCGTCTGCCTTCTCCCATCGCCGCCGCTGTGGCCGTGGTGGCCTTTGCCTCCATCCCCGCCGTCCCGGCGCAGGCCCGCACCGCTGCCCAGATTACCGCGCAGGGCAAACAGACCCTACGCCTGCTGGAGGCGCAAGACCCACGCGCGCATATGCTGGCCAAACGCGCACGGGCCATTCTGGTCTTCCCCTCGATCTTGAAGGGTGGCTTCATCTTTGGCGCGCAAACCGGCAATGGCGTCTTGCTCGATCATGGCCGCACGCGGGGGTATTACAACCTTTCGGGTGGATCATGGGGCTTGCAAATCGGCGGTCAGGATTTCAGCTATGTGCTGTTCCTGATGAATGACAAGGCGCTGGCCAATGTCGAAAGCAGCAGCGGCTTTGCTGCGGGCACCGGCCCCAGCGTTGTGGTTATCAACAAGAGTGCGGGCGCTGCGGTCGATACGTCGATGATCGACCATGATGTCTATGCTTTCCCCTTCAACGGCAAGGGGCTGATGGCCGACCTGACGCTGCAAGGGACCAAGATCTCGCACATCCATCCCAAATAAGTCTCTCCCGACAGAATGGAACCTTCCATGAAGACACTGATCATCGGCGCGCTGCTCGCGTCGAGCGCCCTGAGCGGCGTGGCGCAGGCCCAGAACACGGGCCCCTACATCACCTTTGAAGGCGGCGCGGTGCGCAATGAGCGCGCCGATTTGCGCAGCGGCAATGGCTATGAGCATTCCGACAGGTTCAAGACCGGCTGGGAAGCCGGCGGCGCGCTGGGCTATGATTTTGGCCATTTCCGCGCCGAGGTTGAGGCCTTTTATCACGAATCCAAGCTGAAGAGCGCCTCGCGCCCATTGGGCACTCCGCTGCCCAATGGCACGTTTGACCAATCCAATGGGCTTTCTGGCAACACCAACAGCCGTGCCGTGATGGCCAATGGCCTGTTCGGGTTGGGCCATTGGGGCGGGTTGAAGGCCTATGCCGGTGGTGGTGTGGGTTATGCGCGCACTTTTGTCAGCGATGGCCTGCAAGGGGCGGGCTTGATCGAGGGGCATTCGCAAGGGCTGGCATGGCAGGCTCTGGCGGGCGTTACCGTGCCCATCAGCCGCACGATCGATCTGGGTGTGAAGTACCGCTATTTCCGCCCCGATGGTGCTGAGGATTTCAACTATTCGGGCGGCGGCACACGCCATGCCTCGCTGCGCAGTCACTCGCTGCTGGCCACGTTGACTTTCAACTTCGGCCGCCCCGCCGCTGAGCCGATGCAGGAGGCTGCACCGCCCCCGCCCCCGCCACCACCTCCTCCTTCGCCCCCGCCTCCACCCCCGCTGGTTCAGGCCGTGTGCAACACCGGGCCTTTCATCCTGTTCTTCGACTGGAACCGTTCGGATATCAGCGGTGAAGCTGCCAGCATCCTTGACAGCGCGATCCAGGCCTATGGGTCTTGTGGCAGCATGCGGATTATGCTGGCTGGCTACACCGACAGTTCGGGCACGGCGCGCTACAATCTGGGCCTTGCCGAGCGGCGTGATCAGGCGGTGCAAAGCTATCTCAACGGACATGGCATCGGCACAGGCGTGATCTCCGCCCACGCCTTTGGCGAGGCCAACCAGCGCGTGGCCACCGCGGATGGGGTGCGCGAATTGCAGAACCGCCGGGTGGAGATCACCTACGGTCCGGGGGCAGGTTACTGATGATGGACGGGCAGACGGGGGGTGTCACCCTCGCCCGCCTGCCCAACCCCGCTTCTTTCACGCCGGCACAGGACCATCCAGAATGACCCGCACTTCACGCCCGCCGAGCATTCCTGCCGCGCCGCGAGAAAACGCCTTGTCACGATGGGACAATGAAGGTGGCGCTGATGGCCTTCACCATCCCGCCCGTTCGCCTCAACAAGGACAGCTCGACATGACCCATGCCATCGTGACTCTTACCGATATCGGCCCCCGACCTAGCGTTTTCGACATTGAACGCGCCGCGCTGGAAAACCAAGCCTATCGCACGGTTGTCTGGAGTGGACAGCATTTGCAAGTAACGCTGATGTCGATTCCGGTGGACGCGGACATAGGCCTCGAAATGCATCCTGAAACCGATCAGTTCCTTCGGTTGGAATCGGGCAATGGCTTGTTACGGATGGGAGCTGGCAAAGACCTTTTGACGCTTGCGCAGGACATTGCCGATGGCTGGTGCGCCATGGTGCCAGCGGGATTTTGGCATAACATCACCAATATTGGCGATGCGCCCATGAAAATCTATGCCATCTATGCCCCGGCCCATCACGCGCCGGGCAAGGTTCAGTTGACGGCAGCCGATGCCGCCGCTGACCTTGACGATAAGCCTGCAAACTGATCGCGTCCAGGTGAGCCGCCTGGTTGCCGAGATCGACGAGCGCGTGAACGCCTTCCTTGCTCGGCCTATCGAGGGTGAGTGGCCATACTTGTGGATCGACGCGACCTACCTCAAGGTACGCGAGGGCGGACGGATCGTGTCGAGTGCGGCGATAGTCGCCGTCGGCGTCAACACCGATGGCCGTCGCGAGGTGCTGGGCGTTGCCACCGGCCCATCAGAGGCGGAGCCGTTCTGGAAAGCCTTCCTGCGATCGCTGGCAGATCGCGGCCTGCGCGGGGGGTAAAGCTGGTCATCGCCGACGAGCACAAGGGGCTGCGCGCCGCCCGCCAGCAAGGTCTTCGCCGCGAGCCAGCAACGCTGCCGGGTGCACTGGATGCGCAATACATTGGCCCATGCCACGCCCAAACAGCGGCCCGCCGTGATTGCCATGATCAAGACGATCTTCGCGCAGTAGATGACCGAAGCGGCACATCAGCAGTGGGAGCAGGTCGCCGATGCCCTACGCGAGAAGTTCCCGAAGCTAGCCGGCATGATGGACGCATCGCGCGAGGATGTGCTCGCTTACATGGCGTTCCCGAAGGACCACTGGGCACAGATCGCGCCCACCAACCCGCTGGAAAGGGTCAACAAAGAGATCAAGCGAAGGGCGGACGTGATCGGCATCTTCCCGAATGACGCCGCAGTCATGCGCCTCGTCGGCGCGCTGATGCCAGAGCAGAATGATGAGTGTGCAGTGTCACGCCGCTACATGACGCTGGAAACAATCGACGCGGTGAGCCATAATCCCAATCTCAGCCTGCCAGCTCTGGTTGCCTGACCTGAACCTGATCCTACCGTGGATCGACGGTTCCTACACCACCTCGTGGGACACGACCCCTAGCCGTTTAATGGCCTGAGTAGTTTCCGAGGCTGGTACGTGTAAATCTTGGAGCTATATTTACCATTATCACAATTTCCGAAAAACACAGGTGTTAGGATCGTTTCAAAATATCACCATTTGTGTTTTATGACGAACAGGCGGCATTCTTAAATTGAGCGGTTGTTTCAGGCGGTAAGTCCAAGCTGAAGACCATCAGGCGTGTCGATATTTTTCATATGTGACCAGCTTTTTCTGGTCCGCCAAACGTACACGACGGGTTCAGGCCGCTCAATCAAGCCCGTGGTGGCTAAGGCGGGAGGCGGCATTGTTTGGGCGATTGCTCGCTCGAAGCCTCGCGAAAGGCGATGGTACGACAACGCCTCATCCCGTCCCAGCAGAGCCGTTTTCGACTGAAGCGGTGCGTGACATCCAATAATATCATCTGAGAGGATAGTATGGCCAACTCATCGTATTCGCAGCCTCCCGTCCGTCGGCGTTTGTTGTCATGTGTCGCGACCTCGGCTCACCGCTCCGTCGATCAACGCTGCAGCTTTGAAATCTATCGGGCGGAACAAGTGATGCTGACATCGACCCTGCTGAGCGGAGGCGACTGGCATTGGCGATTCATTGACGGCGCGGGCGTGGCGGTGGTGGATTGTGGAGGATATCGAACTTCGGGCGAATGTGTGTCGATTGTCGAAGCCCTTCGCACACAAGCGGGCAGAGCTTCCTTCTCTCATGTCTCGGAATGTCTTGAAATTGCCAATGGGCCAAGTGTTGGCTGTTGAATAAAGTTCATTAATATTTATAGAAATAAGATAATTATTGAGGTGAATTATGAGCGGTTCCAACGGCAATACGCCAACATTTTCCGCATTCATATCTTCAGCTAATGAGCGGCGGGAATGTCCTACTGACTCGGATTTGGCAGAGGAACGCAACATGGGCGCTGAGCGCCAAGATGTGGGATCGCAACCAAGCGAGATCACCGTGCTGGAGCGCAGAGTCCTCGCTCATGAGCGTATTCTACAAGCCCTTATCGAACATCTCGCAGGTGACAATTCGGAGATAATGGTCCGTTTGAAAGCGCGTTTTGGTCAATCCCATAACCTCGGAGAGCACGAGCAGGATTTTGTTTCTACAGACCATTTGGGAGATCGCTTTATCCGGTCGATCGAAGAGCGAATTGATATTGCAAAATAAAACATGATTTTTTTAATGAAAAATCGGAATTATTTTATCATAAATATTCGGATGAAACGTGCTGTATTGTAGTGGGTTAGCCAGATATAATTGTGGTTTACGATAGTGTCTTCATGCTTCAGCATGACGTCCACGCGCCAATAGCCGAACCGGCGACGCTATGGGGCACCCTCTTGGATGGCTCCGTGGTCCGGCGGGCGTTCGCGCTGGACTGTTTTGGGATCGACACCAATCAACACACAGGCCTGGCGTGGGAAACCTGATAACCTCCCAGCACCTTGAGCCTTGCACCTCGCCGCTGGTTTGGTGTCGCCAGACTTTTCCCAGCAAATCGTTGGGGATCATATTCGATCCCGATTTCACGTGGCTCTCGTTCGTCGACATGTTGAAGCGCGACAGTGTAACGTGGCTAAAGGTCGAGACAGGCCCGTGGCATTGTCCCGGAACCCCCGCCGGTACGCAGACCAGATGTGGGCCGGCCTGTGGGCAGGGCAGGTTTATGGCCTGGGACATGGTGGGCTCCATTGGGTAAGCGGGTGCACCTTGGCTTCTCGGCCGGGGATGCTTGCCGAAAAGACATCCTCGGTTTTCCTATATGAAGAGCGCGCGCCGGGTTGCAGGTGAGGGATGCCAAAACAATCCCGGCCCGCCTGCGTAGTTTCCGAGGCATGCCTGACCCGCAGCCAAGCGGTAGATACGGCGGGCCGGATCGCGCTACGCCGACCTTGCTTCCCCCCGCTAAACTTCGGCGGCGCGTGATCCGGCAACCCTCCCCCAAAAAAACGCCGCCACGCGGCCTGGAGCCACCATGACCATTGCCACTATCAAGCCCACAGACCGTCAATTGCAGGAATCCGTGCTGGCCGAGTTTGCATGGGAACCCTCGATCAACGCCGCGCATATTGGCGTTGCAGTAGAAAAGGGCGTCGTATCACTGTCGGGCCATGTCAGCACCTATGGCGAGAAAAGTGCGGCAGAGCGGGCGGCGCGGCGCGTGCGCGGGGTACTTGGAATTGCCGAGGCCATCGAGGTGCATATGCCTGTCGAGACGGAGCGAAGCGATGAGGCGATCGCCCATGCCGCGATCGAGCGGCTCGCTTGGGAAGCTTCCATTCCCACCAATGCCTTGCAGATCAAGGTCGAGCAGGGCTGGATCACGCTGACCGGCGAATTGGGCTGGCATTACCAGCGCATGGCCGCCGAACGTATGCTGACTGGCCTGCGCGGGGTTGCTGGCATTTCCAATCTTGTCACCATCCGTAAAAGGCCCAATGGTGCCAACATTAGCCACGACATTTCCACGGCCCTGCATCGCGGGTGGTTCGATCCTTCCAGCATCGAGGTAGCGGTCAGTGCCAATACAGTGACTCTGACCGGCACGGTGGACACGCCTGCCGACAAGTGGAAGGCGGGCCTCACGGCATGGGCAGGGGCTGGTGTGGCGCAAGTGGATAACAATCTCGTGGTGCTTGCGCAGGGTTAGGCGGGCGGGGCGGCTCTGGCTGGGCCGCGTTCGCCTCCTGCATGGCAGGCCAGCGCTGTCACATAGGCCAGCACGCTATCTTTGGGGATGCCCAAGCCATAAAGCGCCGCGCCCACTGCGCTGACCGCGCTAAGCAGCAGCGCGCTTTCCATCGTGGCGACAAGGGTGTTGGCCATATAGCCGGGCACGAAGATCGGGCCGGTGATCGGCACGGAGATAAACACGCCGCCGAAAAACAGTCCCCACAGGGCACCCCAAAAGGCTCCGCGCGATCCCCAGAAGCGGATGCGGTCGCCCTGATTGGAAAAGCCCAATACCTGCTCGTCGACATGATAGCCGCGCGCCAAGGAGCCGCTCGGGTCGGGGAGGGGGGAGCTAACCGGAGTGCCGGTGTCGCGCGGCAGCAGCATTGGTGCGCGTACGGGCGAAAAGCCGTGCGTAGTGCTGCGCGACATGCGCCCAGATCGCGGGGCGGCTGGCGGCATAGGCGTGCTGGGCCAGTTGCAGGCGAGCTTCGTCGTCAGCCAGCAGTTCGGCCACACAGGCGCCCAGAGCGGCGCTGTTGCCAAAGGGCACCAGACGGCCCGAGCCGTCGGCCAGCAGTTCGGCAGCATGCCAATAGGGCGTTGACACCACCGGACGGCCAAGCCCGTGCGAGATGGCCAGTGTTCCAGAGGTCATCTGGGCCTCGACAAGATAGGGCGTGACATAGACATCGCACATGCCGATGTGATCAAGCAGTTCGCCGGAATCGAAGAAGCGATTGAGAAAGACCACGTGGTCAGCGATTCCGAGGGCCTGAACCCGCGCCATCAGCGTCTCGCGGTAGTGGTCACATCCGTTGGCCAACAGTTGCGGATGGGTGGCACCCATCACCACATAGACTGCATCGGGGATTTGGACTAGGATGGCGGGCATGGCCTCGATCATCGTCTCAATACCCTTGCCGGGTCCGATCAGGCCAAAGGTAAGGATCACCGAACGGCTGCCAAAACCCAGCCGCGCTTTGGCACTTGCGGGTGAAGACCATGCCACATCAGGTATGCCATGCGGGATCACACGGATATCTGCTGGATCGACGCCATAGATGCCTATCAGGATCGCGCGCGCCTTGCGAGCCATCACCACCACACCAGCGCAGAGCGCCAGCAGGCGGGCCATGACGAGGCGCTGAATAGGAGTTGGGTGATCGAGCACGGTGTGTAGCGTGACGACCAGTGGGATGGTCAGGCGCTCGGCCAGATCGAGGATGTATCCGCCAGCTTCGCCACCGAAAATCCCGAATTCGTGCTGGATGCAGGCCACATCGAAGCCTTGGGCGTTGATATAGTCGGCTGCCGCGCGATAGTCTTCACGCTGGTTCTGGTGCAAAGTTCTGCACACTTTGGCCGGATAGAGGTAATCCTGACCATGGTCTGTGATCGCAACAATTGCACTTTCGCGGACGTCAGGCGTGGCGTGCAGGGCGCGTTCAAGATCGGTGGTAAACGTGGCAATGCCGCAGCGGCGCGGCAGGGCATTGCCGATCAAGACAACCTTGAGCCCGCCCGCCTTCTGGCCAAGTTGCGGCGGCAAGGGCTGCATAGAGCCGACATTGGGAAATCGCGGTGTCTGGGGGTGTGGGCGCAGGGGCGAGGGCATTCCGGCCGATAGAATTCCGTTCATGGGCATGCCCTGAGCTGATGATGGTGTGAAGCCTGAGGATAGAAGGTGAATGTTCGCGTGAAACCATCGGAATCTACGCGGCAATAGCGGGTTCCCGTCTAAGTAGTTTCCGATGCTTGCGGGGCGGCGGCCTTGCCCGCAAGAGCTATGGTCAGGTGGGGGCTGTGGCGATGACGCAAGCAGGATTATGTGTGCAAGGCTACCGTCCGCAATGTGTTAGACACGGTTTATGACCGATACGCATAACCAACCCCTGTCGGTTCCCCCGCCCATCGTTGCCATCGGCGCTTCGGCGGGTGGGCTGGAGGCGGTGTCGCGCTTGTTTGATGCGATGCCGGGCAAGACGGGGCTTGCTTTTATCATCGTCCAGCATCTGGAACCCAGCCACAAGAGTATGATGGTCGAACTGGTGGCCAAGCACACCAAAATGCCGGTGGTAGAGGCTGTCGAGGGGGCGCCGCTCCTTCCCGACACGCTGACGATCATTCCGCCGGGCCGCGACATCACCTTGCGAATCGGCGTCCTGCACCTGTCCACGCCGCGCGCGCGTTATGGTGCACGCTTGCCCTTTGATACGCTGCTTGCCTCGCTGGCGCAGGGCTATGGCGCGCGCACGATTGCGGTGGTCCTGTCGGGAACCGGCGAGGATGGCAGCCATGGTCTGGCCGCGCTCAAGGCGGCGAATGGACATGTGATTGCCCAGCAGCCCGAAGAGGCCGAATATGATGGCATGGCCCGTAGCGCGGTTGCCACAGGGCATGTCGATCAGGTTCTGGCGCTGGCGGCCATGCCGGCTGCATTGGCGGCGATTGCCGCACAGATCGTTCATGCGGCGCCCGAGAGCGCCAAGGCATCACCGCCCGCCGATGGTATCGCGGCGATTGTCACTTATCTTGGCACCACGACCGCCCATGATTTCCACGGCTATAAGGCAGGCACGATCGGACGGCGCATCGAAAGGCGCATGGCCATGCTGGCGGTGCCGCGCGGCGATTATGCTGCCTATCGGGCGCTACTGGAAAAGGAACCGGTTGAGCGCGAGCTTCTGGCGCGCGACATGATGATCAATGTTACGGCCTTTTTTCGTGATCCGCAGGTGTTTGATCGCGTGGCGAGCGAGATCCTGCCTGATCTGGTCAAGCGCCTGCCGGCAGGGCGTCCGCTGCGGATATGGGTCGCGGGATGCAGCAGCGGCGAGGAGGCTTATACGTTGGCCATGCTGGCCAGCGAGGCGTTGGCGGCGGCTGGCAGTGCGGCAAAGTTGCAAATTTTCGCTTCCGATGTCGATCCCGAAGCCATCGCCTTCGCGCGGGAGGGGCTCTACCCACTGGCCAGCATCGGCTGCATTCCGCCCGCTCTGCTCTCGCGCTATTTCAGCAAGGACGAGTTCGGCTATCGCGTCAGCGCGCATTTGCGCGCGCAGGTGGTGTTCTCGGTGCAGGATGTGTTGAGCGATCCGCCCTTTTCGCGGATGGATATGGTGTCTTGCCGCAATTTGCTGATCTATCTCGACACGGCGGCGCAGGCACGCGTCACCTCACTATTTCATTTTGCCCTGCGCGAGGGTGGCATTCTGCTGCTTGGCTCGTCCGAAACGATCGGCAAGGAAGGCGGGCGCTTCGATCTGGTCGCCAAGGCCGAGCGTATCTATCGCCATGCTGTGCCCAGCCGACCGGGAGAGGCGGGTTTTCCTTTCAGCTTTGGCGAGAACCTGCCGCGCCTCGCCGTGCCGGACAGCACTGCCACGCCCGCGCGGCAGACCAGCCTTGCTGACATTTGTGCCCGTGCGATGCTGGATGGGCTGGCGCCCGCAGCTGTGCTGGTGAACCGCGCAGGGCAATGCCTCTATCTTACCGGCAGCGCGGAACGCTATCTCCGGCTGGTCACCGGCTATGCCAGCACCGATCTGCTGGCGATGGCGCCGCCTGCGCTACGCGGCAAGCTAAGGCTGGCGCTCAAACAGGCCAATGCCGAGCAGCCGCAGGTGCAAGGCGGCTTGACAGTTCTGGAAACCCCGCTCGGGCCTATCGCCTTCCGTTTCGAGGTCCGCTTCCTGGGGGGGCGGGATGAGGATCTTTGGCTGGTCGCCTTCCTGGAGGACAAGGATCGCGGCGCGCAGGCAGCAGATGGCGATCAGCCTACTGTCGCCGACACCAGTCAGGCCCAGTCCCGCATCGCTGAACTGGAGAGCGATCTGGCTGCCGCGCAGGCCGATTTGCAGGTCGCTCTGGCGGCGCAAGAGGTGGCCTATCAGGAGCAGAAGGCGATCAACGAGGAGGCCTTGTCGGTCAACGAGGAATTCCAATCGACCAACGAGGAATTGCTGACTTCCAAGGAGGAATTGCAATCGCTCAACGAGGAACTGACTGCACTCAACAGCCAGTTGCAGGAAACCCTCGATCGTCAGCGTCTGACTTCGGACGATCTTCAGAATGTGCTCTATTCCACCGATATCGGCACGCTGTTTCTCGACAAGGCGCTCAAGATCCGTTTCTTTACTCCAGCGATCAAGACGTTGTTCTCGGTCATTCCGAGCGATATCGGGCGGCCGCTGGAAGATTTGCGCGCATTGGTGCCCGATGCCGAATTGCTCGACGATGCGCAAAGGGTGGTGGCCGACGAGGTTTCTATTGAGCGCGAAGTATGCTCGCGGCAGGGCGCGTGGTTTGTGCGCCGCATCTTCCCCTATCGCGCGCGCGACGCCCGTGTCGAAGGCGTGGTCATCACCTTCGCCGACATCACCGAGCGCAAGGCCACGGCCAGTGCGCTGGAAGCCGCCAAACTCGAGGCCGAACTGGCCAATATGGCCAAGTCCCGATTTCTGGCGGCGGCGAGCCATGATCTGCGCCAGCCTTTACAATCGCTGACTCTGCTCAAGACCTTGCTGGGGCAGGTGGTCACGGGCGAGCGGGCGCAGGGCCTGCTCACCCGGCTCGGACAGACGTTGCGCTCAATGTCGGACATGCTCGACACGTTGCTCGATATCAACCAGATCGAGGCAGGTGTTGTCGAGGCGCATCCTCAGGTTTTCGTGATTGGTGACATGCTCGAACGGCTCCGCGAGGAATTTACCGCTCTGGCTCAGGCTAGCGGGCTGAAGTTGCATGTCGTACACTGCTCGGCGCTGGTGCATACCGATCCGCATCTGCTGGAGCAGATGATCCGCAACCTGCTTGGCAATGCCATCAAATACACCCGCAAGGGTCGCGTATTGCTCGGGTGTCGGCGGCGCGGAAACATGCTGCTGGTCGAAGTGTTGGACAGCGGGATCGGCATTGCCGCCGACCTGTTGCACACCATCTTCGAGGAGTTCCACCAGATCGGCAATGCGCCAGAGGATGGCAGTCGCGGTCTGGGGTTGGGTCTTTCGATCGTGCAAAGGCTCGGGCAACTGCTTGGGCTTACGGTGAGCGTGCGTTCGATACCGGACAAGGGCTCGGTGTTCACGATCACCTTGCCATGCGGCGGTGAGGTTGATCTTGCGCCTGAAATGGCCAGACCCGTGCTGGTTGCCAGTGTTGCAAGCGCAGCGCAGCCCCGCCGTGTTCTTGTGGTGGAGGACGAGCCGGATGTGCTCGACTTGCTCGAACAAATGCTACGCGGGCAGGGTTATGAGGTGCGTGGCGCAGGAGATGCGCAACTTGCGCTTGGCGAAGTGGCCGATGGCAGGTTCCGGCCCGATGTGCTGCTGACCGATTATAATCTACCTAATGGCGCCAACGGCCTGGACCTGTTGGCAAGCCTGCGTACCCAGCTTGGGGGGGAATTGCCCGCGATCATCCTCTCGGGCGATATTTCCACCCAGACATTGGCCCGCATCGCGCAGGCTGATTGTGTGCAGTTAAGTAAACCGGTCAATGCCGACCAACTGTTGCGCGCTATTGGAAAAATGGACGCGAAGGCAAGTGTGGAGAGTCACCGGGTCGTTCCGCCTGAGCTGGCTTCGGCCAAATTAGACGTTCCACAATCGGGCCAGCTGGTCTGGGTGATTGATGATGACGCGCGTATTCTGTCTGGCCTCTGTGAAGTGCTGGGCGCGGCTGGCCATCGGGTGGCTGCTTATGCCAGTGGGGAGGCGTTTCTGGCAGCGTATCAGCCGACTGGTGAAAGCTGCATTCTGGCTGATCTACATCTGCCCGGTATCAGCGGGGTTGATTTGCTGGGGATGCTAAGGTCGCGGGGGGATGGCGTGCCGCTGATCCTGATAACCGGCAGCGGGGGCATCGGGCAGGCAGTCGAAGCCATGCGGATGGGGGCTTGCGATTTCATCGAAAAGCCTGTGGCGGGCGAGGCGCTCATGGCCAGCATCGCACGCGCGCTGGGTCAAGCCCATGATATGCGCCTGGCCGATGCGGTCCATGACGGGGCGGCGGCACTCGTGGCCGGGCTGACTGCGCGCCAACGCGAGGTGATGATGCGCGTTCTGAGCGGGCATCTCAGCAAGAATATCGCTGCCGATCTGGGCATTAGCCAGCGTACGGTGGAAAACCATCGGGCGGCATTGATGAAGCGAATGCAGGTGCGATCGCTGCCCGAATTGGCACGGCTTGTGATGATGGCGGAAACCTAGACCCAAAGGCGGAACCTTTGACCATGCTGCGGGATTTCTTTTTGCAGCGCGGTATCATCGGCAATTTGATGGGCTCTCTATTTCTTGATCCGGTCGCGGCGCAGATCCTGCACCTCGCCGGTGGCCGCGGCGCGGGCAGTATTTGCCGACCAGGCGGCGCTTATCCGCCTCCACAAATTCCTTCGACCAAGTGAAATATAGCCTCTGTACGATGCCTTCCTTGCGACATAGCTCGGCAATGCTGTCCTCGCCGCGTAGGCCATCCCCCTATTTATCCGCCCCACTCCCACAAACTGGCCTGCCAGCCATCGGAAACTACCCAATCGTCCAGCGAAAGGTCCGCTGCGTAGTTTCCGAGGCTGCTGGGCGGTTGCCGGGGGCGGTAGGAGCAATTTTGGCAAGCGCAGGTACGAACCGCTCCGCCGCGTCCCATCGATCTTCATGCCTATAAAAAGAGATAACCATGCGCAAATCTGAAGCTCTCCCCGCTGCCGCCGTCGGCATATTCTCCAACCATGCCGATGCCGAAGCCGCAGTGAAGGAACTGGGCCTTGCCGGCTTCGACATCAAGCACCTGAGCGTTCTGGGGAAAGGCTATCATCTCGATGAACATGTCACCGGCTTTTACAACCAGGGTGACCGCATCCGCTTCTGGGGGACACGCGGTGCCTTCTGGGGGGGATTGTGGAGCCTGTTCTTCGGCGGCATTTTTCTGACGGTGCCCGTCTTCGGCCCGGTCGTGGCCTTGGGGTATGTGGGAGCGATGGCCGTTGCCGCGCTCGAAGGCGCTGTCGTGGTTGGCGGGGTCAGTGCGATCTCGGCCGCGCTCTATGGCATCGGCATCCCGAAGGACAGCGTCCTTCAATACGAGACCGCCATCGCCGCGGACTCCTTCCTCGTCATGGCCCATGACACGCCGAGCCGGATCGCCGTCGCTCGTCAGATCCTCAAAAGCGCCGGCGCCACCCATGTCGATACTCATGAAGGGCTTTGCGACAAGCAGGCCGAAGGAACGTCGGTGCGCGCAGGATAGTCTGGCGCTCTGACGCCGGGGCGGCTCAAAATGCCGCTACCTAGGCCCACATCTGCCTTGAGTGAGTAGTTCCCGAGGCTGGGCAGCATCCACGAACCCGCCCAGTCTCATGGGCAATAACAGCCCCGGCGCCTCGCGACGAGTCTTCGAACCCCAAAGGTATCAGCTATGAACGCCATCACGAAGCTGTCGACAATGAAGGCTCTGGTCTATCATGGTCCCGGCCAGAAGGCCTTCGAGGACCACGCCAAGCCGGAGATCGACGGATCTGGCGATGCGATCGTCCGGATCACCAGAACGACGATCTGCGGCACTGATCTGCACATCCTCAAGGGCGATTTGCCCAGTTGCACATCGGGGCGCATCCTTGGCCATGAAGGCGTCGGCATCATCGAGAGCGTTGGCCCGGCGGTGACCGCGTTCAAGCCGGGCGACCGGGTGCTGATTTCCTGCGTCACCGCCTGCGGGAAGTGTGAATTCTGCCGCAAGGGCATGTTTTCGCATTGTACCACCGGCGGCTGGATTCTGGGCAACACCATCGATGGCACCCAGGCCGAATTCGTGCGCATCCCCCATGCAGACACCAGCCTCTATCCCATCCCCGAAGGCGCTGATGAAGAGGCGCTGGTGATGCTCAGCGACATCCTGCCCACCGGCTTTGAGTGCGGCGTTCTGAATGGCAAGGTGCAGCCCGGCGCCAGCGTGGCGATTGTTGGAGCGGGGCCGATCGGGCTGGCCGCGCTGCTCACCGCCCAGTTCTATTCACCGGGGCAGATCATCATGATCGACCTCGATGACAACCGGCTGGATGTCGCCAAACGCTTTGGCGCGACCCAAACCATCAACAGCACTGACGGCCACGCGGTTGAGAAGCTGATGAAGCTGACCAACGGCAAGGGTGTTGATACTGTGATCGAGGCGGTCGGCATCCCCGCCACGTTCGAGCTGTGCGAGCAGATCGTTGCGGCCGGCGGGATCATCGCCAATATCGGCGTCCACGGCTTGCCCGTCGCGTTGCATCTGGAGCGGCTGTGGGATCGCAACATCGCCATCACCACCCGCCTTGTCGACACCGTCAGCACGCCGATGCTGCTCAAGGTGTTGCGGGCTGAGAAGATCAATCCGAAGCTGCTCATCATCCACCGCTTCAAGCTTGGCGCCATTCTGGACGCCTACAAAACCTTCGCCAATGCCGCCAAGAGCAAGGCGCTGAAGGTGATCATCGAAGCCTGAAACCCTCGATCGGCGGCATATCCCTCCGGTCGCCGTGCTTCCCTCCAGAAGGCACACCCAGACCATGACCTATCAAAGCCTCAATCCGTTCAACGGCGAACTCGTCGACAGCTTCGAGCCGCTCGGCGATGTCCTGCTGGAAACCAAGATCGCCACGGCGCAGGCTTGCTTCGAAACCTGGCGCCACACGTCCTATGCCCGGCGCGCCGTGATCATCGCCAGGGCTGGCGAGATTCTCCATTCCCGGGCCGACGAATTTGCCCGGATCATGACCCTGGAGATGGGTAAGCGGATCGGCGAAGCGCGCGGTGAGGTCGAATTCAGCGCCCGGATCATGGCCTATTACGCCAAAAATGCCGAAAGCTTCCTCGCACCGGTGAAGCTCAATCCCACCAATGGCGAAGCGCATATGGAGAGCAGCCCGATCGGGGTGATCTTCTGTGTAGAGCCCTGGAATTTTCCCTATTACCAACTCGCGCGCGTCGCTGGCCCGCATCTGATGGCGGGCAATACGCTGTTGGTGAAACATGCCGGGATCGTACCGCAATGTGCGATTGCATTCGAGAAGCTGCTGATCGAGGCTGGCGCGCCCATGGGCCTCTACACCAACCTGCTGATCAGCCATGAGCAGTCCGATCATGTCGTTGACGATCCGCGCATCAAGGGCGTGGCGCTGACCGGCAGCGTCGCGGCGGGCCGCAGTCTCGCGTCGCGTGCGGGGCAAAATCTCAAGGTTTCGTCGATGGAACTGGGCGGGAGTGACGCCTTCATCGTGCTGGAGGACGCCGATCTCGACCTTACGGTCCCGTGGGCAGTGTGGGGGCGGATGTATAATACCGGCCAGACCTGCTGCGCCGCCAAGCGTTTCATCGTGGTGGCGAGCATGGCTGACAAGTTCCTCGAACGCTTTCGGGCGGCCCTTGGCGCGCTCAAACCCGGCGATCCGATGGACGAGAAGACCACGCTTGGCCCTTTATCGACCGAACAGGCGCTGGTCGATCTGCTCGCGCAAGTGGACGGTGCCGTTGCCAAGGGCGCCAAGGTGGTGATGGGCGGCAAGCGCATCGACCGCCCAGGCTCTTTCATGGCGCCGACCATCCTCACTGACATCAAGCCAGGCAATCCTGCCTTCCGCGAGGAGTTCTTTGGCCCTGTCGCCTTGTTCTTCCGGGTGAAGGATGAGGATGAGGCGATCGCGCTCGCCAATGATTCGGACTTTGGCCTCGGCGGTTCGGTTTGGACCAGCGATGTCGCGCGAGGCAAGCGCGTTGCCAGCCGCGTCGAGACGGGGATGATGTTTATCAACAACATCGACTGGACCGATGCGGAGCTGCCCTTCGGCGGGATCAAGGACTCGGGCTACGGGCGCGAACTGGGCGACATGGGCATCCAGCAGTTCGTGAACAAGAAGCTGGTGCGTACCCATGCGGTCAAGGCGCCCGCCTGACTTCCAAGTTTGCCAGACGGGGTGCCCGACCATCCATGTCGGGCACCCCGGCGTTGGCCTCAAGCGCAGCCAAAGCGGGGAGCGTCCCATGTACGTCAATATTGCCGTTCTCAAGGAAACCAGACCACACGAGCGCCGCGTGGCGTTGATGCCATCGGTCGTGCCCAAGCTTACAAAGCTGGGCGCGAGACTGCACATGCAGTCTGGCGCGGCAGAGGCGATCCGCCTGCCGGATGCGGATTATGAGGGTGTCGTGTTCATGGATGATCGCACCGCGATGGTCGAGGACGCCGATGTGGTGCTGTGCGTCCAGCCGCCCGCGCTTGACGTGATCGACGCCATGAAGCCCGGCGCGATCCTGATCTGCTTTGTCTATGCGGCGAATGAGCCGGAACTGGTTAAGCGCCTGCTGGCCCGCCGCATCACCTGCTTTGCGATGGAGCGCATTCCGCGCATCTCGCGCGCGCAAGCCATGGATGCGTTGTCGAGCCAGTCCGCTCTCGCGGGCTATTACGCCGTGGCGCTGGGCATGGCGCATCTGGATTGCGTGTTGCCAAAGATCACGTCCGCTGCGGGGGTGATCGGCCCTGCGAGGGTACTGGTGATGGGGCTGGGGGTTGCGGGTCTGGAGGCGATCGCCACGGCTCAGCGCTTGGGCGCTGTCGTCGAGGGCTATGATGTAAGGCCCGAGACGCGCGAACAGGCGCTGTCGCTGGGCGCTACCTTCGTCGATACCGGCGTGGATGCCACCGGCAAGGGCGGCTACGCCCGCGAGTTGACAGCGCAGGAAAAGACCAGCGTCGATGTCACGCTGACCAGGCATATCCAGGCGTCTGACCTGATCATCACCACGGCGACCATTCCCGGCAAGGCCTCGCCCAGGCTGATCAGCAAGGCGCAGGTATCGGGGATGAAATCGGGTGCGGTGATCGTCGACCTGTCCGCCGAGGTCGGTGGCAATTGCGAGATGGCGCAGCCGGGCAAAACCATCCAGCTTGATGGCGTAACGATCGTCGCGCCGCTCAATGTGCCATCGTGTCTGGCAGCGAGCGCCAGCGATCTTTACGCGAAAAACGTGTTCAACCTGCTCGCGCTGATGCTGCACGACAATGTCATTATGATCGATTGGGCCGATGAGGTTCTCGCCAAGACCGCGCTGACCCATGACGGCAAGCTGGGCGGCGGCGAATCTGCACACAACGCCCGCCAACCAGCCCGCGAAGGCGGCGTGAACCACATGGGACACCAATCATGAGCAGCGATGTCGCGATGACCGGCTTTATCGCCCTCTACATCTTCATGCTGGCAGGTTTCGCGGGTTGGGTGATCATCGGCAATGTGCCGGCAATCCTGCATACGCCGCTGATGTCGGGCTCGAATTTCGTCCATGGGATCGTGGTGGTGGGCGGCCTGTTTGCCCTGCTCAACGCCAGCACGCCTCTGGAGCAGGCGATTGGTTTCTTCGCGGTGTTGCTGGGCGCTGGCAATGCCGCCGGTGGCTACGCTGTGACCGACCGCATGCTGGCGATGTTCAAGTCCAGCGGGGCCGTGAGCAAGCCCCACGGCCCCGCCAAGGCTCATCACCTCAAGAAGAAGGGGTGAGGCCATGCTCGCCGTGATTTCGCAATCCGTGATCGGCGCCACCGATCTTGTCGCCGCCTTCCTGTTCCTGTTCGGGTTGAAGCGGATGTCCTCGCCGGCCACGGCCGCGTCCGGCATCCGGGTCGCGGGGTTCGGCATGGTCGCGGCCATACTGGTCAGCTTCCTCTATGTCTTGACGATTGCCGCCGCCGCCAGGCCGCATCTGCCGGTCAATCTGGGGCTGGCAATTATTGCCCTGGCGGTCGGCGGCGTCGGCGCATGGCTCGTTGGTCGGAAAGTGGCGATGACCGCCATGCCGCAAATGGTGGCGATCTATAACGGCATGGGGGGCGGCGCGGCCGGCGGCATTGCCGCAGTCGAACTGTTTGGGAGCAAGGCGCATGGTATCGCGCAACTCGTCGCAACCCTGCTCGGCGCGTTGATTGGCGCTGTGTCGATGTCAGGTTCGGTCATTGCCTGGGGCAAGCTTCAGGGCGTGCTGGGCAAGCCACTTCGGTTCAGCGGCCAGCGGCTTTTAAACGGGCTGGTCTTTCTGGCCGCGCTCGGAGCCGGGGTCTGGATCGCCGTGGCGGCGCTGAACGGGATAGTGGTGTTTCTGCCGCTTGCGACATGGATCACGATCTTCTTCGGTCTCGCTTTGCTATTCGGCATCCTGATGACTTTGCCGATCGGCGGCGCGGACATGCCGGTGGTGATCTCCATCTACAACGCATTCACCGGCCTCGCCGTCGGGTTCGAGGGATACACGCTGGGCAATCCGGCGCTGATGATCGCCGGCATGGTGGTGGGGGCGGCCGGCCTGTTGCTGACGCTGCTGATGGCAAGAGCGATGAACCGCTCGGTTACCAACGTTCTCTTCTCCAATTTCGGCGATGTGCCCGCCAAGACCAAACATGGCGAGATTACCGGCTCCGAGCGCGAGACCCAGGCATCCGACGCCGGTATCCAGATGCGCTATGCCGCCAGTGTCCTTGTCGTGCCGGGTTATGGCCTCGCTGCGGCACAGGCGCAGCAGAAGCTCTACGAATTCGTCAAGCTGTTGCTCGCCGCCAAGGTCAAGGTCCGGTTTGCGATCCATCCGGTGGCCGGGCGCATGCCGGGGCAAATGGATGTCCTGCTCGCCGAAGCTGGCGTACCCTATGACCTCATCTTTCAGCTCGACGACATCAATGCCGATTTCGCCACCACCGACATCGTGCTGGTAATTGGCGCCAATGATGTCGTCAATCCGGCGGCGCGCACCGACAAGACCTCGCCAATTTACGGCATGCCGATCCTCGACGCGGACAAGGCCAAGCAGGTTTACGTTATCAAGCGCGGGCAGGGCAAAGGCTATTCGGGCATCGAGAATGCCCTGTTTTACGAGCCCAACTGCGCCATGGTTTTCGGCGACGCGCAAGCCGTGCTCGTCAAGATGATCGAAGCCGTGCGCGGCCTTGGCTCCGCCGCTGCCTGAACCCATCCATTCCATCCCGCGCCAACCGAAGGTATCCCGACATGACACCCAGAAAAATGCACGCCGCCGTCGTCACCGCCTTCGGCAAGCCGCTGGAACTTCAGGAATGGGATGTCCCAACGCCCGGTCCCGGCCAGATCCTCGTCAAGACCGAAGCCTGTGGTGTCTGCCACACCGATCTGCACGCGGCCAACGGTGACTGGCCGCTGAAGCCGACGCCGCCCTTTATCCCGGGGCATGAGGCGATTGGCATTGTCGTGGCGATGGGGTCGGGGGTGACGGTGGTGAAGGAGGGCGATCGCGTCGGTGTGCCCTGGCTCTATTCGGCCTGTGGCCATTGCGAATATTGCCTTTCCGCTTGGGAAACCGATTGCCCCACCGCCGAATTTGGCGGCTATACGAAGAATGGTGGCTTTGCCGAATATGTGCTGGCCGATCCCAACTACGTTGCGCTCATCCCAAAGGGGCTGGGCGCAAAGGAAGTCGCGCCGCTCATCTGTGCCGGGATCACCACCTACAAGGGCATCAAGGAGACGCAGGCGCGTCCGGGGGAATGGATCGCCATCTCTGGCTGTGGCGGTCTTGGCCATTTGGCGATCCAATACGCCAAGGCGATGGGGCTGCTGGTCGTCGGCGTCGATATTGACCAAGGCAAGCTTGACCACGCCACCCGCCTTGGCGCCGATCTCGTGATCGACGCCAGATCCCCCGATGCGGTCGAGACCCTGCTCAAGGAAACCGGCGGCGGCTGCCATGGCGTGCTGATCACCGCGCCCTCGCTGCCCGCGTTTCAGCAGGGCGTGGCCATGACCCGCCGACATGGCATCGCTGTGCTGAATGGCCTGCCCCCGGGTGCCTTCCCGCTCGACATCTTCGATCTTGTGGCCAAATGCGTCACCGTGCGCGGCTCCTTCGTCGGCACCCGCAAGGACATGGCCGAATGTCTGGACTTTGCCGCCAGAGGCAAGGTGCATGCGGATATCGAACTGCAGCCGCTTTCCGCCATCAACAGCGTGTTTGAAAGGCTTGAACGGGGTGACGTACCCTCGCGCGTTGTGCTCGATTTTGGCCCCGCAGGACAGTGATGGCGGGGCAGCTTCAAGCGCTTTGACCCATTTCAGACGTTACAAGCTCAGCGACCAAGGATAGCGCTTATGTTTCAGAAGATTTTGGTGGCCCATGATGGCACCGGCCCCGGTGATATCGCCCTGCATCGGGGGGCTGAACTCGCCCGGTTGTGCAAAGCGGAATTGCATGTGCTCGGCGTTGTGGCGACGGCTGGCGGCATGTTGCTTGATCCAGCTGTCGTCTCGGATGAACTGCTCGAAACGGAGCGAACCTATCTGCGAGACGCGCTGGACGCTTCTGTCCACGAACTTCGCGGAAAAGGCGTCAAGGCCATGGCCTGCATTCGCGATGGCGCACCGGCCTACGAGATCGTCGACTATGCCCATGAGATAAAAGCCGATCTTGTGGTGGTTGGTCACAGTGCCAAGGGGCTGCTGGCATGCTGGTTCGAGGGCTCGGTGGGGAGCAGCTTGCTGGCCCAGATGCCGTGCAATGTGCTTGTCGTCACGGATGGGGTGCATTCATCTCCGTAGCATTGGTGGTCCGCCGCATCCTCATTCAGGATTGCCAAGCGGGTGAAATCCTTCATGCTGGTGGTCGGGTGCGGCATCATTTGCAATCTGGCGGACTATCCTTTTCTTGACCCTGTGGCGGCGCTGATGGTGGGCATCATGGTTCTCAAAATGGCCTATGCAGGCTGCCCTAGCCTGAAACCTGCGTCATTTTGCTGTATGCCGCCCACATCCGGGCATTCCGTTAGGAACTCGCTGCATGCCATCATCGTCCGATCATCCGCAGCGGCGCGCTTCGTCCTTGGGGGAATTTGCCAGGAAGGTGGGGGTTGTCGTCCTCATCGGCGCCATGGCCTATGCGGTCTGGCGCTTGGCAGATCTGGTCCTGTTGCTCTTTGCCTCCACACTTTTTGCCATAGGCCTGCGCGCCGGGGCCAAATTCTTGGGCAGGCGCCTGCATTGCGGCCTGCCTTTTGCGCTTGGCCTGCTGCTTGTCGGGCTGCTGCTCGCGACGGGCGCCGCGCTCTGGTTTTTCGGCACGGTTGCGGCCGCGCAATTGGGCGAACTCGCTCGGCAAATCCCCGTCGGTGCCGGGCTGCTGCTGAGCAAGATCCAGTCCACGCCCTTTGGCCGCTTTGCGCTGGAGCAGGCGAGAACCGCAGGTGTGGCGGGCGCAACGGGCTGGGCGGCCTCGCTGGTCAGTACCCTGGCTCAGGACATTGTGGTGGGCGTCGGTTATGCGGTGCTGACCTTCTTTACCAGCATCTATCTCGCGGCGCAGCCTGACCTCTATCGCCAGATGTGCCTGCGCGTGTTGCCCATGGGCTGGCGGCCGCGCATGGCGGCGCTGTTCGCGCGCACGGTCGATGTGCTGCGCCACTGGATGGCGGGGCAATTCGTGGTGATGGTGGTGATCGGCGTCTTGTCGGGGCTGGGTCTGTGGGCACTGGGCATCGAGGCTGCCTTTGCACTCGGTCTGGTGGGCGGCTTGCTGACCTTCATTCCTTATGTCGGGGCCATTCTGGCGGCCGTCCCGGCAACGCTGGTCGCGTTGACACAGGGGCCTACCCAGGCGGGCATGGTGTTGGTCATGTATATGGGCGTGCATTTCATCGAGGGCAATTTCATCACCCCGCTGGTGCAGGCCAAGGCGACCGCGCTGCCGCCCGTCTTGGCGCTGCTCGGCACGGTGGGTTTCAGCGTGTTGTTCGGTCCTTCGGCGGTGCTGCTGGCTGCGCCGCTCACGCTGTTTGTGATCGTGGCCATCGATGTTCTTTGGGTGGAGCAGGGTTTGGAGCAACAGGCATGATCGACGTTTCGTCTCCCGCCGCCTTGTCCGGCCTCACACAGGCCCAGGCCGCCGAGCGCTTGGCCGCTGATGGCCCCAATGAATTGCCGCGCCACGGGCGGCGCAGTTTTTTGAGGATCTGCCTTGAGGTGCTGCGCGAGCCGATGCTGGCGATGCTGCTGGTGGCCGGGCTGATCTATCTGGCCTTGGGCGATGCGCGCGAGGCCTTGATCCTGCTGGTTTTTGCGCTTCTGTCCATCGTCATCACCGTGGTGCAGGAAACCCGCACCGAGCATGCGCTTGACGCGCTGCGCGATCTCACCAGCCCGCGCGCGCTGGTCATTCGGGATGGGAAGCGTCAGACGATTGCGAGCCGTGATGTGGTGTGCGGGGATCTGATGGTGCTGAATGAAGGCGACCGCGTGCCCGCCGATGGCTGGATCGCGCGCGGCGACGCCTTGGAATGCGACGAATCCTTGCTGACCGGGGAATCGGTTCCTGTCCGCAAAAGTGCTTGTAGCTTGGCCGCGCCGACCCAGCAATTGCGCCCCGGTGGCGATGATCTGCCTTTCGTCTATTCCGGCACGCTGGTGGTGCGCGGCTCCGGCCTTGCCGTTGTATCAGCCACCGGTGCGGCCAGCGAGATCGGACGGATAGGACAATCGCTCTCGACCATCGAGACCGAGGCGCCCCGTTTGCAGCGGCAGATGCGCCGCCTCGTCTGGTGGTTCGCCGCGCTGGGCGGCTGCGCCAGTGTGCTGGCGGTGGTGCTCTATGGCTTGCTGCGCGGCAGTTGGCTGAACGCGGCGCTGGCGGGCATCGCGCTGGGCATGTCGATGTTGCCGGAGGAGTTTCCAGTCGTGCTGACTGTCTTCATGGCCATGGGCGCGATGCGTATGTCGCGCGTGCGCGTACTGACCCGCAGGGCGACGGCCATCGAGACGCTAGGCTCGGCGACAGTGCTGTGCACCGACAAGACCGGCACTTTGACCGAAAACCGGATGCGGATTGCGCAATTGCGCTCGCCCTACGGAGGGGTGTTCCAACGTGATGGGGAAGGATCACTCGATACGCCGTGTCGGCTACTGGCCGAGCTGGGCATTCTGGCCAGCGCGCCCCAGCCTGTGGACCCGATGGAAATCGCCTTTTACGAGCTTTCCGCCGCGCGACCCGGCGATGGGCTGATGGCGCGTCAGGGCGCAGGCTGGGCGCTGCGCCACCACTATCCCCTGGCCCCTGCTCTACTGGCCATGTCGCAAGTCTGGGCGGGGCCGAACGGCGAATGCGTGATCGCCGCCAAGGGCGCGCCCGAGGCGATTGCCGACCTATGCCACCTGACTGACGCCGAATACGCCAATCTGAAAGCCGCCGTCGATGCCATGGCAGGCGCTGGCTTTCGGGTACTCGGCGTGGCTGAGGCGCGCTGGGCGGAATCCGACCTGCCTGCAACACAGCGTGATTTCGCCTTCGCCTATCGCGGGCTGGTGGGGCTGGCCGATCCGCTGCGCGCGGCAGTACCCGCAGCCGTGCGTCAATGCCGCGCGGCGGGCATCCGCGTCGTCATGATCACCGGCGATTACCCCCAAACCGCGCAGGCTATCGCCGCGCAGGCGGGGATCGGCGGGAGCGAAGTACTAACCGGCGACGCCTTGGCCCGGATGAGCGAAACGGAATTGGCGGAGTGCATAGCCCGCGTCACCGTTTGCGCGCGCATCATGCCAGAGCAGAAGCTTCGCATCGTCGAGGCTTTGAAGGCGTCCGGTGAGATCGTCGCCATGACCGGCGATGGGGTGAATGACGCGCCCTCGTTAAAGGCCGCAAATATCGGCATCGCCATGGGCGGGCGCGGCACCGATGTCGCCCGCGAGGCGGCTGCTATCGTCCTGCTTGACGATGATTTTGGGGCCATCGTCAAGGCGGTCAGCCTTGGGCGGCGCATCTATGACAATCTGCGCAAGGCCATCGGCTTCATTCTGGCCGCGCATATTCCGATTGCTGGTTTAACCCTGCTGCCCTTGCTGACAGGTATGCCGCTACTGCTTGGGCCGATCCATATCGCCTTTATCGAAATGATCATCGATCCGGTTTGCTCGCTGGTGTTCGAGGCCGAGATTGCCGAGCATAACGCAATGACCCGCCCGCCACGCAAAACCGATGCGCCGCTGTTTTCGCGTGGGCTGGTGGTTTGGGCTGTGCTCCAGGGCTTTGTCGTATTGGCAATGAGCGGCGGGTTGGCCACCTATTTCTTCCGCTCTGGCAATGATGCTGCGACGGTCCGCTCTGCGGCCTTCTTCGCGCTGGTCTTGGGCCTCGCTTGTCTCATTCTGGTCAACCGCCGATTCAGCGCGTCCTTGCTTTCGGCCCTAAGACGCCCCAATCCCGCCTTGAGCATTGTCCTTGCCATCGTGGCCATCATTTTGGCCGCCACGCAGATGGTCCCCGCAGTGGCAGATCTATTCAGCTTTGCGCGAGTATCCCTTCTCAATCTTGCCATTGTCCTTGGTGCAAGTGTCATGAGCCTGCTTGGGCTGGAGGCCATCAAGCCTTTCGTGGTTAGCAGGCTCATTCAGCGATAGTTGGGCGAAACTGGAGACCTGCTTCAAGGGGGATAGACATTAGTGAAAGGCCGCTTTGCGCCGCCGAAGTCTGGACCAAGAACGACGGCTCTTGCGGCGTTGGAGGTCAAAGTGAGAGCGGGAGTAAGAGCTTTCGAGTTCCCTGAACCCGAAAGGATTTCCTATGCCTTACTGCCACCAGGAGCCCGCAGCGTATGTGGGCCAGCTTGCTGAAGCCGCGCGCAGTTTAGTGCCGCAGTTCGCTACCGGTCTCGAAGGCGTGGAGATAGACGCACTCGTATTTCACCGACCGCCACAGGCGTTCAATGAAGACGTTGTCCATCCAGCGCCCCCGGCCATCCATGCTGATCCGCACTTCGGCCTCGCGCAGCACGCTGGTGAAGGTATGCGCCACCAGATTGACCGTGATAACGCTGAAGATGCGCAAGCCTGCCAGCGGATACCGCTTGCTGAGCCGAGCACCAAGCGGGGCGGCGAACCAGAACATCGGCACATTGACCGCCGTGAACACCGCGCCTGGCGCTGGGCATTGCGGATAGAGCGCGGAAAATCCGAACATCGCGCAAAAGGCTTTGGGGAAAGCGTAGGCCTCGCCATGCAGGTCGAAGCCATATTCCTCGACATTGTGAATGAGATAAGCCGCCACCCCGGCCCATGACAGCCAGCCAAGGTCATGCCAGCGCGAAACCCGTTGGTCGCTGCGCAAAGCATCCGTGGCTAACAACGCGCTGAGCACCGCCGCAGCGGGCAGGCCGATCCATGGAAAGGCGGTGTTTAGCGATGGCATGAATAATCCTCGGTGGCGTCGCTTACCAGTTTCACCCGATGCGACTGCTTGAGAAGCAACCCGTCGTCTTTTACCGGCTTGGGGCGACCACGCCGAGGGTGGGCGGCAACCCAGATTGGCGCTAACGCCAGGTGGCGTGACGTGAGCTTGGGATAACCGGCGAGAATTTCCTCCTCGCTCACGCCATCTTCCAGCATGGACGCAATAAGACGCACCGGAATACGCGTGCCCTTGAACAGAGGTTCGCCACCCATGACCGCCTTGTCCTGCGCGATCATGGCCTCCGCTTCCTCAAGTTCTTGGGTACGGGCAGCGATTTGCTTGCGCGCCTCGGCCACATCAATGATGAGCAGGTCATCCGCCCGCACTTGCGAAGCGTTCGGCTCGCGCATGATCGCTTCGAACAGTTTCTCGCGGCGCTCTTGCGAAAGGATGCCGCCGATCTGAGACCAAAGCTTGAGTTGCAGCAGGCCATCGCTGGAAACCGCCCGCTGGCGTGTTGTCTTTCCCGCATTGCGGACGGCCACCACAATGCGCTTGTCGATCGCGTTGTTGACCGCCTTGACGGCGATGCCCGCAACGGCTGCGGCCTCGGTGGGTGAGAACAGGCGGACGGCTTGCATAATCATTCTCCTTGGGGAGAATATATAGCAACCGTGCTCAAACGTAAAGGTCACGCATGTGAACCGGAAAAGGCCAATCCATCTGCGACAGTGAGTTCAGGCCGAGCGCTTACGCGATCTTGCAGGCTTGGCCACATGGTCGGCAGAAACCTCCAGATCCACGGCCAACTGGCTCAGGGCACGTTCGGCGCCAAGTCGCTGCAATCCATCCATGCGGCCATCCATGTCGAGACGCGAAATGCGGGAGCGGATCAATCTCGGCCATGGTCCGAGTTTACGCGATGGTGAGCGTCTGGACGTGTCAATCGGTGACGAGAGAAAAGGAGAAAACCATGGGGGCGAGGCCCCCCTGGAGGCGAGCGCCTGGATCGCTCAAACGGTCAGGTTAACCGTTGGATTTGGCCATTTTGCGCGAAAAGTCGGCACAGTGAAAAGACGTAGTTTTAGCTCTGACCTATGTACAATGCTCTGTTAATGAACGATAAATCTCTCTGGCTTGGCCCACCGATATGCAAGTTCTGATCTTGCGGACCGTAGAGCCCATGCAAAAAGGTCGGCACACAAGTCGGCACAGCAACTTGCGCGTTTGGCGCGTTTCATCGATGTCGAGGCTGGTTGGGGTGCTAAATCGTTGATTTACAACGATGGCGGAGACGCCGGGATTCGAACCCGGGGTGCCCCAGTTAGGGCACGACGGTTTAGCAAACCGCTGGTTTCAGCCACTCACCCACGTCTCCGGATCGCAGCGGCGAAGGCGGCCTATAGCGGGGGTATTTCGAACCGGCAAGGGGGTAGAATGATTTCTTTTTATCCGCAGGCGAAACGCAGCCGGGCCGGGTGCTTTACCTCTGGCGCGAAACCGCTTCAGGCTGCAGCAAGGCAAACTTGGCCACGTTTGGCCGCAGAACCGACTCGGTCCGCCGCCTGCCGGCTTGTGCTGGCGCGGGCCGGATTGTCCACAAGGCCGGCGGGCCATAGACTTTGGCCTGCTGTGAAGAGGGGAATGAAGCGATGATGCCGAACCGTATGGCTGCCCATGGCGCAAGGATGGGCGCTCTGGCGGCGCTGAGCATGATGATCGTGGCGCCGGTGGCCCATGCGCAGAGCAATCCGCCGATCGATTCCGATCTGGTGCGCCCCGGCGCGCCGGAAACGCCTGCGCCCGCCTATACGCCGCCTGCTTCGCCGCCTGCCTCGGGCGCGCCCTATGCCCCGGCGCCCCAGACAGCACCTTTATCGCCTTCATCCGTGCCCCCTGCCAATGGCACAACCTACCATCAGGACGATCTGATCGGGGCTGCCGAAGGCGTGTTCGGCAAGGGGGCCAAGGGTCTGGCCCAGATGATTCAGGACATTTTGAAAAAGCAGGGCGAACCCAATGCCTATATTATCGGTCGCGAGGCGGGCGGGGCCTTTGCCCTCGGCCTGCGCTACGGCTCGGGCACACTCTATCACCGCGTAGAAGGGCAGCGTCCGGCCTATTGGGCGGGCCCCTCGATCGGATTTGATGCCGGGGCCAATGCGGCGGACACATTCGTGCTGGTCTATAATCTGAACAACACCGAGGATCTCTTTCACCGCTTCGGCGCGGGCGAGGGGCAGGCCTACATGGTGGGCGGCTTCAACGTTTCCTATATGCGGCGCGGCGATATCGTGCTGATTCCGGTGCGTATGGGGGTGGGGCTGCGGCTGGGCATCAATGGCGGCTATATGAAGTTCTCGAAAAAGCAGAACTGGAACCCGCTCTGAGGCACGATTCTGTGGCGATACGCCCTTGCCCCCATGCGCGCGTGGGGGTAAGGGCGCGACCATTATGCTCAACAACCTCAAGCAACAGCCCGCCGACGCGCTTCTGGCGCTGATCAAGCTCCACAATGCGGACCCCCGCGAGGACAAGATTGACCTCGGCGTGGGCGTCTATCGCACCGATACGGGCGCCACGCCCGTGTTCGAATCGGTGAAGGCGGCCGAAAAGCTGCTGCTCGATACGCAGGATTCCAAAGCCTATCTCGGGCCCGAAGGCGACATGGGCTTTGTCCATGCGCTGATGCCCTATGTGTTCGGCGCGGAAAATCCGACCATGGATGGCCGCATCGACGGGATGCAGGCTCCGGGCGGCACGGGCGCTGTGCGTCTGGCCGTGGCTCTGGCCAAGAAGGCGGGCGTTACCCGCATCCTGATGGGCACGCCCAGCTGGCCCAACCATGCCCAGATTGCCGCCGACGTCGGCGTCGAAATCAAGGGTTTCAACCACGCCACCAAGGCGGGCGTGGCCGACATGGATTCCCTGCGTGAAGCGATTGCCGGGGCCGAAGCCACCGATGCCATCATGCTGCATGGCTGCTGCCACAACCCCACCGGCATTGATTACACCAACGCCGAATGGGACGAAATCGCGGGCCTGATCAAGGCCAAGGGTATCCTGCCGATCCTCGACCTTGCCTATCAGGGTCTGGGTCAGGGCATGGAAGAAGACGCCTATGGCATCCGCCGCGTTCTGGCCGAAGTGCCCGAAGCGCTGATCGCCTATAGCTGCGACAAGAACTTTGGCTATTACCGCGACCGCGTGGGCGCGCTCTACGTGCTGGCCCAGAATGCCGATGCGGTGAACATCGTGCTGTCGAACGGCGCGACGCTGGCCCGTGCGGCCTGGTCGATGCCGCCTGATCACGGCGGCGCGGTGGTTCGTCTGATCCTCTCGGATGCGGGCCTGACTGCTTCGTGGCTGAACGAGCTGGACGTCATGCGCGCGCGCATGAACGAAGTGCGCGCCAAGCTGGGCAGCGCTGGTGTTCAGGGCTCGGTCGATTTCGCGCCCTTCGGCACGCAGAACGGCCTGTTCTCGATCGTTCCGCTGACCGGCGATCAGGTTCTGGCCATGCGTGAAAAGCACGGCGTCTATATGGCCGGTTCGGGCCGTATCAACGTGGCGGGCCTGACGATGGGCAACATCGACAAGTTCATCGCGGCGGTGGCGGATGTGACTGCCTGATTTTTGCCTCCGGCGGGCAAAGGGACTCGGTCCCTTTGCAATCCCGTTACTTAAAAAGCGCCTCGCTGGAAAACGGGGCGCTTTTTGATTTGTACAAAGCCTGCGGCGCGGCGGCGTAGCGCTGATCAGCGCCGCAGGCTTTCATATTTCTGAGATCGCGTCCGACACAAACGCTGAACCCATGGCGCAACGCTGACAGTAACGGGAGCGCGAGGGTCTAGACCCTCGCATCTAAACTCCCTTCAAAATTACCCCTTCAACGCCTGCATTCGCTTCAGATACCGCGCCAACACATCAATCTCCAGATTGACCGAAGCGCCCTCAGCCCACTCGCCTGCGGTGGTGACCTTGGCGGTGTGCGGGATGATGTTGAGGGCAAAGTGGCAGGTGCCGTCGGCCTGATCGGCAATGTCATTGACCGTCAGCGAGATGCCATCGACGGTGATCGAGCCTTTTTCCGCGATATAGGGCGCGAGATCGGCCGGGGCGGCGATGATCACACGGATCGAATCGCCCACCGTGCTGATGCTGACCACGCGGCCCACGCCATCGACATGACCGGTCACGATATGCCCGCCCAGTTCATCGCCCAGTTTCAGCGCCGGTTCGAGGTTGAGCGTGGTGCCGATGGCCCAGCGGCCCGCCACGGTGCGGCTGGTGGTTTCGCCCGAAATATCGACGGCAAACCACGAATCGCCTGCGACTCCACCCTTGTCCACCACCGTCAGGCAGACGCCGGAACAGGCGATGGAGGCGCCGATGGCGATGCCTTCGGGGTCAAAGGGGGCGGCGATACGGGCGTGGACGTGGTCCTGCCCGGTGGCCTGCGTGATGGTGCCTAAAGCGGTGACAATGCCGGTAAACATGGGTTTGCCTCATAGATTTCCAGCGTGTCCTTGCCAAGCTGGCGTTGATCTGTCTTGTGCCAGCGGTCATGCGCCTGCGCCAGAGCGGAAAGGCCATAATCGCCCACGCCCGGCCTGCCGCCGCCGATCAGGATGGGCGCGCGATAGAGCAGCAGGCGATCCACCAGCCCGGCGCGCAGGAAGGCCGAAGCGGCTCCTGCGCCGCCTTCGACGAACAGGTAGAGATCGTCATGCAGCCCGTGAATAGCCTCGGGCGAGGCGATGGGCTGCCACCCTTCGGGCGCCGCGCCATGGGTCAGTACCAAACGCCGGGGACTTTGCGCCTCCAGCCCCGGCAGGCGCACGTCGAGCCGGGGATTGTCCGCCCGCAACGTCCCGCCGCCCACCAGAATCGCGTCCGATTGCGCGCGCATCGCATGGGTATGGGCGCGTGCTTCGGGGCCGGTGATCCACTGGCTCTCGCCATCGGCGCGGGCGATGCAGCCGTCGAGCGACATGGCCAGCTTGAGCGTGACATGCGGCCGCCCCTTTGTCCGCTGGGCCAGATAGCCCGCCAGCGAGGCGCGTGAGGCGGGGCAATCGACCTGCTCGACGGCAATGCCCGCGCCGCGAATCCGCGCTATCCCTGCACCCGCCGTGCGCGGATCGGGGTCGCCGCAGCCGATCACCACCCGCGCCAGTCCCGACGCCGCCACCAGATCCGCACAGGCCGGGCCGCGCACTGAAACATGGGCGCAGGGTTCGAGCGTGACATACATCGTCGCTCCGCGCGCATCCACGCCGCTCAACGCCACCGCCTCGGCGTGAGGCCGCCCGCCGCCCTGCGTCCAGCCGCGCGAGATCACCACACCATCGCGAACGATGATTGCCCCCACGCCCGGATTGGGCCGCGACAAAGGCCGCGCCCTTGCGGCCAGCCTGGCGGCGGCGGCCAGCCAGCGACGGTCGGCGCTATCGGCCATTATTTCGCGGCGGCGGCCTGCACGGCCTTGGCGTGTTCGGCCTCGGCTGCGGCGGCCTTGGCTTCGGCGGCGCGCTGGGCTGCGGCGTCGCGCTCGATCTTGTCCACATCCATGCCCGAAATCCGGCCCAGCGTGCGATAGAGCTTTTTCGTCTCTTCCTCGGCCTCGGCCTGTTCGCGCAGGCGCTGTTCCTTGATCTTCTGGAAGGCCAGATTGCTGGCCTTGATTTCCTCGTCGCTGCGGTCGGCGCGCCAGCTGTTGATATAGGTGATCGACGGCAGGCGCGGGGGCGCACGATGTTCTTCACGAATAATCAGCGAAAGAACCGACCCGCTGGCCACCAGCGCGGCCAGCACAAAGCGCCACCGGTTGCGCCCCGAAGACCGCCACACCGAGACGAAATCGGACACCGCGCCCGTGGGGGACACATCGGCCCACATCGAATTCTTGCGTTTGAAATTCATCACTCCACGCAAATAGGGATGAATCGCGCCTTACGCCAGTCCTATGCGCCCCATTCAGCCAAGCGGCGTATAGAGCGAGCGCCCATGGCGTTTGAGCCAGCGGTTGGTTTCCTCGATACTGCCTTCAAACAATTGGGCAAGCAGGGCGTGGAAGGCTGGCGAATGGTTGAAATGGACCAGATGCGTGACCTCATGCGCGACCACGGCGCGGCGCACCGAATCGGGGGCCATCATCAACCGCCAGTTGAGCCGCACGCTCCCCCGCGCCGAACAACTGCCCCAGCGGGCCTGCGCGCCCGAGAGCGCCAGCGGGGGCACGGGCAGCCCGGCCCGCGCGCAGTAAAAGGCCAGATCCTGCGCGAAATGCTCGCGCGCCTGCGCCTGCATCCAGCGGGTGAGGCGGGGGGCAAGCGAATCGAGCGCGCCGCCCATGTGGATCACGCCCCCCTCGCACACCACGCGGCGGGCGGAACCGGGGCTGTGGGCGATGCGATGCGGCACCCCGGCAAACAGGATGGTCCCGCCCGGCGCCAGATCCACCTTGGGCGTGTGGCGCGCCAGTTGCGCGGCCAGCCAGTCGGCGCGCAGATGGGCGAAATCCAGCGCATCCTGCGTCCGGCCCCATTTAGGCATGGCGATCCGCACCTCGCTGCCATCGGGGGCAAGGCGCATGGTCATGCGGCGCGATTGCGGCAGGCGGCGGATGGCGATCGGCACGCGCACGCCATTGAGGGTGATCGAGGGGCTCTCCTCCTCCCGCTGACTGCGACGCAGCCAGTCGAGCATCAGTCCTCGTCCTCGATGATCTCCATCGGCACCATGCCCTCGGGCCAGATGATGTGATGGTGCAGGGGGCCTGCCACCGTCTCGCTGATGGCGCGGCCCGCGACGCTGGCCTTGGCGTCATGGACGCTCTGCCGGTCGCCGGTCAGCAGGTAATGCCATTCGGGCAGGGGCCGATCCTCGCCCCGCCGCCGATAGGCGCAGGTTTCGGGCAGCCAGCCCAATTGCCGCACGCTCTTGGGCGTCAGGCGGATGCAATCGGGCACATGGGCGCGGCGGTTCTTGTAATCGCTGCATTGGCCGGTGCGCAGGTCCAGCAGCTTGCAGGCCACATTGGTCATGAAGATCTCGCCGCTGTCCTCATCCTCGACCTTGTGCAGACAGCATTGGCCGCAGCCATCGCACAGCGCCTCCCATTCCGCCTTGCTCAGGCGGTGGAGCGGAAGTTCCCAGAAGTGGTCCCTCATTTCACCCATGTTGCAAGGTCCTCTGCCACGGCCTGCGGGCCTTTGTCGACGGGCAGCATCGAGATGGGCTGACCGTCCGGTCCCATCAGATAGGCGATGCGGCTGTGGTCCATCAGATAGCCGCCCGAGGTTTCCTTGCCGCGCGCATAATAGGCGGCAAAGGCCTTGGCGGCCTGATCGACCTGCGCGGACGTTCCGGTCAGCCCGATCAGGCGCGGCGAGAAAGCGGCGGCAAATTCACCCACCACCTTGGGCGTGTCGCGGGCCGGATCGATCGAGATGAAGATCGGGCGGATGTGGTCGGCCTCTTTGGGGTGGCTCTTGGCAAAGGCGTCCAGCCCGCGCATCGCCACCGCCACATCGGTGGGGCAGGCATCGGGGCAGAACGTGTAGCCGAAATAGACGATCCGGTAGAAGCCCTTGAAATCGGACCATCGGACGGTCTTGCCATCCTTGTCGACCAGCGTGAAGGGCCCGCCGATGGCCGCGCCCGCCAAAGGCGGATCGGCAGGAGAGGGCGCGGATTTGCAACCCGACAGCAACAGGGCGCCGGCGAGCAGCGCGATCAGGGATGAACGAAAGGGCTTGGTCATGGCGTGGGCGTTCATGCTCTGCTAAAGGCCCTTGCGCAAGGTGCGATGATGCGCCCATGAGGGTTTAAGGGCGGCGCATTCGGCAATGGAGGAAGTGAAGTGATCTCTGGCACATATCTGCGCAGGCTGCGCGTGGCGCTGTTGGCCGCGCTGGCGGTGGGCGTTGCCATGCCGGGCCCGGCGCAGGCCCAGTTTTCCAAAAGCTACAAGTTCCTTGAGAGCGTGAAGAAGAAAGAGGGCCAGGAGGTCACCGACGCGCTGGCCGAACCGGGCACGACGATCATCAACACGCGCGATGTGACCACCGGCGAAACCGCGCTGCACATCGTCACGGCGCGGCGCGACACTACATGGATCAGCTTTTTGCTGGGCAAGGGCGCCGACCCGAACATCCGCGATTCCAAGGGTCAGACCCCGCTGGTGGTGGCGGCCAACCTTGGCTTTGTCGAGGGGATGGAATTGCTGATCGCGGGCGGGGCGCGGGTGGATGAACCCAATTCCACCGGCGAGACTCCGCTGATTTCCGCGGTGCATCGCCGCGATATCGCGATGATGCGCGTGTTGCTCAAGGCCGGGGCCAGCCCCGACCGCGCCGACAGTTCGGGCCGCAGCGCGCGCGATTATGCCAAGCTGGAGCGCAACGACAATCTGATCGAAGAGATCAATACCAACGCCAAGAAGACCGACAGCAAGGCCCGCACCTATGGGCCTTCGTTCTGAACGCAGGAGCGCATGATGACGCAGGCTGATAATCTTTCGCTTGATGAACTGCGCGTGCTGCTGGCGCCAGCTGTGGCGCGGGCGGCGGTGTTCGACGGTTGGGGCGAGGAGGCGGTGCGCGCCGCAGCGATGGAAAAGGGCGTGTCGGAAGATGTCGCGCTTTACGCCTTTAATGAGGGCGCGATGGCGATGATTTCGGCATGGATCGCCTCAATCGATCTGGCGATGGCCGAGGCGCTCCCGGCCGCCGATCTGGCGCAATTGCCCATCCGCGAGCGTATTGGGCGGCTGGTGCGTTTCCGCCTTGCGGCGCTGGACGGGGCGGAGGAATCCTTGCGCCGGGCTCAGGCGATCATGGCGCGGCCGCGCAATCTGGCCGCCTCGGCCCGGCTGGGCTGGCAGAGCGCGGATGCAATGTGGCGTCTGGCGGGCGACCGGGCGGTTGATTTCAATCATTACACCAAGCGCGCCACGCTGGCAGGCATTTATGCGGCGACATTGGCGGTTTTCGCCAATGATGAAAGCGAGGGCAAGGCAGAGACGCTGGCCTTCCTCGACCGCCGCATCGAAGGGGTGATGCGCTTTGAAAAGCTCAAGGGCCAATTGCTGCGCCGCGATGCGATGCATTTCAGCCCGGTCCGCCTGCTCGGTCGCCTGCGCTATCCGGCGAGTCTTTGATGGTGGCGTGACGCAACCGCGTCACGCCCGGCACCGGCCTTTTTTACCGGCGCATCATAAATCGCATTCGGTTATTGCGAGTGAGTTGCAATTTGCTTGGAACTCTGGCAGCGCAGAGCCATGAACGCGATGCCAGATTCCGTGATGACGCTCGACAAGCTGCCCGTGGGGCAGATTGCGCGTATCGTTGCCGTCGATTGGGCCACTCTTGTTGAAGAGGAGGCGCTGCGCCTTCGAGCGCTGGGGGTGGATGTCGGATCGAAATTGTCGGTGTCGCATCGCGGCGTGTTTGGCGGGGCCGATCCGCTGGCCTTGCGCGTTGGGCGCATGACGGTGGCGCTGCGCCGGGCCCATGCCCGCGCGATGCAGGTGAGCCTGCTTGAGAACGGGCAATGAGCCGCTGGCACAAGGCCGCGCTGGTCGGCAATCCCAATGCGGGCAAGAGCGCCCTGTTCAACGCGCTGACCGGTGCGCGGCAGAAGATCGCCAATTATCCCGGCGTTACGGTTGAGCGGCGCGCGGGGCGGATGATGCTGCCCAATGGCGCGCCGATTGAATTGACCGACCTGCCCGGCTCCTATGGTTTGCAGGCCACCAGCCCGGATGAGGAAGTCACCCGCAAGGTGATCCTTGGCGAGTTGGCGGGTGAACCGGCGCCCGATGTGCTGGTGATCGTGCTGGACGCCAGCAATCTGGAACAGCATCTCGTCTTCGCGCAGGAAGTGATCGCGCTGGGCAAGCCCACGGTGGTCGCGCTCAACATGATCGATTTGGCCGAGCGGGACGGGCTGGTGCTTGATCCGCTGGCGCTGTCGAACGCGCTGGGCGTGCCGGTGATCCCGACCGTGGCGGTGCGGCGGCGCGGCCTTGCCGAACTGGGCGAAGCGATTGCGCAGGCCGAGGGCCATGCGGGCGATGCCCCGCATCCGCGCGCGCGCCTCGATCTGGCCGAGCGGCGGATGGAGGCCCATGCCATTGCCGATGGCGTGATTATTTCCGAAAGCGCCAAGCATCGTCTGCATTCGCGGATGGATGATTTCCTGCTGCACCCGTGGATCGGCCCGGTATTTCTGCTGGCGCTGCTGTTCGTGGTGTTTCAGGCGGTGTTTGCCTGGGCCGCGCCGCTTCAGGATGGGCTTGAAGGTTTTGTCGGTCTGATCTCGGACGGGGTCAAGGCCGAGATGGCGACAGGCCTTCTGCGAGACTTCATCACCGATGGCGTGCTTGCTGGCGTGGGCGCGGTGGTGGTGTTCCTGCCCCAGATCATCATTCTGTTTTTCTTCATTCTTGTCCTTGAGGCCACCGGATATATGGCCCGCGCGGCTTTCCTGATGGACCGTATGATGGCGGGCGTGGGCCTGTCGGGGCGCAGCTTCATTCCGCTGCTCTCCTCCTTTGCCTGCGCGGTGCCGGGCATCATGGCCACGCGGTCGATCACCGATCCCAAGGACCGGCTGACCACGATCCTGATTGCGCCGCTGATGACCTGTTCGGCGCGTTTGCCGGTCTATGCGGTGATTATTGCCGCCTTTATTCCCAATCGCCCGGTGGGCGTGGTGGGGCTGCAGGGACTGGTGCTGTTCGGACTTTATGTGTTCGGCATCGTGGGTGCGATGGTGGTGGCGCTGATCCTGCGTCGGTCGGTTACCAAGGGTGCGGCCAGCGGCTTCATCATGGAAATGCCGAAATATCAGCTCCCCCGCCTGCGCGATCTGGGGCTGGGCCTGTTTCAGCGCGGCTGGATCTTCCTGCGCCGTGCGGGCACGATCATCCTGCAGGTCAATATCGTCCTCTGGCTGCTGCTCAACTTCCCTCAGGCGCAAAAGGGGCAGGATCAGGTCGATGCCTCGTTCGCCGGGCATATCGCCAATGGGCTGGCCGTTGCGTTGAAGCCGATCGGCTTTAACCGCGACATCGCGCTGGCGCTGATCCCCTCGATGATGGCGCGCGAAGTGGCGGTCTCCTCGCTGGCCACCACCTATGCCGTGGCGGCGGGCGATGATGACACCACCGCCCATCAACTCTCGGATCAGTTGAAAAAGCACTGGAGCCTGGCCACCGCTTTGGCCTTTCTGGCATGGTTCGTCTTTGCGCCGCAGTGCATTTCGACGATTGCCGTGACGAGGCGTGAAACAAATGGGTGGAAATGGCCTGCCTTCATGCTGGCCTATCTCTTCGCGCTTGCCTATGTCTTTGCCGGTATCACCTATTGGAGCGCGATCGCGCTGGGGTTCTAGGCTAAGAGGGTTTCATGGCAGGCAGCGTCAACAAGGTCATTCTGATCGGCAATCTGGGCGCCGATCCAGAGGTCAAGTCGTTCCAGAACGGCGGGCGGATCGCCAATCTGCGCATCGCCACCAGCGAGAACTGGAAAGACCGCACCACCGGCGAACGCAAGGAGCGCACCGAGTGGCACAGCGTTGTGCTCAACTCCGATGGTCTGGTGGGCGTGGCCGAGCGTTTCCTGCGCAAGGGCAGCAAGGTCTATATCGAAGGCCAGTTGCGCACCCGCAAGTGGCAGGACCAGAGCGGCAATGACCGTTACACGACCGAGATCAGCGTCGGCGGGGTCGGCGGCGTGCTGACCATGCTGGATGGTCCGCAGGGTGGCGGCATGGGCGGTGGCGGCCGTTCGGGCGGCGATTGGGGCGGTTCTTCGGGCGGCGGCTCGTATGGCGGCGGGCGCTCGGGCGGTGGTTCGTCAGGCGGTTCGGGCGGCAGCGACTGGGGGCGCACGTCGGGCAGTTCTGGGGGCAGTTCCGGGGGCGGTTCGGGCGGCGGCTTTGGCGGCGGCTCGTCCTCGGGCGGCGGTTATGGCGAGGATCTGGACGACGACATCCCGTTCTGATCGGGGCCGTTCGGGCACAGCGAAAAAGCGAAGGGGGCCAGATGGCCCCCTTTTTATTTCTTCTTCAAAGCCTCCAGCGCGGCAAAAGGACTGAGGTTTTCCTGCCCCAGAATGCCCGCGGCCCGCACCTTCGCTGCTTCCGGCCCCTCGGCAAAGGGATCGATTGATAGCGCCAGCGATTGCGCCACCGCCTCGCCCAGATCGAAACGTTCGCCGCTATAGGGG
Organism: Novosphingobium sp. KACC 22771; assembly: GCF_028736195.1. GTDB lineage: Bacteria > Pseudomonadota > Alphaproteobacteria > Sphingomonadales > Sphingomonadaceae > Novosphingobium. The sequence goes on along the minus strand of NZ_CP117881.1, from coordinate 12,947 downwards.
ATATCGTCGCAATCCTCCTCGCTCAGCTCGATTTCCTCATCCGGCCCGCCTTCGACGCCCGTTTCGGGCACAAAGCGCAGGTCCAGCTTTTCGCGGATCTTTTGCGGCAGATCCTCGGCCGAAATCGCGCAGGATTGCACCAGATCCGAAGACAGCGTGCCCTTGGCACGGATGATGGCGCCATCAAGGGTGATCATGACCTTGGCGGTCAGATGGCCGATCGAGACAAGGTTGAACCGTTTGGCCAGCGCCTTGCATTCCTCGGGCGTGGCGGCCAGTTCGACCGGCTTGAGTTCAAGGTGGCGGATATCGATGATCCGCGAAAATTCGGGTGTGTCGCTCATAGGGCGATCCTTCCTTCCAAAAGCGCGGTGTCGTCAAGCGCGGCGAGATGATCGGCCAGTTCGCGTGCGCCCTGCGCCAGCGCGGCCAGATCGGCGCCCGGCGCCAGCGTCAGATTGCGTTCGAGCGCCGCGGCCAGATCCGCCTCTCCGCCCAGCGCCGCGCGATAGGCGCCAAGACGCCCGCCCAGCACGCTCATCAGCCGCCCGATATGCTTGCCCACAACCAGATCGCCCACTCCCGATTCGCGCAATTGCCCGTCCATGTCGGTCACAAACAATTCCGTCAGCCGCACCGAGGGCAGGCGCAACGCCTCGGTCCCCTCCATACGCAGCAGCGCAAGGGACAGCACCAGCGTGATCGCATCGAATCGCCCCGCCAGCGTATCGGCAATGCCGGGCCGCCCGCCCGGCGCATACCATTCGCGCGAACGGGCCGCCGCGACCAGCGCGTGCCAGAGCGGACGCACCGCGGCGTAATCGTCGCTCTTGCCGCCAAACAGGCGCGAAAACAGCGAGGGCTTTTGTTGTGCAGCACTGGTCATGGCGCTTGGCCGCCGCTCCTTTTATCGTTCAGCCACTATTCAATCGCCCGCCCCCAAGCGCGCATAGCAACGAGAGTTGCGCATGGGGCCAAGGAGCCGTAAGGCGTTTTTCGGTAAGCATGGACTTGAGGCTTTGGCAATGCGGATTGGCGGAATATTCCCGCCGCGCGGGGCCAGGCCATAGATGGAGCAGTAGCGGGATGCGGGCAGTTTCGGGCAAGCTGGCAAAGATCGGCGTTTTGGCGCCTCTGGCGCTGGCGGCGATGGGCCTTGGCGGCTGCACCACGGTGCGTGACCATCGCGGCTTCTTTGTGGATACGGCGTTGGTCGATTCGGTGCTGCCGGGCGTGGACAACAAGATGTCGGTCGAACGCACGCTGGGCCGCCCGACGCTGGCTAGCCAGTTCGGCGATCAGGACTGGTATTACATCGCCACCGACACCAAGCAATTGGCCTTCCGCCGCCCCCAGCCCACGGCCCAGACGATCCTGCGCGTGCGTTTCGATGCCAAGGGCAATGTGCTGGGCGTTGACCGCGCGGGCATGGAAAAGGTCGCCCGGTTCAACCCCGACAAGGATCTGACCCCGACGCTGGGCCGCAAGCGGACCTTCCTTGAGGATCTGTTCGGCAATATCGGCACGGTGGGCGCGGCAGGCATGGGCGGCGGCCAGGGCGGCACCGGCGGCGGACGCCCCGGCCCCAACGGCAGCTGATCTTTGGCATTCGGGCGGTCTGGACAATTTCCGGCCCGCCCCCATATGCCTATCCATGGATAGCAGCAAAGCTGGCCACGGGCTGATCCAGTGGCACGGCACAACCATCGTCGGCGTGAAAAAGGGCGGCAAGACCGTCATCGCGGGCGATGGTCAGGTGTCGATGGGCAATACGGTGATGAAGCCCAACGCGCGCAAGGTGCGCCGCATTGGCGCCCCGGATGAACACGGAAACGGAAAAGTCATCGCCGGTTTCGCGGGCGCCACCGCCGACGCCTTTACCCTGTTCGAACGTCTTGAGCGCAAGCTGGAAACTCATCGTGGCCAATTGTTGCGCGCGGCGGTCGAACTGGCCAAGGATTGGCGCACCGACAAATATCTGCGCAATCTTGAAGCGCTGATGATCGTGGCCGATGCCGAAACCATGCTGGTGCTGACCGGCAATGGCGACGTGCTGGAGCCTGAAGCGAGCGAGAGCGGGGTTGTGACCGCCATCGGTTCGGGCGGCAATTATGCGCTGGCGGCCGCTCGCGCGATTTCCGATTATGAAGAAGACGCCGAAAAGATCGCCCGTCGCGCGATGGCGGTTGCCGCCGAGATCTGCGTTTTCACCAATGACCGGGTGACGGTCGAGACGATTGGTTGATCCCCCATGAATGATAATTTGACCCCCAAGGCGATCGTGCGCGCGCTTGATGAACATATCATCGGCCAGCAGGAGGCCAAGCGCGCGGTGGCCGTGGCCCTGCGCAACCGCTGGCGCCGCCAGCACCTCTCGGCCGATCTGCGCGATGAGGTTTCGCCCAAGAACATCCTGATGATCGGGCCGACGGGCTGCGGCAAGACCGAGATCAGCCGTCGTCTGGCCAAGCTGGCCGATGCGCCCTTTGTAAAGGTGGAAGCGACCAAGTTTACCGAGGTGGGCTATGTCGGGCGCGATGTTGAACAGATCGGGCGCGATCTGGCCGAGGAAGCGATCCGGCTGGAAAAGGCGCGCCGCCGCGAGGCCGTGCGCGAGGCGGCCAGCAAGGCGGCGATGGACCGCTTGCTCAAGGCGCTGGTCGGCGATGGCGCCAGCGAGGCGACGCGCGAGAGTTTCCGCCAGCGTCTGAACGAAGGTGCGATGGATGATGTCGAGGTCGAGGTGGAGGTCGAGGATTCGCCCTCCACGCCGATGGAGATCCCCGGCATGGGCGGCGGCATCGGCATGATCAACCTGTCCGACATGCTGGGCAAGGCGATGGGCGGCAAGCCCTTGAAGCGCCGCAAGATGCGCGTGGCCGATGCCTGGGACCGTCTGGTGGATGAAGAATCCGAAAAACGGATGGATCAGGACGATGTGGCCCGTGTGGCTCTGGCCAATGCCGAGGCCAATGGCATCGTGTTCATCGACGAGATCGACAAGATTGCCGTGTCGGACGTGCGCGGCGGTTCGGTCAGCCGTGAGGGCGTGCAGCGCGACCTGTTGCCCTTGATCGAGGGCACGACGATTGCCACCAAATATGGCCCGATGAAGACCGACCACGTCCTCTTCATCGCCAGCGGTGCGTTCCACGTGGCCAAGCCCAGCGACATGCTGCCCGAACTGCAAGGGCGTCTGCCGATCCGGGTGGAATTGAAGGCGCTGTCCGAAGAGGATTTCGTGCGCATTCTGGCCGAGACGCGGGCCAATCTGGTCGAGCAATATCGCGCCCTGATGGGCACAGAGGAGGTGACGGTCGAATTCACCCCCGAGGCCGTGCGCGCCATTGCCCGCACCGCCGCGCAGGTGAACGAGAATGTCGAGAACATCGGCGCCCGCCGCCTGCAAACGGTGATGGAGCGGCTGCTGGAGGAATTGTCCTTTGAGGCTGAGGACAAGCGCGGCGAGACGATCACCATCGACGAGGCCTATGTCGAGGCGCGGCTTAACACGCTGGCGCGCGACACGGATCTTTCGAAGTTCATTCTTTAAGGATGCAGGGGGCGACGGGTTTGCGTCGCCCCCGTTTCAGGAAACCGGCCCGATATGACCGACAAAACCTATCAGACCCCCGACGGTCGCCCGATCTACCGCCTGTTGACGGGCAAGGATGATCGCGCCTTTTGCGAGCGCGTGTCCGAAGCGCTGACGCAGGGGTGGCGGCTCTATGGTTCGCCCACGATGACCTATGATGCGGAAAACGCCTGCGTAAAGGTCGGGCAGGCGGTGGTCTGGCACGAGGTCGAATTGGGCTGAGATAGAATTGGGCTGAGGCGGCCTCAGCCTTTTGTCAGCACCGCCAGAGCCGCCGCCGCGCAGGTCTGGTCGAGATCCTGACTGGGCGCGCCGGCCACAGCCACCGCGCCCCCCGCATAGGGCAACCCGCCGCCAAAGCCGATCAGCGTGGCATCGCTTTTCAGCCTTTCCGCCAATGCGGGGTCGGATTTGGCGGCATCGCGCACCTCGGCGCTGGGCTTGCCAAAGCGCAGCGCGGTGGTGGCCTTGCGGATGGCAAAATTGCCAAACATGCTGCGCGTCCCGTCGCCCAGCAGCAACAGGCGCGGCTGGGCGTCACTATCAATGATCGCAACGGCAATCGGCGTGCCCTGACAGGCGGCGAAGGCGGCGTTTGCCGCGCGCTGGGTCAGTTCCAGGCTGGGGGTTGTGGCCTGCGCGGCCAGCAGGGCAAGGATCATCGCGTCGCATCCTCCATCGTTGCGTTTTCATTGGTCTGGGCCTCGATGGCCAGCGTCTCATTGGCCTGACGCGCCCACATTTCGGCGTAAAGCCCCTCCATCCGCAGCAGTTGCGTATGGTTGCCCTGTTCGACCAGCCGCCCGTCGGCCAGCACCAGAATGGAGTCGGAATCGACGATGGTTGACAGGCGGTGGGCAATCGACAGGCTGGTGCGGTTTTCCGACAGGGCATGGAGCGTGGCCAGAATGTCCTGCTCGGTCCGCGTGTCGAGCGCGCTGGTGGCTTCATCGAGCAGGAGGATCGGCGGGTTCTTGACCAGCGTGCGTGCAATCGCCACGCGCTGCTTCTCGCCGCCCGAGAGTTTCAGCCCGCGCTCGCCCACCTCGGTATCGAAACGGGCGGGCAGACGCTCGATCAGGCCCGAGAGGGCGGCGGCCTGCGCGGCGGCCTCGATCTGGGCCGGGGTGGCCTCGCCGACCGGGTGGCCATAGCCGATGTTGTAGCCGATCGTGTCGTTGAACAGCACCGAATCCTGCGGCACAATGCCCAGCGCTGCGCGCAGCGAGGTTTGCGACACCTCGGCAATATCCTGCCCGTCGATCAGGATGCGGCCCGACCACGGATCATAGAAGCGGAACAGCAGGCGCCCGATCGTGCTCTTGCCCGCGCCCGAAGGCCCGACCAGCGCGACATGATGCCCGGCAGGCACCTCGAACGACAGGCCCTTCAGGATCGTGCGGTCGCGGTCATAGCCGAACACCACATTGTCGAACACCACCGAAGGTTGGCGCACCACCAGCGCGGGCGCGCTTGGCTTGTCCTTCACCTCCTGTTCGGTGTCGAGCAGGCGGAACATGTCGGCCATGTCGATCAGCCCCTGCCGGATCGTGCGATAGACCATGCCCAGCATGTCGAGCGGGCGGAACAATTGCGTGAGATAAGTCTGGACGAAAACCAACTGGCCCGAGGTATATTCCCCCTTGCTCCAGCCCCAGACCGTATAGGCCGTGGCCCCCGCCATCAGCAGGTTGACCACCAGCCCCTGCGCGATGTTGAGCATGCCAAGGCTGTTCTCGCTGCGCGTGGCGGCGTCGGCATAGGCGCTGGTGGCGGCGGAATAGCGGGCCTCTTCGCGCTTTTCGGCGGCGAAATATTTGACCGTCTCGTAATTGAGCAGCGAATCGACCGCGCGCGACAGGGCCTGCCCGTCCAGCTTGTTCATCTTTTCGCGCAGGTGCGTGCGCCATTCGGTGATCTTGCGCGTGACCCAGATATAGGCCGCGATGCTGAAGGCCGTTGCCGCCACCAGACCCCAGCCGAAGTTGATCTGAAAGATCACCGCAACGATGACGAGCTGCAGCACCGTGGGCGCGATATTGAACAGCATGAAATAGAGCATCGTGTCGATGCTCTTGGTGCCGCGCTCGATGGTTTTGGTGACCTCGCCCGTGCGGCGGGCAAGGTGAAAGCGCAGCGAAAGCTGATGCAGGCGGGAGAACACATTCTCGGCCAGAATACGGGTGGCTTCCTGCCCCACGCGCTCAAACACGATGTTGCGCAGATTGTCGAAGGCCACGCCCGCAAAGCGTCCCGCCGCATAGGCGATGACAAAGAGCATGGCGCCCGTCATCACCCGCGGCCCGGCGATGTTCATCGCGTCGATCGCCCATTTCAGGAAATAGGGCAGCGCCATCTGTGTGGCGGTCGAGGCCAGAATAAACACCACCGCCGCCACGATCCGCATGCGCAGATCGGGCCGGTCATCGGGCCAAAGATAGGGCAGGAACCGCCGGAGCGTCTGCCAGCCATCATGGCGCGGCGTCTTGGCGGAAGGGGCGGGCGAGGCGGAATGTTCAGGAGGCATCGCCCGCCTATGTAGGCGCGAAGCGGCCAAACGCCAATGGCCGCTTCGTTCAGGAGGACGGTATTGAGGTGGCGGGCATATCGAACAGCACCCGCTTGGCCACAAAATCAATCGCGATCCGGTCAAACAGGCGCAGCGTGGGCATGCCCAGCAGCACCGCCGGGCGTCGGTCCAGCCCCATCAGCGCGAAGGAGGGCGAATCGGTAAAGGCGATGGGCATGCCCGTGACCTTGAAACCGTCGATCGAGAATTGCCGCGCCGTGGCATAATCGGCCTGAATGCTCTGGCCGGTCACGCTTTGCAATTCGGTGTGACCCGTCACGCGCGATCCCAGCGCCTTTTGCAGTGCGCGATTGCCCACGCTGATGTCGGAACCTGTATCGATCACCACATCGACCCTGACCCCATCAATCAGGGCGTTGGTCATGATCAACTCGCCATTATGCCGCTTTGCCTCGACGACGATTTCGAAGCCATCGGCGGCCGGGTCCCTGCTTACCCGATCAATCAGCGTTACCTCGTTGCGGCGAAAGTCGATCATCACGCGCTGACCCTGCAAGCCGTCGAGGCCGATGATGCCGTCTGCGCCGACATCATGGGCCAGCAGTATCGGCAATTGCTTGCCCGCCCAACTGCGTCGGCCCAATTTGAGATGTCCGACATCGACCACACTGACCACGCGGGTTCCGGCAACGCCGGTTACTTGCGCCTGGTCTGTGCCGGTCACGCCCAATCGTGCGGCGACCATGTCGGACAGGACGGTGCGCTGGGCGCCGGTATCGACCATGAAGCGGAAAGGCCCGTGTTCGCGCACGGTGACCGGCACAGTCATGCGGTCGTATTCGTCGGATTTGGCGGCGATGGTTTGGGTTGGGCCCAGGGCGGGTTGCGCAACGGGCAAATCAATAGCACCTGCACCCTCGGCGCTGGTGCTGGCCAGCGCAAGGGCCAGGGCAATGGCGTTCAGAGCCATGGCCATTCTCTCCTGCATATGCGGCTTTAGCCGTCTAATGTATGAGTTATACGCCTATGCTGCGCCCTTGGCCAGTGCGAAGCGAGGCGGCGTCCACACTATTGTGCGCAGAAAAGCGCGGAATTTGCGGGATTCGGGCAAATGGGCAACAGGTTTGCCCCTTTGTTCAGGTGGTGGCCAGCGCAGCGGCGAGGCGAAGGGCGCGCATCGGCTCGCCAAAGCGGACAAGGCGGGCAACCGTACGCCAAAGGCCATCGCGATTGCCGCCATCGGCCACGTGGCGGAGCAGCAGGTCGAAGCCGGAATCGCGCATGCCCGCCCTGGAGTAGCGCAGGCCCAGCGCAACCTTTTCGCGCACCTGTCGCGAGATGCCTTCGCGCCCGAAGAGCATGTCGAGCCCGTCAATGGGCGGCAGGCGATCAAGGTGTTCGGTGGGATCGGGGCGCCCGGCAAGGCGTTCGTGATAGGCGAGACGGGCGATGGCCGCGCCGGTCTGCTGCTCGGTGGCGTGGCGGCTGGAGACCTGCCCCGCGTAATGGCGATAGTGGATCAGCTTGTCGGGCAGGCTGCACAATTTCGTGACCGAGGCGAGGCGCAGCCAGAGGTCGAGATCCTCGCAATGGCGAAAGGCCGCGTGATAGCCGCCGACGGCCAGCACCACATCGCGCCGGAACATGGCGACCGGGTGGCACATCAAATGCGCGCCGGTGTCGATGGTGGCCAGAAACTGTTCATAGGAAGTGGGATGCATCGGGCCGTTGCAGACGGTGTGGTTGCCTTCCTCGTCCATATCGTCGGCCTGGGCGCCGACGACGGCAAAGGCGGGATTGGCCATCAGAAACGCGTATTGGC